>NZ_JBVJVO010000001.1:617838-661087 GCF_055603625.1 Streptomyces sp. NPDC037273
CCCCACCTCCCCACCCAAGCCCACCACCCCCCCCCCCCCCCCCCCCCCCCCCCCCCCCCCCCCCCCCCCCCCCCCCCCCCCGTCCCGCTCGGGCACCGACCTCATCACAGCGTCTCCACTCCTCCGCGCACGGCGGCCGCTCGTCGGGACCATCTTGCGCCATGAGGTCAGTTCCCGATAGAAACTCACCCGGAACGAGTGAGTTCCCAAAGGAGACTAACGAGACCCAGGGGGTGGGCGCCGTATGGGCGGGACACGAACGATCCCGGAGCACGACCGACACGACGACGAGCGGGAGACCTCGCCGCCCGGCGTCTTCTGGCGCTACTGGGCCGCCGCCACCGTCAGCGGCGCGGGCAGCGCCGTCACCGCCCTCGCCCTGCCCCTCGTCGCCCTCACCGTCCTCGACGCCACCGCCTTCGAGGTCGCCCTGCTCGCCGCCGCCGGACAGGTCTCCTGGCTGCTGCTCAGCCTCCCGGCGGGCGTCGTGGCGCAGCGCGTACCGCTGCGCCGGCTCCAGGTCACCCTCGACCTCGTACGGTTCGCCGCGCTCGGATCGCTGCCGCTCGCCTGGTGGCTCGGCACCCTCACGTACCCGCACCTGCTCTTCGCGGCGCTCGTCACCGGCGCGGCGACGGTGCTGTTCGACATCGGCAACTCGACCTTCCTGCCCGCCGTCGTCCCGGCCCAGCAGCTCGCCGCCCGCAACAGCGTCATGTCCGGCACGCATGCCGTCACCGACACCGGCGGCCCCTCCCTCGGCGGCGTCCTGATCGGCGCGACCGGCCCCGTCGGCGCCCTCGTCGTCGACGCCGCCAGCTACCTGGCCTCCGCCGCGCTCCTGCGCACCCTCCCCGAGAGCCGCCCCGGGCCCCGCACCGGCGAGAGCGCGCTCCGGCTGATGCGCGAGGGCTGGCGGTACGTCACCAGGCACCCCGTCATGCGGCCTTGCATGATCTGGGCGAGCGCCGCCAACTTCCTCAACGCGGCCCTCGTCGCCCTCACCCCCCTCTACCTGGTCCGCGAGGCCGGCCTCGACTCCGTACAGCTCGGTCTCGTCCTCGCCATGGACGGGGTCGGCGCGCTCGCCGGCGCCGCCGTCGCGGTCCGGGTGACCACCCGCCTCGGCACCGCGTGGGGCATCATCGCGGCCGACCTGGCCGGCGGTGCGCTGCTGCTGCTCGCCCCGCTGACCACGTCGGCGGGTGACGCGTACTGGTTCGCCCTGGGCAACGCCGGCTTCGCCTTCGGCACCGTCATCGGCTCCATCACCACCCGCACCTACCGGCAGACCCAGTCGCCCCCGGAGCTGCTGTCCCGCGTGATGGCCACGGTCCGCTTCGTCTCCTGGGGCGCCCTGCCGCTCGGCGCGCTCACCGCCGGACTCCTCGCCACCTGGGTCGGCGCCCACACGGCCCTCTGGACCGTCTGCGCCGCCGCCTTCCTGCCCCCGGTCTACCTCTTCTCCACCGGAGTGGGCCGCCACTGCGACCTCGCCTGACGCCCCGCGAACCTCCCCGTCCAGTGGACCCAGACCACGGGAATCACCAGGACGGCCGCCAGTCCGCCCAGCACCATCACCGTGGAGGGCGAGGAACGGTCGAGGACGGCTCCTCCCACCAGGGCCCCGAGGGAGATGGTGGCCTGGAAGGAGGCGGTGAAGAGGACGGAGGACGCCTCCGGGGACTCGGGGGCGGCCTTGGAGAACCACGTCTGCGAGCAGACGGGGACGGCGCCGTAGGCGACGCCCCAGACGACCAGCAGCGCCACCGCGCCCGCGTCCGACCGTCCCAGGACCGGCAGGAGCAGGGTCGCGGCGGCGATCAGGGCCGCCGCCGCGGCGAAGGTGGACCGCGGGCGGCGCCCCACCGCGGATCCGCCGAGGAAGTTGCCGGCGATGCCGGCCGCACCGTAGACGAGCAGGTAGACCGTGATGAGACCGGAACCGACGTGGGTCACCCGCTCCAGGAAGGGGGTGACGTACGTGTACGCGCCGAAGTGGGCGAGCACGACGAAGAAGGTCGCGACCAGGGCGAAGCGGGTGTCGACGCGTCGGAGCGTGCCGCCCAGGACATCGAGTCGCGTCGCCCGGTCGGCGGGCAGGGGTGGGACGACCGCGAGGAGCAGCACGAGGACGGCAAGGGCGAAGACGCCCATGACGAGGAACGCCGTCCGCCAGCCCGCCATGTCGCCGATCAATGTGCCCAGCGGTACTCCGACCACGGAGCCGAGCGGTACGGCGGAGAAGATCACCGAGGTCGCGCGGCCCACGGACTTCGCGGGAACCAGCTGACCGGCGAGCCCGGCCCCGATGGACCAGAAGCCGCCGATGGTGACGCCCACCATCACGCGGGAGATCAGGACCAGCCAGTAGCTCGACGCCGCGGCGGCAAGGAAGTTGGCCAGCGCCAGGAGAAGGATGAACACGCCCAGCATGACCCGCCGGTCGACACGTCCTGTGGCCACCGTGACCACGGGGGCCGAGACCGCGGCGAGGAATCCCGGCATGGTCATCATGAGACCGGCCATTCCGTCCGAGATCGCCAGACTCGATCCGATCGACGTGAGCAGGCCGATCGGAAGGATCTCGGTCGTGACGATGGAGAAGATCCCCAGCATCACCGAAACGACGGCCAGCCAGGAGACGAAAGGCGAGCGGTCCGGCGATGCCGGGGATCGGACCGAAGAGATGGTTGCTGTGGACATGAATCCCGTCCTGAGGTGGTCACCGCACGGAGCGTGCGACCTCCAGTCCAGCAGCGACGGGCGCCGACGTCTGGCAGGTTCCCGACGCCGATGACCGGCTCAGCGGTGCTCGGGGTTCTCGAAGTCGAAGCGGCAGCCCGCGTCCCACTCGGAGCGCTGGTTTCCGTAGGCCGGGATGCCGCCGGCGTCCTTGAGCATCCTCGCCAGGTGGAGCTGGTTCCAGGTCATGAAGGTGGTGTTGCGGTTGGTGAAGTCGTTCTCCGGCCCGCCCGAGCCCTCGTCGAGGTAGGAGGGGCCGGGTCCGGCCGGGCCGACCCAGCCCGCGTCCGCCTGCGGCGGAAGGACGTATCCGAGGTGCTGCAGGCTGTAGAGGACGTTCATCGCGCAGTGCTTGGCGCCGTCCTCGTTGCCGGTGATCAGACAGCCGCCGACGCGGCCGTAGTAGGCGTACTGGCCGCGCTCGTTGAGGATCGACGAGCAGGCGTAGAGACGCTCGATCACCCTCTTCATGACCGAGGAGTTGTCACCCAGCCAGACGGGTCCCGCCAGGGTCAGGATGTCGGCGGCCATCACCTGCGAGTAGATGACCGGCCACTCGTCCGTCTCCCAGCCGTGCTCCGTCATGTCCGGCCAGACACCGGTCGCGATGTCGATGTCCACCGCCCTGATCACGTCGACCCGCACGCCCTGGCGCTCCATGATCCCGGTGCTGATGTCGATCAGCCCCTGCGTGTGGCTCCGCTCCGGCGACCGCTTGAGGGTGCAGTTGATCACCAGGGCGCGGAGATCACGGTAGGACGTGCCGGTGTCGGTCATCGATGCGTTCCCCTGCGGACGAGTGGGTGGCCGGACGACCGGCCACGCGCGGTGGCCGGCGTCGAGAGGGCCCCGGGTCGGTCCGGCCGAGAATCCCGTCCACTGTCCCGCCCCGTCGGGCGGAACGACCGAGTGCCGCGCCGAAGGTCCCTCAGGCGGCCGAACCCGCGGAATCGCCCGGACCGGTCTCGGGCAGGGGGCGAGCCACCACCCCTTGGACGAACTCCTGGTGTCCGCCGGAGGCGAGGATGCGGACCTCGTCGCGGTCGCTGATCTCCGCGCGGATGATGCCGGTCGCGTCGGCGTAGACGGGGTGGCCCCCGGACCCCGTGGAGTCCGTACGCTCCACGACCACGACGTCCCGGGCCGCCCCGGTGGCATCGGAGAACACCAGCTCGTACCTGAGTGTGCTCATCTGCCATATTTTACGCTGTTTCGCTCGGGCGACCGGTTAGGCGTCGCCGCCCGGGGCGGGGCCTTCGCCCTGCTGGTCGTCGGGCTGCTGGGGGGCGGGCTGCTGGGCCGCGTTCTGGGCGCGAAGGAACTGGATGGCGTCGCGCGTGGCGTTCAGGGCGGCGACGATGGCGGCGAAGAGCGCGAGGTAGCGGCGCTGGGCCTCCGCGCGCCAGGTGTCGAAGTTCCGCCGGTCGGCCGGCGCGGTGAGCCGGTTGTCACGTACCTTCTTCGCCGCGTCCGCGTCGTAGATCCGCGCGGCCAGATAGGCCGGCCACGCGGTCGCCTCCGAGGCGGTCACCATCTCCTGGGGGACCGACCAGGACTGTGCGGCACAGGTGGTCGCCAGAGTGCCGAGACTGCGGCTGAAGTCGCTGTACGTGGTGGAGTTGGCGTCCTCGCCGACCGTGGAGTCCTCCGGCAGGGTGGCGATGTAGGAGCTGAACGGGGAGCCCTTCTTCGGGTGACCGTACTCGTGGGCGGCCCTCGCCGCCGTTTCCAGGGCCGTCATGGCCGCCCGTTGCGCGGTCCGGAGCGCGGTCCATTGCGCCCGCAGGGCGGCGGACGCCCCGATGGCATTGCGCGTGGCGGTGTCGAGGGTGTCGGAGTACGTCGTCAGCGCGTTGTTGAGCTCCGTGACGATGTCATCGGCGGCGGAGTCGAGGGAGTTGAAGACGTGGTCTCCCTGGACCTTCCCGCCCTTCCCGCCCTTCGCCGGCTTCGACGACCCTTCGCCAGGATTCTTCTTCCCGCCCTTCTTGTCGCCCGGCACCCGCTGGACCGAGACATCCCCGCCGGACTGTCCGGAGGCGGCCCGCTGGAGGGGTGCCTCGCCGGGAGGCGCGCTCATGACGCGGCGGGCGTTGGCCTCCGCCTCGCGCTCGAAGCGGTCGGAGGGATCGGAGACCTTGAGGCCGGCGCCGTTGTCGGAGCCGGCGACGGGGCCCTGGCGCTGCTGGACGACATGGGTGAGCTCGTGGGCCAGGGTGTGCTTGTCGCCGCCGCCGTCACCGATGACGACATGGCTGCCGGAGGTGTACGCGCGGGCGCCGACCTCGGCGGCGGAGGCCCGGGCCGCGGAGTCGTCGTGGATGCGGACGTCGGAGAAGTCCGCGCCGAGACGGGCCTCCATGTCGGTACGGGTCGCCTCGTCCAGCGCGCGTCCGCCGGAGCGCAGGACCTCGTGGACGGCGGAGCGCTGCACGGCCGGCCGCTCGGCGTCGGCGTGCCCGCAGCCGGCTCCGTGCCGGTGCTCCTCCTGGGCCCAGGCGTGCCCGGAATTCTTGAGCAGCTGCACCACGGCGGCGTTCCCCGCCAGCCGCTGTATCCCGGCGAGATCGGGCCGCTCCGCCCCGAGGGGAGCCGGGGCCGGAGACCTCCGCCGCTCCGGCCGGCCGGCGGCGGACGCCGTTTCGGGCGCCTGGTCGTGCCTCATCGAGTGCCTTTCGTCGGATGCGGGACGCATCCGACTCCACCGGAGTCCCGGGAGCGGCGGAAGGGCCCCGGGTGCAGCCCTTCGGGCAGACCGCGCTGCCCGAAGGGGCGCCGGGCGCGTCCGCTACCCGGCGGCCACCGCGTCGACCAGCGCCGCCAGCGCCGCGCCGAGGGCCTCGACGCCCTGGCCCGCCGCCCCGCCCGGCTCGTCCATGTAGAGATCGCGGCGGATCTCGACCATCAGCGCCGTGACCCGCGGATCGCGGCCGTAGTACCGCAGCGGCACGTACGTCCCGGCGAAGGGCGTGTCCGTCTCGACACCGCCGAAGCCGCCGAAGGCCCGCCGCGCCGCGTCGAGCAGCGCGGGCGGCGTGTGGAACGCGTCCGTGCCGAGGCAGACCGGCGGGCGGGGCCCGGCGCCGTGGAGCTCGTACGGCAGCGGCTTCGTCGGGTACGAGTGGACGTCCACGATCACCGCCCTGCCGGTCTCCCGGAGCCGCCCCGCCACGGCCTCCGTCATGGCTTCGGCGTACGGGGTGAAGTACCGGTCGATCAGCGGCTCGGGGTCGAAACCGGCGGGCCGCAGCCCGGCGCGGTGCGTGGTGCGGGTGTACACCGCGCCCATGCCCACCGAGAGCATCTCCTCGCGCTCGTCGGGGAAGCGCTCCGGGTCGACGACCAGTCGGGACAGCCGGTTGACGAACCGCCAGGGGGTCGTGCCGGCCGCCCCGGCCGCGACGGCGGCGATCGCCTCGGTGTGGGAGTCGGTGATGTGGGCCAGTTCGAGGGCGAGTTCCTCGTCGTCGAGGACGATGTCCGCGCGCACGTCCGGAGGCACCACGGGCGAGGAGTGCGGTACGTGGAGGAGGACGGGGGAGTCCGCGGCGCCGGCGACGAGGGCGAAGGAGTCCTGGGTCATCGGACCACCCTTCCACAGACCGGCGCGCCGCCGGGGGCTTCGCGTCCCACCCCCCGCCCGCCCCGCCGCATAAGCCCTGGTTAGAGTGGTGCGAGGTCGCGCCGACGCACCAGGTTCGGACGCGCAACCGGGCCGACTGTCGACCACAGGGTCCCGCAAGACCACCCTGCCACCCGTCGTCCCGGCCCACGGCCGCCCGCCCGGAAACGCCGCATCACATGAGTACCGACACCGCCCTGCGCCCCGACGCGCGTTCCGCCGGCTCCGGGGGCTCCCGCCGAGCGAGGATGGCCGGACGGGCACCGGCCCGCCCGGCGCCCGTGGCGGCGTTCCACAGCGTGAGCGCCGCGACGGCCGCGCTGCTCGGGCTCGTCGCCATCGGAGCCCTGATCCACGAGCCGGTCCTGATACCGCCGCTGGCGGCCAGCGCGGCCCTGGTCCATTGCGCACCCGCGCTGCCCCTGGCCCAGCCGCGCAGTGTGGTCGTGGGCCATCTGCTCGGGGCCGCGGCCGGCTACGCGGTGGCGGCGGCCGCCGGGCACAGCGCGTGGGCGGCGGCCGTCGCCGCTGGGGTGACCCTCGCGCTGACCACCCTGGCCAGGACCCCGCACTCCCCGGCCTGCGCGACCTCCGTCGTCATCGTGCTCCAGTCGCCCGCGCCGGCCCGTTTCGTCCCGCTGCTCTTCGGGTCCACGATCCTGCTGGTCCTGACCGCGTACTGCGCGTCCCGGATCCGCCGCCGGGCACCGAGGTATCCCGCCTACTGGTGGTGAGCCGGGCCCGCGCCCCATATGAGCGCCGTACGCCCTCCGCGGCGCGGGTGAGCGGGCGCTTGCGGCCGGTGCGCCCCTGATCATCGCGCTCCCGGGCGCCGTTCCCGTAGGTGATCGGGTCAGCTTGCGGACGGTTCCGGCCGGAAACCCCGGTGTTGCCCCGGATCGTCCACGTCCGGCGCCCCCGAGGGCGTATCCCCTTGGGTGCCGACGCGCGAACGCGGGTCGGCGCCTTGAGGGGAGAGAACCCCATGCCGTCCTCCTTGCCTCATCTCCGGCAGGACTTCGCCGCGTCCCTCGTCGTCTTCCTCGTGGCCCTTCCGCTCTGCATCGGGGTGGCCGTCGCCTCGGGCGTCCCCGCCGAACTCGGCCTGGTCACCGGCATCGTCGGCGGGGTCGTCACCGGCCTGATGCGGGGCAGCAGCCTCCAGGTGTCCGGTCCCGCCGCGGGGCTCACCGTGCTGGTCTTCGAGGCGGTCCGCAGCTTCGGACTGCCCGCCCTGGGCGTGGCCGTGCTGCTCGCCGGGCTGCTCCAGGTCATGGTCGGCCTGCTGAAGTGGGGCCGCTGGTTCCGGGCCATCTCCGTCTCGGTCGTCGAGGGCATGCTCGCCGGCATCGGCCTCGTCATCGTGGCCGGCCAGCTGTACGCGGCCGTCGGCCTCAGCGCCCCGGCCTCCGGCCTCGCCCGGCTCTTCGGACTGCCCGCCGCCCTCTGGCGGGGGCTGACCGGCGCCGCGACCACCCTGGCGCCGCTCGCCGTCGCGGCCGCCACCGTCGTCGTGATCGTGGGGTGGCGGCACGCCCCGAAACGGGTGCGGGCGGTGCCGGGCGCGCTCGTCGCGGTCGTGCTCACGGCCCTGGCGACCGCCTTGCTCGACCTGCCGGTGGCCACCGTGCGGGTGAGCGGGGTGCTGGACGCGGTCCGGCTGCCAGGACCGGACGCCTTCGCCGCCCTCGCCGATGTCGCCCTCCTCGGAACGGTCCTCGCTTTCGCCCTGATCGCCTCCGCCGAGTCGCTGTTCGGCGCGGCGGCGGTGGACCGGCTGCACGACGGACCGCGCACCGACTACGACCGGGAACTGGTCGCCCAGGGCCTCGGCAACACCGTCTGCGGTCTGCTCGGGGCGCTGCCCATGACCGCCGTGATCGTCCGCAGCTCGGCCAACGTCCAGGCCGGTGCCAGGACCAAGGCCTCCCGCGTCCTGCACGGGGTCTGGCTGCTCCTGTTCGCCGCCCTGCTCCCCGGCACCCTCACGCACGTGCCGCTCGCGGCGCTCGCCGGCATCCTCGTCCACGCCGGCTGGAAGCTGATCCCGTTCAGGGGAGTGGTGGCGCTGTGGCGCGGCCACCGCGGCGAGGCGCTCGTCCTCGTCGTGACGGCCGTCGCCATCGTCACCCTCGACATGCTCCAAGGGGTCCTGACCGGTCTCGTCCTCTCCGTCGCCAAGGCGGCCTGGGACGCCTCGCACGTCCGGGTCGAGCACACCGACGACGGCGAAGGGCCGGTGCGGGTGCGGCTCTTCGGCAACGCGAACTTCCTGCGTCTGCCGAAGATCCTGGACACCCTCGAAGACCTGCCGGGCGACCGCCCCGTCGAGCTGGACCTCGCCGGGGTCCACCACCTCGACCACGCCTGCCGCGCGGCCCTCGACGCCTGGGCGGAGCGTCACCGCGCGGCGGCGGCCGCCTCCGTCACGACCGGTCCTCCGGGCGGGCCGCGATGAACGAGGGACGGCGGACCGGGGCCGCGAACGGCAGCTCCGGCAGGTTCTCGACGCTGTTGAAGACGAGGAACACATTGCTGCGCGGGTACGGGGTGATGTTGTCGCCCGACCCGTGCAGGGCGTTGCAGTCGAACCAGGTGGCGGAGCCCGCGGGTCCCGTGAAGTGGCGGATCCCGCAGGCGTCCGCGAAGGTCGTCAGCGCCTCGTGGGACGGCGTCCCGGCGTCCTGCATCCGCAGCGACTGCTTGTAGTTGTCCCGGGGCGTCTCGCCCGCGCAGCCGAGGAACGTGCGGTGCGAGCCCGGCATGATCATCAGGCTGCCGTTGGTCGTGTGGTTGGCGGTGAGCGCGATCGACACCGAGACCGTCCGCATCTGCGGCAGGCCGTCCTCGGCGTGCCAGGTCTCGAAGTCGGAGTGCCAGTAGAAGCCGCTCGCGCCGAAGCCGGGCTTGACGTTGATCCGCGACTGGTGGACATACACCTCGGAGCCCAGGATCTGGCGGGCGCGGCCCGCGATCCGCGGGTCCGCCGCGAGCCGGGCGAAGACCTCGCTGATCCGGTGGACCTCGAAGACGGAGCGGATCTCCTGGGAGCGGGGCTCGACGACCGCCCGCTCGTCGGTCCGTACGGCGGGGTCGGCGACGAGCCGGTCCAGCTCGGCCCTCAGCTCGTCGACCTCGGCGGGGGTGACGAGCTCGTCCACCGTGACGAACCCGTCGCGGTCGTACTCGGCGAGCTCACGGGCCCAGAACGGTCCGGGCGTGCCGGGCTCGGACCACACCACGGGGTCCTTGCGGCCGATGAGCACCTCCTCGGCGCCGCGGGTGGGGTAGAGGTCGACGGGGCGGGCGGGGGCGGAGGTCATGGGGTGACGGTGCCTTCCTTGCGCGTACGGACGGGGTGCGGGTTCGGTGCGGGAGGGGGGATCAGGCCGGGCCGGGTTCGGTGAGCAGCGGGTAGACGCCGTTCGCGTCGTGGTCCTCGCGGCCGGTGACCGGCGGGTTGAAGACGCACAGGCAGCGGAAGTCCCGCTTGACCTTGAGGGTGTGGCGTTCGTGCCGGTCGAGCAGGTACATCGTCCCGGGCAGGATCGTGTACGTCAGGCCCGTCTCGTGGTCGGTGAGTTCGGCCTCGCCCGCGGTGCAGACGACGGCCTCCACGTGGTGCGCGTACCACATGGACGTCTCGGTCCCGGCGTACAGGACGGTCTCGTGGAGGGAGAAGCCGACCCGCTCGCGCGCGAGGACGATCCGCTTGCTCTCCCAGGTCCCGGAAGCGGCCCTGACATGCCGCTCGGTGTTCTCCAGCTCGTCGAAGGAACGGACGATCATGGGTGGTGCCTTTCCGTTGGCGGGTGCGCGGCGGGTGCTCAGGCGGCGCGGCGGTCCGCGGTGTGGCGTACGGAGCGGGCCAGGATGCCGAGGCCCTCGTCGAGTTCGTCGTCGGTGGCGGTCAGCGGCGGCAGGAGTTTGACGACCTCGCCGCGCGGCCCGGAGGTCTCCAGGAGCAGCCCGAGTTCGAAGGCGCGCCGGCACACGGCTTCGGCGCGCTCGCCGTCGGCGAACTCCAGGCCCCAGACCAGGCCTCGGCCGCGGACGGTGAGGCCGGCCCGCCGGTCGCCGCCGCAGAGGTCGAACAGGGCGGCCTCCACGCGGGCGGCGCGGCCGAGGGTGCGGTCGCGCAGGGTGTCGTCGCGCCAGTACGCGTCGAGGGCGGCGGTGGCGGTGACGAAGGCGGGGTTGTTGCCGCGGAAGGTGCCGTTGTGCTCGCCCGGCTCCCAGACGTCGAGCTCCGGGCGGAACAGGCAGAGGGCCAGCGGGAGGCCGTAGCCGCTGATGGACTTGGAGAGGGTGACGATGTCCGGCGTGATGCCCGCGGCCTCGAAGGAGAAGAAGTCGCCGGTGCGTCCGCAGCCCATCTGGACGTCGTCGACGATGAGGAGCATGTCGTGCCGGCGGCAGAGTTCCGAGAGCGCGCGCAGCCACTCGGCGCGGGCGACGTTGACGCCGCCCTCGCCCTGGACGGTCTCGACGATCACGGCCGCGGGGCGGTCGAGGCCGGAACCGGGGTCGTCGAGGAGCCGCTCGAACCAGAGGAAGTCCGGGACCCGGCCACCGAGGTAGTGGTCGAAGGGCATCCGGGTGGCGTGCGGCAGGGGTACGCCCGCCCCGGCGCGTTTGGCGGCGTTGCCGGTGACGGCGAGCGAGCCGAGCGACATGCCGTGGAAGGCGTTCGTGAAGGAGACGACCGTCTCGCGTCCGGTGACCTTGCGGGCGAGTTTCAGGGCCGCCTCGACGGCGTTGGTGCCGGTGGGGCCGGGGAACATCACCTTGTAGGGCAGGGCGCGGGGTTCGAGGACCACCGAGCGGAAGGTCTCCAGGAAGGCGCGTTTGGCCGTCGTCGACATGTCGAGGCCGTGGGTGACGCCGTCGGCGGCGAGGTAGTCGAGCAGGGCGCGCTTGAGCACCGGGGCGTTGTGCCCGTAGTTCAGTGAGCCCGCGCCGGCGAAGAAGTCGAGGTACGACCGTCCCTGCTCGTCGTACAGCCTGCTGCCTGTGGCGCGCTCGAAGACGACCGGCCAGGCGCGGCAGTAGCTGCGGACCTCCGATTCGAGGGTCTCGAAGACGGAGGGGGCGATGTCGGTGAGGGTCACGGAGTGTCTTCTCCAGAGGTGGTGCGGGTGGGTGGGCGGGCCGGTTCAGGGCGTGGGGGAGCCGAGCGGGCCGATGCGGTAGAGCACCTCGGACTCGTGTCCTGAGGTCGGGAAGGCGGCGGCGGGGAAGAGGACCTCCTGGGTCAGGTCCGCCCCGTGCCGGCGCGCGTAGGACCGGAAGAGCCGGTCGGACGCCAGGTTCCCCGGCGTGACGGTCGCCTCGATCCGGTGGAGTCCCCGCTCGGCCGCCACCCGGTCGGACAGGGAGTCGAGCAGGGTCCCGGCTACCCCGGTTCCGCGGTGCGAACCCTCCACGGCGACCTGCCAGACGAAGAGGGTGCCGGGCGCGTCGGGGCGCAGGTATCCGGTGACGAAGCCGACCGGGCGCCCGGAGTCGTCACGGGCGACGGCGGTGGTGTCGGCGAAGTCGCGGCACCACAGCAGGTAGCTGTAGGGCGAGTTGAGGTCGAGTTCCCCCGAGCCGCGGGCGATCCGCCAGAGGTCGGCGCCGTCCGCGACGCGGGCCGGGCCGACGGAGACGCCGTCGACCGGTGAGGTCAGAGGGGCAGTGGTCATGTGCGCCGAAGTTACCGAGCGGCTGCCGGAACTTCCTGGGGTGAAGGGCTTGTTCGCGCACTGCTCGCGTGATAGGTGCGCCGAGGGGCCCGCCGGCTGAAATGGACCTCTGAACGCACGGCGTAGCGTGTGATTCTCGGGCAAAATGCCCGTTTATCACGGATGGATAACGCCTCCGGGGTCATGCGTACGGACTCTCAACAACATGAGAAAATCCCGCGCTTCGCGTTTGAAGACGGCGGGACCGGTGAGGCGTGAGGGTCGGCCCGGACGCCCCTCGGGGCGCCCGGGCCTTCGTGCGGGGTCTACCAGATCGCCTCGACCCACTCCGGGTGGTCGATGAACGGGTTCCGGTTGCCCTGGTAGGTGTTGAAGATGATGTCGTTGCGGCGCTCCTCGAAGGCGCTCGGCGGGTCCTGCTCGTTCCACTGCTTCAGGATCGAGAGGCGGCCGTGGAAGGGGACGCTGCCGTTGGTGGTCGACTCGTTCGGCTCCAGGTCGGCGAAGGCGTCGTCGCCCTCGTACCGGACGGCCATGTAGAGGATCATGCGGGCCACGTCGCCCTTGTCGGCGTTGCGCGGCTCGAAGGAGTTGGAGTCGGTGTAGCTGCCGGTGGCGCCGCTGACCGCGGTCCCGCCGAGGTCCCAGTCCTTGTTGCCCCGGGTGCTGTTGACCTGGACGTCGCAGGCGCGCAGGTGGTGGAGGTCCGTGCCGGGTCCGGCGCCGGTGCCGAAGTTGCCGTGGGACTGCGCCCAGACGTGCTCGCGGTTCCAGTCGCCGACGTCGCCGCCGTTGAGCGACTTGCTGCGCGAGACGCCGCTGTAGAGCAGGATGACGTTGTTGGTGTTGCCGGGGTCCTGGTCGGTGACCTTCAGCGCGTTCCAGACCGCGTCGTACGAGATCTTCGTCTGGCTGCTGATGATGGTGTGCAGCGAGGACTTGAGGCTCGTGCCCGTCTTGCCGACCGCGTTCTTGTAGTACGTGCTGTCGTACGCCGTGGTCGTGGCGCTCGCGGGGGACGCGGCCACGGTCGGCAGGGTGAGGGTGACGAGGACGGCGGCTATCGAGGCCGCCCAGCTCTTCCAGCGGCCTGTCTGTGCAGCGGACATGGGGGGTGCCCTTTCCCGGGTGCGTCACGCGCCGGTCCGCGGCCCCGGCTCAAGGGTTCCGCGTTCTACGCGTGTTGACTTCGTGTCAGCCGGGAGCGTGGCACAAGACAGGTACCTGTCATGTAACGGGGAGGAGGCTGTTGCGTGACGTTCCGGCATCCTGCGCAACGGAACCGTCCCAGGAGCGGTCAGACGCCCCTGACGTCCACCGGCATCCCCTTCGGTTCCTTGATCCGCTTCATGATGATCTGCGAGTTGACCTCGGTGACCCCGGCCAGCGTCGTCAGCCGCTCGATCCACAGCCGCTCGTAGGCGGCGAGGTCCGCCACCGCGATCCGCAGCAGGCAGCCGGGGCTGCCGAACAGGCGGTACGCCTCGATGACGTCCGGGACGTCCTGGAGCGCCTCCTCGAAGGCCTCCACCGTCTCCCGGTCCCGTCGCACCTCCACCGAGACGAGCACCTCGAAGCCCCGGCCCACCGCCTCCGGGTCGATGATCGCCCGGTAGCCCTGGATCACCCCGTCCTGCTCCAGCTGGCGCACCCGGCGCAGGCAGGGGGAGGCGCTGAGGCCGACCCGCTGGGCCAGCTCCTGGTTGCTCAGCCGGCCGTCGTTCTGGAGCTCACGCAAGATGTGGAGATCGATTCGGTCCATGGCGCAATTATCTATCACGCTGAAACGTTGGTGCGGGTGATTTCGCAATCGTCTTGCGCACCCCCTGGCCTATCGTTGCCGCAGCAAGGCATATCGGTACGGAGCGAGGGCGGCAGGCATGAAGCGGACGAACGACGGGGGAGAGCGCCGGATCGTCGTCATCAGCACCGGCGGCACGATCGCCAGCCGCTGGCAGGGCACCGGGTACGCGGCCGACGCCTCCGGCGACGACGTGCTCGCCACCGCGCCCCTGCCCGAGGGCGTCACCGTCGAGGTCGTCGACCTCTTCAACGTGAACAGCTCGCGCATGACCAGCGCCCACCAGCTCGCCGTCCTGCGGACCGTCCACGAGACCTTCGCCGACCCCGGCGTCGACGGCATCGTGATCACCCACGGCACCGACACCCTGGAAGAGACGGCCTTCTTCCTGGACCTCCACCACGCCGACGCCCGCCCGGTCGTCCTCACCGGCGCCCAGCGCCCCTTCGGCACCGGCGACGGCGACGGCCCCGGCAACCTCTACGACGCGCTCCAGGTCGCCGCCACCGTCCGCGACCTCGGCGTCCTCGTCGTCTTCGACGGCCGCGTCCACGCGGCCCGCGGCACCGTGAAGACCCAGACCCTGGCCGCCGACGCCTTCTCCGACCCGTCCGCCGAGCGCCTCGGCCGCGTCGGCTTCTCCCGCGTCGACATCGAGCGGCAGCCCGAGCGCCCCGCCCCGCTGCCGCTGCCCGCCGCCGCGCGGACCGCGATACCGGGCGCCACCGGCCCCGACGCCACCCCGCTGCCGCGCGTCGACATCATCAGCCACCACTCCGACGGCGACACGCTCCTCTTCGACGCGGCAATCGCCGCCGGCGCCCGCGGCATCGTCCTCGAAGCGACCGGCGCGGGCAACGCCACCCCCGAGATCACCGCCGCCGTCGCCGACGCGGTGTCCCAGGGCGTCCTCGTCGCCGTCAGCACCCGCGTCCCCGCCGGACCGCTCGCCGAGCTCTACACCGGCGGCGGCGCGGTCGACCTCGTCGCCGCCGGCGCCCTGCTCACCGGCACGCTCCGCCCGGCCCAGGCCCGTATCGCCCTCCTCGCCACCCTCCTGGCCGACGGCGCCGCCGGTGATCCCGCCCGCACCACCGCCGTCCTGCGCCGCCTCCTCGAAGGCCCGGTCCGCGCCGAGCCCGCCCTCGCCACCCACGGCTCCCGCCCGGCCACGGCCGTCGCCGGCCGCGCCTGACTCACCCCCCGGAACCCCGGTTCGCGGGCGGCGCACCCTCCTGCCCGCCCGCGACCCGGCGCCCACCCCTGCCCCGAAGGACAGCACTCATGGTTCCCGCACCGGCTCCGCACGCCTCCGCGCCCGTCCGCAGCGAGCACGACCTGCTCGGCGACCGGGACGTGCCCGCCGACGCCTACTGGGGTGTGCACACCCTGCGCGCCACCGAGAACTTCGCGATCACCGGCACGCCGATCTCCGTCTACCCGCTGCTGATCGAGGCGCTGGCCGCCGTCAAGGAGGCCGCGGCCCGCGCCAACGAGGAGCTGGGGCTGCTGCCCGCCGACAAGGCGGACGCCATCGCGGGCGCGTGCCGGGAGATCCGTACGGGGCACCTCCACGACCAGTTCGTCGTGGACGTCGTGCAGGGCGGGGCCGGCACCTCGACCAACATGAACGCCAACGAGGTCGTCGCCAACCGCGCCCTCGAACTCCTCGGCCACGCCAAGGGCGACTACGCGCACCTGCACCCCAACGAGGACGTCAACCTCGGCCAGTCCACCAACGACGTCTACCCGACCGCCATCCGCATCGCCGCGATCGGCGCGGCCCGCGAGCTCCTCAAGGCCATGGCCGTCCTCCAGGACGCCTTCGCCGAGAAGGCGCTGGAGTTCCGCGAGGTCGTCAAGATGGGCCGGACCCAGCTGCAGGACGCGGTGCCCATGACGCTGGGCCAGGAGTTCTCCACGTACGCCGTGATGCTGGAGGAGGACCGGGGCCGGCTCGCCGAGGCGATCGAGCTGATCCACGAGATCAACCTCGGCGCCACCGCCATCGGCACCGGGCTCAACGCCGCCCCCGGCTACGCCGAGACCGCCCGCCGCCGGCTCGCCGAACTGACCGGGCTGCCGCTCGTGACCTCCGCGAACCTCATCGAGGCCACCCAGGACTGCGGCGCCTTCGTCCAGCTCTCCGGCGTCCTCAAGCGCATCGCGGTCAAGCTCTCCAAGACATGCAACGACCTGAGGCTGCTGTCCTCCGGCCCGCGCGCGGGCCTCGGCGAGATCAACCTGCCGCCGGTACAGGCCGGTTCCAGCATCATGCCCGGCAAGGTCAACCCGGTGATCCCCGAGGTCGTCAACCAGGTCGCCTTCGAGGTGATCGGCAACGACATCACCATCACCATGGCCGCCGAGGCCGGGCAGCTCCAGCTCAACGCCTTCGAACCGGTCATCTTCCACGCCCTGTCCAAGAGCATCCTCTCGCTGCGCGCCGCCTGCCTGACCCTCGCCGAGCGCTGCGTCACCGGCATCACCGCCAACGCCGAGGCGCTCAGGACCGCCGTCGAGAACTCCATCGGCCTCGCCACCGCCCTCAACCCCCACCTCGGCTACACCGCCGCCACGGCCATCGCCCAGGAAGCCCTCGCCACCGGCCGCGGCGTCGTCGAACTCACCCTGGAGAAGGGCCTCATCCCGGCCCACCGCCTCGCCGAACTCCTCACCCCCGAACGCCTCACCGGCGCCCCGGGCCCCTCCCTGGCCTGACCGCCCGCACCACCGCCGCTCCGGTACGGTGACGGGCCCCGCGCCCGTCACCCCCCAGGAGCCGTCGCATGCCCAGCCACGCCGACGAAGGCCGCGCCCGCGAGAACGCCTCCCACGCATCCGCCCGCAGGGTCGTGCGGATCGTCCGCGAGACGCTCGGCGAGGACGCCGTCCTCGCCGCCTGCCCGCACGGCTCGGCCGTCCTCGGCGGCCTGCGCCCCACCAGCGACGTGGACGTCCTCGTCGCCCTCACCCGGCCCACCACCGAGGCCGAACGCCGCACCCTCACCGACGCCCTGCTCGCCGTCTCGGGCGAGCGCGCCCACGAAGGACCCGCCCGGCCCGTCGAACTGAGCCTGGTCGTCCACGCCGACGTGCGCCCCTGGCGCTACCCGCCGGTCTGCGAGTACCTCTACGGGGAATGGCTCCGCGACGACTACGAGCGCGGCCTCACCCCCGCCCCCGCGCCCTGCCCCGACCTCGCCCCGCTCCTCACCATGGCCCGCGCCGGAGACGTCTCGCTCCACGGCCCCCGCCCCTCCGAGGTGTTCGATCCGGTGCCGGAAGCCGATCTGCGGGCCGCGATCGTCGCGGGCGTACCCGAACTGCTCGCCGACCTCGACGGCGACACCCGCAACGTGCTGCTCACCCTGGCCCGCGTCCTCACCACCCTGCGCACCGGCCGGATCCTCTCGAAGGACGCGGCGGCGGCGTGGCTGCTGGGCGAGCTGCCGGAGGAGCACCGGGAGGTGCTGTCCGTGGCCCGGGACCAGTACCTGGCGGGGGAGTACGGGGAGTGGGCGGAGCTGCTGCCCGAGGCGCGGGCGCATGCCGCGTACGTAGCAGAGGCGATCAAGGGGGCCTCTTAGGACAGAAGTTACTCGGCAGTTTCTCGTGACTTCCTCGGCGGGCGGTCGTAGAACGTGTTCCCATTCACTCGCGAGTGAGGAAGATCACATGAGTGAACACCCCTTGTCCGCCCGGGTAAATCACGGAGTCAGCCGCCGCCGTTTTCTCACGGGAACAGGTTCTGTTCTCGGCGCGGCCGCCCTCGCCGGTACGGTCACCGCCCCCGCCCGCGCCGAGGTGCCCGGCCTGAACTGCACCCCCATCACCGACGGCTCGCACGTGCGGGCGCTGGTCGTCGGCACCGGCTACGGAGGGTCCGTGGCGGCGCTGCGGCTCGCCAGGGCCGGAGTCGACGTGCACATGATCGAGATGGGGATGGCCTGGGACACGCCGGGCCCCGACGGGAAGATCTTCGCCAACACCACCACGCCGGACTACCGGTCGTTCTGGCTGCGGACCCGCACGAAGCAGCCGCTGAGCCAGTTCCTCGGCTTCCCGCTCGACAAGGACGTGCCCCTCCACACCGGCATCCTCGACGCGGAGGACTTCGCCGGCATCACCGTCTACCAGGGGAGGGGCGTCGGCGGCGGGTCCCTCGTGAACGGCGGCATGGCCGTCACGCCGCTGCGGGAGCGCTTCCCGGCGATCCTGCCCACCGTCGACCCGGCCGAGATGTACTCCACGTACTACCCGCGCGCCAACGCGGGCCTGGGCGTCACCTCGGTCGACGTCAACTGGTGGGAGAACGCGGACTGCTACCAGTACGCCCGGGTCGGCCGCAAGCACGCCCAGCGCTCCGGGTTCCCCTTCGTCTTCGTGCCCAACGTCTACGACTGGGACTACATGAAGCAGGAGGCCGCCGGAGGCGTCCAGAAGTCGGCCCTGGCGGGCGAGGTCATCTACGGCAACAACGTCGGCAAGAAGAGCCTCCAGAAGACCTATCTCGCCCAGGCCGCCGCCACCGGCCGCGTGAACGTCTCGCCGCTGCACCGGGTGACCTCGGTCAGCCCGGCCGCCGCCGGCGGCTACACCGTCGTCATCGAGCAGATCGACACCACCGGCGCCACGCTCGTGACCAAGACGGTCCGCGCCGACCGGGTCTTCTTCGCCGCCGGCAGCGTCGGCACCAGCAAGCTGCTCACCCGCCTCAAGGCGACCGGCGCCCTGGGCTCGCTCAACGAGCACATCGGCAAGGGCTGGGGCGACAACGGCAACGTCATGTGCGGCCGCGCCAACCACATGTGGGACCCCACCGGAAAGCTCCAGTCCTCCATGCCCACCGCGGGCATCGACAACTGGGACGCCGGCGGCGCCTTCGCCGAGGTCGCCCCGCTGCCCACCGGCATCGAGACCTACGCCTCCTTCTACCTCTCCATCACCCGCACCCCCCGCCGCGCCGAGTTCTCCTGGAACCCGAGCACCGGCCGGGTCGACCTCAGCTGGGACCGGGCCTGGAAGCAGACGTCCATCGACATGGCCAAGTCCATCTTCGACAAGATCAACAGCAAGGAGGGGACGATCTACCGGACCGACCTCTTCGGCGCCTACAAGATCTGGGGCGACCACCTCACCTACCACCCGCTCGGCGGCGCCGTCCTCGACCGGGCCACCGACAACCACGGCCGCCTCCACGGCTACCAGGGGCTCTACGTCATCGACGGCTCCCTCATCCCGGGCAACACGAGCGTCAACCCCTTCGTCACCATCACCGCCCTCGCCGAGCGCAACATCGAACGCATCATCGCCGAGGACTTCTGACGCGGCGGGCACGTGAAGGGGCCGGCCGGTTCTCGAACCGGCCGGCCCCTTCACGCGCGCGCGTGCCGGCCGTCAGCCCGTGGGCAGGACGCACACCTCGTCGAGCCCGAGCACCCGGTTGAGCCGCCCGAACGCCAGCCACGAGCCCAGGCTCATGGTCAGCTCCACGATCTCCGCCTGGCTGTAGCGGGCCGTCATCCGCTCCCAGAACTCCTCGTCCAGGCCGTGGTGGTCGAGGGCGTACCGCTCGGCGTACTCAGCGGCGAGGCGGGTGCGTTCGTCGAAGAGCTCCGAGACCTCCGTCGTGCGCCAGGCCGCGACGAGCTCGTCGAAGCCCTCCTCGACCTTGACGCCGTCGCGGTCGGTCCGCCAGTCCAGACAGAACCCGCAGCCGTTGATCTGCGCGATCCGCAGCCGCGCCGCCTCGAACTCGCGCAGCCCCAGCGTCGTATGGGCGTACACCGACAGCGAGAAGTTCGCCGCGGCCGTCCCGATCTCCGGGACCATGTCGCCCCACACGTACCCGATCGGCTCCTGGCCCTCGGGAATGTCGATGATCATCGTGGTCTCCTTCCCAGCTTCCCGACCGCCGGCCGCAGCGGCACGTCCAGCGCGTCGTACAGTCCCGGTTCCGCCGCCACCAGCCAGTCGATCGCGCCGACGAGCCGGCCGACCGCCGTGGCGTTGCCGCCCGCCGAGCGGTTCTCGCCCTCGTCGGTGGCGGCGACCGTCACCTCGATCCGCGGGCTGCCCTCGACGATCACCCGGTGGGCGCCCGCGCCGTCCGGCGGCACCGGCCAGTCCGGCGCGCAGGAGGGGTGGATGCGGGTGACGTGCTCGATGACGATGCGCGGCTCCCCGCCGACGATCCCCTGCACCTCGAAGCGGATCGCGCCCTGCGTCCCCGCCTCGAAGACGCCCATCGTCCGCGTCTTCACCGTGGACTCCAGCGGACGCCGCTCCATCGTCTCGCGGATCTCGTCCACCTCGGCACCGAGCGCGCGGGCCATGAGCCGTATCTGACCGCCCCAGATCATCGTGGGCACCGAGGGCCACAGCATCGGCGGGTCGTAGTCCAGGGGCTTGCCCATGCCGACCAGCTCGCGGACGGACTCCTCCTGCTCGTACGTCGAGTAGTCGAAGATCTCCTGGCAGCGGATCACGTCCACCGTGGCGACGAGCCCGCTCACGAGCAGCGGCAGCACGTCGTTGCCCCAACCCGGGTCCACACCGGACACGAACAGCGAACCACCGCCCTCGGCGACCGCCGCGAGCACCGGGTCCCGGAACTCCGGCGGCGCGTTGCGCTGGTCGTAGAGCGGATAGAGCGCGGGCGTCACCACCACGGCGCCCGCCGCCACCGCCCGCGCCACATCGGCGAGCGCCCCGTCGGGCCGCGTGTCGCCGGAGGCGGCGTACACCACCGCCCCCGGCCGCCCGCCGAGCACCGCGGCGACGTCGTCGCTCGCCGCCACCCCGAGATCGTGCCCGAGCCCCGCGAGCCGGCCCGCGTCACGGCCGACCTTGGCCGGATCGGACACCAGCACGGCCGCGAGTTCGAGTCCTGGATGGGCGTCCACAGCGCGAATGGCCGCGCGCCCGACATTTCCGGTACCCCACACCACCGTCCGAATCATGCGCGGAGGGTAGCGCCGGGCCCCGAAGGTTCCCAGACCCGCGACGCCACGATCTGACGATTCGTCAGTTCTCTTGGCCGGGAAGGGCTTCCGGCCGGCCGCTCAGGCCAGTCTCAGCGTGACGAAGGCGATCGTGTCGCCCGGCAGGACGTACCGCTCCACCTCCACGAACCCGCGCGCCAGGGCGAACCGCAGCCCCTCCTCGTTCGAGGCCAGGACCACCGTCTCGACGCCCTCCTCGCTCAGCGTCCGCGCGTGCGCGAGCCCCCGCTCGTACAGCGCCGTCCCGAACCCGCGGCCCCGGAACCCGGGCAGCGTCCGGGCGATGACCGTCGCCGCCGGGGTCTCCCCGTCGGGCGGGCGCACCGTCGAGCAGCCCACCGCCACGTCCCCGAGATAGGCGACCTCCAGCCGGTTCCGGCCCGCCCGCTCCCGCACCTCCTCGGCGGAGAGGACCGCCGTCGGGATGATCGTGTTGTGGACGGCCCGCCAGTCGGCGAGCTGCTCCGCCGTCCGCGCCCGCTCGATACGAAGATCACTCATCCCGGCAGCAAACCGCCCGCCCGCCGGGCGGGTCAAGCGCATTCAGGGGCCGTCACGCGCCCTTCGCGGCCGGGAGCCCCGCCACCGCCCGCGCGAGCGCGTCCCGCACCCGGTCCGTGTCCGCCTCTGTCGTACGCCAGTTGCTGAAGGCGGCGCGCAGCGCGGGCGTCCCGTGCAGGACCGTGGGCGTCAGGAAGGCCTCGCCGGAATCGGCGACCGCCCCGGCCAGGGCGGCGAGGCGTTCCGCCGTCGGATCCTCGGCGAGGGTGAAGCAGACGACGTTCAGGTGCACCGGCGCGAGGAGCCGGAGACCGGGGACCGCGGCGACGCCCTCCCCGAGCCGCCGGGCCAGCGCGGCGCAGCGCTCCACGATCTCGGCGTGGCCCTCGCGCCCGTACGCCGTCAGCGAGAACCAGGTCGCCAGGGCGCGCAGCCGCCGGGAGTTCTCCGGCGTGAGGTGCAGGAAGTCGGGGGTGCCGGTGGGGAGGCCGAGGTACGGCGACTCGTTGTGGAAGACCCGCACCTGGAGGTCCTGCCGGCGGGTGAACTGGACGGCGGCGTCGTACGGGACGTTCAGCCACTTGTGCAGGTCCACGCAGATCGAGTCGGCCGCGTCGAGCCCCTCGACGAGCGAGGCGTGCGCGGGGGAGAGGGCGGCGAAAGCGCCGAACGCCGCGTCCACGTGCAGCCAGAAGTCGTACCGCTCCTTCAGCGCGGCGATCGCCCGCAGATCGTCGAAGTCGACCGTGTTCACCGTCCCCGCGTTGGCCACCACCACGGCGGGCTCCCCGTCGAGCGCCTCCAGCGCCTCGGCCAGCCGCGCCACGTCCACGGCCTCCCGCGCCCCGCCGAGCAGCGGCACCTTCCGCAGCCGGTCCCTGCCGACTCCCAGGACCGACAGCGCCTTCGTGACGCTGGAGTGCGGGCTCCCGGACAGCACGTGCACCGGCCCGAGCGCGCCCACCCCCTCCCGCGACACCGACACGCCCCGCCGCTCGCCCAGCCACTCCCGGGCCACGGCGAGGCCCACCGTGTTGGACATCGTGGCCCCGCTGACGAACGCGCCCTTGTGCTCCTCGCCCAGCGCGAAGAGCTCACGCAGCCACCCGACCGTCTCCAGTTCCAAGGCCTTGGTGGTCGAACCGCCGCCGCTCGAACCGTTCTGGTCGTACGTGCCGGTGAGCCAGTCGCCGGCGAGCGCGGCGGGCGTGGTGCCGCCGGTCACGAAGCCCAGGTAGCGCGGCCCCGCCGAACCGGAGAACCCGGCCTCCCAGCGCTCCGCGAACCGCTCGACCGCCCCCCGCGCCCCGACGCCTTCCGCCGGGAGCCCCTCGGGTTCCGGCGCCCTCGCAGCGGTGGCGGCCGGCCGCTCCCCGATCCCGGAGAGCTCACGGGTCGCGAAGTCGCGGGCGTACTGGAGGAGTTCGGGAAGCCGGTCGAGGTCGGCGGCGAGCGTGGGATGCATGGAGCCAGGGTAATCAGGCCACTGAGGCGTGCGCGGGGGCCAATTCGAGGAAAGTGGCCTGGTGTCGGCGGAGCCGTCCGCGGAGCCCCTACGGACGCGGCCGTACGGGTGAGGGCGCGGGCCCGGCGCGACGCCGGACCGCCGAAGGGGTACGGATCGCTGCATTGCCCCCCGCCAGGAGGTTGCCGACCCATGTCCGTACGCAAGGGCGCCCCCGCGCTGCTGAGCGCCGGCACACTGTGCGCGGCCCTGCTGCTCACCGGCTGCGCGAGCACCACGCCCCCCGCCACCGGCGCCGCCCGGGCGCCGGCGAGCGCGCCCGCCGCCGGTGACTCCCGCCCCGAGGCGGCCCCGCCGGACACCGCCGCCAACAGCCTCGCGTCCGCGCCGGTCGCCCCGCCCCGCATCCCCGGCATCGGCCCCGCCACCCACGCCTTCGTCCCGGACGGCACCTCCCAGGCACTCGTCGTCACCGGCGCAGGCCCGGACGCCAACACGGCCGTCGCCACGCTGTACGCGCGGGACCCGTCCGGCCGCTGGACCGAGGCCGCCGGGCCCTGGCCCGCGCACAACGCGCTCCAGGGCTGGACGTCCGACCACATCGCGGGCGACCTGCGCACCCCGATCGGCGTGTTCCGGCTCGGCGACGCGGGCGGCCGGCTGCCCGACCCCGGCGCCCGCATCCCGTACGACCAGGACGAGGAGTTCGCGATCAGCGGCACGGGCTTCTCCGGCGAGCCGCTGGAAGGCTCCTTCGACCACGTCATCGCCATCGACTACAACCGGGTCCCGGGCAGGACCCCGCTCGACAAGGAACGCCCGCTCGGCGCCGACAAGGGCGGCGGGGTCTGGATCCACGTCGACCACGGCGGGCCCACCCAGGCCTGCGTCGCCCTGGAGATGGACGCCCTGCGCGAACTCCTCCGCGCCCTCGACCCGGCGAGCGAGCCCGTCGTGGTCATGGGCCCGGCCCCCGAGCTCGCGCGCTGACGGCGACCCCGCGCGCGAGCCCGTCAGTTCCCGCCCGCCCCCACCGCCCCGCGGAACGAGGCCGTGTGACCGCGGACCTGCTCCGGTGTCAGATAGGCGTCGGTGTACTCGAAGTCCCGCAGCGTCCCCGACTTCGAGGCGAGGAACCCGGTCCGTACGTAGTCGTCGCCGGCGGCGGCGTTGAGCAGCCAGTTCGTCATCACCCGGGTCTTGGCGACGTTGGTCCGCAGCGCCGCCCAGTGGTAGGCGCGGGCCACCGCCTGGGCGGGCATGCCGTGCAGCTCGACACCGAGCGGCTTCGAGACGCCGTCCATGCCACCGAGATCGACCACAAGACCCAGGTCCTTGTGGATGTACGGGTGGGTGGGCTCACCGCGCAGGGTGGCGACCAGGTTGTCGGCGACCGCCTTGCCCTGCCGCATCGCGTGCTGCGCCGTCGGCGGACAGATCGCGCCCTCCTCGCCCTTGGCGAGGTCGGGCACGGCGGCCGCGTCGCCGAGCGCCCACACGTCGTCGAGCCCCGGCACGGCCATCTCGGCGGAGACGACGAGCCGCCCGCGAAGGGTCTCCGCGCCCAGGGTGCCGATCAGCGGACTGGCGGCGACGCCGGCCGTCCAGATCAGGGTCCGGCTGGGCAGCACGCGCCCGTCGGTGAGCGTCACCGTCTCCTCGTCGACCGAGGCCACCGAGACGCCGAGGGAGACCTCGATGCCGCGCTTGGTGAGGATGTCCATGGCGGCGGCGCCGAGCTTCTCGCCCAGTTCCGGCATCAGCTTCGGGGCGATGTCGACCAGATGCCACTTGATGAGGTCCGGGTCGAGCCGCGGATACCGCTTCACCGCGTTGCGCGTGAGCAGCTGGAGGCAGGCCGCGGTCTCCGTACCCGCGTAACCGCCGCCGACCACCACGAACCGCAGCCGGGCGGCCCGCTCCTCGTCGTCGTTGCTGGCGTCGGCCAGATCGAGCTGGGCGATGACGTGGTCGCGGATGTACACGGCCTCGGCCAGGGTCTTCATGCCGCGCGCGTGCTCGGCGAGCCCGGGGATGTCGAAGCTGCGGGTGACACTGCCGGGCGCGAGGACCAGGTGGTCGTAGGGCTCGGTCACGTACTCGCCGGAGATCGTGCGCACCACGCAGACCTTCGCCGCCGTGTCGATCCCCACCACGCCACCGGGCACGATCCGCGTCCGGTGCCGCTGGCTGCGCCGCAGCGACAGCGCGACCGACTGCGGGGTCAGCACCCCCGCCGCCACCTGGGGGAGCAGCGGCAGGTACAGCTGGTACGAGAACGGCGACAGGAGCGTGATCATCGCCTCCCGCTCCGTGAGCCGCCGTTCGAGCCTCCGCACACAGCCCACTCCGGCGAATCCCGCGCCCACCACCAGAATCCTCGGTCGAGTCACGCTGTCCGCCCTTCCGTATGAGCGTGCAATACGCCATCGAATATGGCTGAGTAAGCCCATGTGGCAATTTTTCGCTGACTATCCGTGGTTCACCCTTTTTATCGTCATTGCGGCCGGATCGCTCTTCGGCATGGTCCGCTTCGGGCCGGTGAAGCTCGGGGCCGCGGGTGTCCTCTTCGTCGGTCTGCTGCTCGGCGCGCTCGATCCCGACATCGGTCCGGCCGTCCCCGCGGGCCTGTCCGTCCTCGGCCTGGCGCTGTACGTGTACACCGTCGGCCTCGAAGCGGGACCGGCGTTCTTCCGCGAACTCCGGCCGCAGCTCGCGGTGATGGTGGGCGCCGTCGCCGCGCTGGTCGTCACCGCCCTCGCCGTCGGCTTCCTGGGCAGCAAGGTATTCGGCATCGACGGCCCCTACCTCGCCGGCGGCTACGCGGGCATCGGCACCACCACCCCCGGCCTCGCCGCCGCCCAGGCCGCCTCGTCCGACCCGGCGGAACCCGCCACCGGGTACGCGATCGGCTATCCGCTCGCCGTCGTCCTCACGATCCTCTTCGTCGCCGCGATCGCCTCCGTACGGAACTGGCCCGCCCGTCGCGATCCCGGCGCCGGACTGCCCAGGGAGCTGATCACCCGCACCGTGGACGTCACCCGGCCACTGCGCTGGGCCGACGTGCCCGGTGCCGCCGACGGCTCGCTCCTCGCCAGCGTCCACCGGCCCGCCGGCGGCACGCCCGCGGTCGCCCGCGAACTCGACGCCCTCGCCCCCGGCGACCAGGTCGTCCTCGTCGGCGGCCCCGAGGCGGTCGCCGCCGGCGTCGCCGCCCTCGGCGCCGAGGCGCCCACGCACCTCCTCGACCGGCGTGACGTCGTCGACTACCGCCGCATCCTCCTCACCAACCCCGACCTGGCCGCCCGGACCGTCGCCGAACTCGGCCTCGGCGACCGCTTCGGAGCCAAGGCCACCCGCGTCCGCCGCGGCGACCAGGACCTCCTGGCCCACGACGACCTGCTGCTCCAGCTCGACGACCGGGTCCGGGTCGCCATGCCCAGGGACCGCACCGCGGAGGTGACGGCCTACCTCGGCGACACCGAGGCCAGGGTGAGCGAGGTCAGCGCCGTCAGCATGGGCCTCGGCCTCGCCGCGGGCTTCCTCATCGGCATCCCCAAGCTGACCCTCGGCTCGACGGTCCTGTCCCTCGGCACCGCCGCCGGGCCGCTCGTCATGGCCATGGTCCTCGGCAGGCTGCGCCGCACCGGCCCGCTGGTCTGGGTCCTGCCGACCCGCGCCAACCTCACGCTCCGCCAGATCGGCCTGCTGATCTTCCTCGCCTGCGTCGGCCTCACCTCGGGCTACGCCTTCCGCCGTGACGCCTTCTCCCTCTTCGGCCTCAAACTCCTCGCGGTGCTCGTCATCGGCGCCGTCCTCAGCTACGCCCTGATGGTGCTCGTCGCCCGGCTGCTAGGCCAGAGCCGGCCCCGCACGATGGGGCTGCTCGCCGGCTACGTCGGCAACCCCGCCATCACCGCGTACGCCAACAGCCGGGTCTCCGACAGCCGCGTCAACACCGGCTACGCGACCCTCTTCGCCCTCGCCATCCTCGTCAAGATCGTCTGCATCCAGCTCATCGTGGGCCTCTGAGGCCGCGCGTGAGGCTCCGGAGACCGAAGGCCGGTCAGAGGACCACGATCCCCAGCGGCCGCGAACCGGCCGCCAGGCGGTGGGTGTCACCCGAGGCGAGGTCGACGACCGTCAGCCCGTCCCAGTACCCGTCCCGGGTGAAACCGCCGGTCACATAGGCGGTGCGCCCGTCGCGGGACACGGCCACGTTCTCGTGCGGCCCCTCCAGCGGGTAGACGCGCTCCTTGCCCGCGGGCGTACGGACCGTCAGGGAGGGCCCGCGGTCGACGTCCGGGTCGATCGGGCCGGTGCCCACCGTGAGCAGCGTGCCGTCGGGGGTCACGGTGGCGCCGTGCTGATGGGTGTTCGCCGTCATCGGCTCGATCGTCGTCCGGCCCGTCCTGGGGTCGACCACCGCGAGCCGCTCGCCCTCGAAGGGCAGCAGCAGCTTGCCGTCCGAAGGGCGCACGGCCGTGTAGTGCGGCTTGAGCCACGAGCCGAGCCCGCCCTCGGTGCCGTACGGGGCGACCTCCACGCGGCGCGTCCGCAGGGTGCCGGCGGCGACGACGGCGACGTCGAAGGAGTCGTGGTTCGTCGCGTACACCTCGGCGCCGTCGCGGGACACGTCCACGTCGAAGGGACGCCTGCCCACCTCCACCGCGTCCGTGATCCGCAGCGTCGACGTGTCGACGACCTCCAGGACGCCGTTGCCGCCGGGCACGTTCACCCCCACGTACACCCGGCGCCCGTCCGGCGACAGCGCGATGCCCATCCCACCGCCCCGGTACTCGCCCGTCGTCACCGGCCCGGTGTCCGTCCGGTACGGGATCAGGGCGAGCCGCTGCCGCGTACCGGTGTCCACGACCGCCACCCCTTCGGCGGTCGCCACCCACGCGCGCCCGTCCTCGCCGAGGACAAGCCCGTACGGCGCGGTCCCCACCTTCACCGAGCCCGTCGCCCCGCGCGCGGGGTCGACGAAGGTCACGGTGTCGGAACCGAAGTCGGAGACGAGCAGCGTGCCCCGGGCCGCCCCGGCCGAGCCGCTCGGCACCGGGGTCACGGTCACGGAGGAGCCCGGCGCGGTCGACCCCGCCGAGACCCCGGCCGACGGGGTCGCGTCCACCGCGGAGGCCCCGCCCCCGGCCCCCTGAGCGCACCCCGCGAGCAGGGCGACGGCCACCGCCACGGGCACGAGCACCCGGGCGGAACGGGACGGACGACGGAACGCTGTCATGACGGGACTCCTCGGTACGGGGGACCGGACGGCCCGCCCCGAGAACCCGTCCCACGGATCAGGCCCCAGGGCCGGCGCCCTGCCCCGATCCTCCGCCCGCGTCCCGCCCCGCGCGGTCCACCGCGCGGCCCCACGCCCACGGCGGATCGGACGACCCCGGGGTCCACCGATCGGCTGACCCGCCCCCCCCCACGCGCGAAGACCGGCTGGACGCCGCAGACCGGCTCAGCGCGAAGACCGGCTCAGCGCTTCAGACCGGGTCAGCGCGAAGACCGGCTGAGCGCTTCAGACCAGTTCAGCGCTTGAGACCGTCCAGGAAGCAGAGCACCCGCTCCACGCACAGCGCGGTCGCCTCCGGCACGAAGGACGCGGCCCCGCGCTCGGCGAACAGGTGCGAGGTGCCCGGGTACAGGAACAGTCTCCGGTCCGCGGAGTCCGCCACGAGCGCGCGCGCCGCGTCGATGTCGCCCTCGCCGACGAAGAACGGGTCGGCGTCCATGCCGTGCACCTGCGCGGGCACGCCCTCCGGCCAGGCCGTGCCGAAGGCGTCCACCGGCACACAGGCGCTCAGGAGCACGGCGCCGCGCGCCCCCACCCTGGTCTGCGCCAGCTTCTGGGCGGGCAGCACACCGAGCGAGAACCCGCCGTACACGAGCTCGTCCGGCAGACCGTCCGCGGCCCGCACCCCACGCTCGGTCAGCGTGTCGAAGCCGACCTCCTCGGCAAACCCGGCACCGGCCTCCAGGTCCGTGAACGTACGCCCCTCGTACAGGTCGGGCGTGTGCACCGTGTGCCCGGACCGGCGCAGCTCGTCCGCGAAGGCGGCGACCCCCTCCGTCAGTCCGAGCACGTGGTGGAAGAGCAGAACCTCGGCCATGTCGTCATCCCCGATCCCGTACGCGGCCCGCCCCCTTCGCGGCACAGGCCGTTTGCGGGGACAGCATGGCGTACGGCACTGACAACGGGAGATCGGCGCCCGAACCGGCGGGCGGGCACCGGGAGAGCGACCCGGGTCGGTCCTAGTGCAGCGGGCGCTGCGGCAGCGCGACGGCCCCCGGCTGCGGGTGCGCCATCACGGCGGCGCCCTGGCCCATGCCGTTCATGCCCGGACCGGCCTGGCCCATGCCGCCGGGGCCCATGCCGCCGGGGCCCATGCCGTTCATGCCCGGACCCGCCTGGCCCATGGGACCCGGGCCCATGCCGTTCTGGCCCATGCCGCCCGGGTGGCCGGCGACGGCGACCTGGGCGCCGACGCCCGCGTGCGCCACGGGACCCTGCTGCGCGGGAACGCCCTGCGGCGGCATCTGGATGACCCGGCTCAGGTCCCGCAGAACGTCCTCGGCGGCCTGACGGACGTCACCCGGAACATCCCCCCGCTCCCGTATGAGCTCGGCGTAGATCGGTGCGGTGCCGTCCGCGTGGTTCATGGGGCTCGCTTCCTTCGACTGCGCCGGTTCGTCACCGACGGGGCGACGGCGAGTCTACGGGGCACCACCGACACGCCCGGGCTCGGGAGCCCGCCCGGCGACCCGATCCCGGGCCTCACGAGGCCCCTCCAGCGCGAAAATCAGTGGGCTCCGAGGACCGCTCGACCGAGAATGGATCACCGAACAACCGGGAGGGACCCCCATGAGCCAGGCGACCCTGACTCTGCACGACCTGATGCCGTCCGACGAGCTCGACACCGCGCTCGCCGAGGGGCATGTCACACGCAAGCGGCACCCCGAGCTGCCGCTGTCGATCTACACGTACACGCGCGCGTGCCAGTACGCCCAGCTCTGGAACCGGGCCACGACCCGGTGCCGCGGCCTGGTCGCGGACGACGCCACCGGACGGATCGTCGCCCTCCCCCTCCCCAAGTTCTTCAACCTCTCCGAACACGCCACCGGCCGCCCCTACGCGCCGCCGCTCCCCGACGAACCCTTCGAGGTGTACGACAAGGTCGACGGCAGCCTCGGCGTGATCTTCCACTACGAGGACCGCTGGCACGCGGCTTCCAAGGGCTCCTTCACCAGCGCCCAGGCCGCCTGGGCGCAGCGCCGCCTCGACGCCGCCGACACCTCGGGCCTGACCCCCGGCGTCACGTACCTCGCCGAGATCGTCTACCCGCGGAACCGGATCGTCGTGAACTACGGAGACCGGCGCGACCTCGTGCTGCTCGCCGCCTTCGGCCGGGACGGCACGGAGATCGCCCTCGCCGAGGCCGCCGCACCCTGGCAGCCCATCGGCTCGGTGGTCCGCACATGGCCCGCCATGAGCGTGGCCGAACTCACCGCCCTGACCGAGTCCAACACCCTCCCCGGCGGTGTGCCGGCCACCGGCACCGACGCCGAGGGCTTCGTGCTGCGCTTCGCCTCCGGCGTGCGCGCCAAGGCCAAGCTCACCGAGTACGTGCGCCTCCACAAGGTCCTCACCGGCGTCACCGAACGGGACATCTGGCGCGGCCACGGCATCCAGCGCTTCGCCGCCGTGCCCGCGGCGCGGCTGGCCAAGGGCATCGGCTGCTCCGTCGCCGAGGTCGAGGCCGCCGGCGGCAAGCCGCTCGACGCCCTCCTCGAACAGGTCCCGGACGAGTTCGACGCCTGGGTCCGCGAGGTCGTCACCGGCCTCGAAGAGGCCGCCGGCCGGCGCGAGCGGGCCCTCGACGAGGCCTACGATCGCCTGGCGCACCTCGCGGGGGACCGGGCCGCGTTCGCCCGCGCCGCCGCGGCCGAGCCCGACCGGGGACTGCGGGCCGCCCTCTTCCTGCGGCTCGACGGCCGCCCCACCGACCTCCTCGTGTGGCGTCAGATACGCCCCGAGGCCTCCGACCCCTTCACCCACGACGAGGAGAACTGACCGTGCCTGTCGTCCACGTCATGACCGGCCTCCCGGCCTCCGGGAAGACGACGGCCGCCCGTGCCCTCCAGGCCGCCGCCGAGGGACGCGTCCGCCGCGTCAACCTCGACGACCTGCGTTCCATGCTCGACCTCCCGGCCGGCGACCGCCGCTCCCACCCGCACGAGCAGACCGTGCTCGGCATCCAGGACGCGGCCGTCCGCGCCGCCGTCGACGACGGCTTCGACGTGGTCGTCGACAACACCCACCTGACCCCGCACATCCCCAAGCGGCTCAAGGCGGCCGTGGCGGGCCGGTCCGCCACCTTCGTCGTCCACGACTTCACCGACGTGCCCGTCGACGAGTGCGTCCGCCGCGACGCCGCCCGCGAGCGGCCCGTCGGCGAGGAGATCATCCGCCTGCTCGCCGACAAGCACGCCAAGGCCACCCGGGGCGGCTGGCGCCTCACCGCGGAGTGGCTCAACGACCGGCCCGCCGGCCTGCCCTACGTCGCCGACCCGGCGCTCCCCTCGGCCGTCATGTGCGACATCGACGGCACCCTCGCCCTGCGCGGCGACCGGGGCCCGTACGACTTCACCCGCTGCGACCAGGACCTGCTCAACCCCTCGGTGCGGGACGCCCTGCGCGCCTTCCGGCACGCCGAGCGCGACCGGATCGTCCTCCTTTCCGGCCGCAGCGAGGACCACCGCGCCCTCACCGAGGCCTGGCTCGCCCGGCACGAGGTCCCGTACGACGAGCTGTGGATGCGCGCATCCGGCGACGGCCGGGGCGACGACATCGTGAAGGCGGAGCTCTTCGACGCGCATGTGCGCCACCGCTACGCGGTCCGCGTCTCCCTCGACGACCGCGACCGCGTCGTCGCGCTCTGGCGCCACATGGGCCTGCCCACCTGGCAGGTCAACTACGGCGCGTTCTGACGGGGTCGGACGGAGCGACGGGGGTGGCCGGGCCCGGATGGGCCTGGCCACCCCCGTGGCCATGTCAGGATCGTGGGATGGTGGAAAAGATCATCGCGGCGTGCGACGGCGCGTCGAAGGGAAACCCGGGCCCCGCGGCCTGGGCATGGGTCATCGGCCGCTCCGACGGCGAGGTCGACCGCTGGGAGGCGGGGCCCCTCGGCCGGGCGACCAACAACGTGGCGGAACTCACGGCTCTGGAACGGCTCCTCGAAGCCCTCGACCCCGAGGTGCCGGCCGAGGTCCGGATGGACTCGCAGTACGCCATGAAGGCCGTCACGACCTGGCTGCCGGGCTGGCGCCGCAAGGGCTGGAAGACCTCCTCGGGCAGCCCCGTCGCCAACAAGGACCTCGTCGTCCGCATCGACGCCCTGCTCACCGGCCGCGACGTCGCCTTCGTCTACGTACCCGCCCACCAGGTCGACGGAGACCCCCTCAACGACGCCGCCGACCGCGCGGCCAGCCACACCGCCCGCACCCAGGAACCCATCGGCTCCGCCTCCGGCGCGCCCCTGCCGCCGCCGGAAGCTCCGTCGCGCGCCTTCACGCCCCGGGCACGCACCTCCGCGCCCGCCCGCTCCTCGTCGGGCCCGGCGTCCTCCACGGCCTCGTCAGGGGGCTCGTCGGCCCGGCGGAGTCGCCCGTCCGGCGGCACCCTCAAAGCGAAGTTTCCGGGCCGCTGCCGCTGTGGCACCGCCTACGACAAGGGCGAGACCATCGCCAAGAATCCCGACGGCTGGGGCCATCCCACCTGCGTGTGAGTGCACGGGCCGTCCGACTGGCGGGCGGCCCCGTCCGGCCCGTGAGACCGCTGGAACGGCCCGTCCGGCAGGCTTCACCCACGTGTGGGCGCGGGTTCGCTCCGGGTTCTGTTCTCGGAGCGGTTGTGGCTGCATACTGTTCCTCCTCGCACCTGGTGACGAACCGTTTTACCTGCTCATTTGTCGCTCTCACGACGTGATCGGCACCCGGCGAGAACCTCCCTCCTGCTGCCGCCGCGGCCTCTCCGCGGCGGAAGCTTTCCCTGCCCGTGAAAGACCCGAGGTTCCGTGCCAGTACCTGTTCTCCTGACCGGGCGCTCCGTGCGCCTGGAGCCGCTGGCGATGCGGCACGCCGAAGCCCTTGCGCGGGCCGGCGGGGCGGACCGATCGGCCTACGCCTTCACCCCCGTACCCGACGGCCTCGAATCGGCCCTCGATTACATCGCCCGCGCCCTCTCCGATCAGGCGGCAGGCCGATGCCTGCCCTTCGCCCTGGTCAGTACGGCCGACGAACGAGTCATCGGGTCCACCCGATTCCTCGAACTCGACTACTGGCGGGGACCGCTGATCTGGCCCCCCGTCCCCGGCATGCCCCACGGCGATCCGCTGACCGCCGTCCCGGACGCCGCCGAGATCGGGAACACCTGGATCTCCGGTGCCGCCCGGGGGACCGGCATCAACACCGAGGCCAAGTACCTCATGCTCCGGCACGCCTTCGATGCCTGGGGCGTCCGCCGCATCTCGCTGCGCGCCGACGCCCGCAACACCCGCTCGCGGGTCGCCATCGAACGGCTCGGAGCCACCTGCGAAGGGGTCCGCCGGGCCCATTCGCGCGGTCTCGACGGAGCCGTCAGGGACACGGCCTTCTACTCGATCCTCGACGAGGAATGGCCCGCCGTGCGGGACATCATCGAGCTCCGTATGGCCACCCCCCGGCAGGTCCGCATCCCGCAGGACCTCCTCCCGGCCTGACCCCCTCCCCGGCGGGTCCCGACCCCGCCCCGGCCGCCCGGCGAACCCCGCCGCGCGACCGGGGCGGTGCCCTCCCACCCCCGGCCCGCGGGCGCTCGCGCACCCGTCGGCCGGGTGGTTCCATGGAGGTGACGGGAAGGACTCGGCATGAGGATGCGGAGTAGCGGCAGCAACCGGGCCGCGCACCGTGCAATCAGGATCCGCGAGAAGCGGATGAGTCCTTCCCGCCCTTGACCCCGGGCCCGCCCGGCACCGCACCCGCGTGCCCGCCCCGCCCCTTCACGGACCCAGGCCCCGGCTCACCCGGCGCCCACCGGCAGTGGGCCCACCCGCGCCTCCAGCCAGCCGGGCAGGTCGAGGAGCCGCACCCCTTCCTGTTCGTTCGGGTCGGTCCGCGCGACCAGGCACACCATGTCCTGTGCACCGGTGTTCACCGGCAGGTGCGGGACGTCGGCCGGGACGTGCAGGTAGTCGCCGGCCGCGAGCACCGTGTGCTCGGCGAGGTCGGGCCCGTGCCACACCTCGACCTGTCCGGACTCGATGTAGATGGCCGATTCGTGCCCCTCGTGGAGATGCGGGCGCCCTCGTGTCCCGGCCGGCATGACGAGCCGGTGCAGGCACAGCCGCTCCGCCCCGGTCGACTGGGCGCTGACCCCCGCACCGAAGACGCCCCCCTGGATGCCCTCGTACGATCCGGTACGCACCACCGTGCACTGCTTGTGATCAGACATACGCGCAGTACAGCAGCCCGCACACGCTGTTCGACCAGATCGCGCCGCACGCCACGCGCGCCCGGTACGGTGGCCGGGACAGTGATCAGCGCCGCCCGAAAGGACCGAGTGACCGTGCCGACCGGAACCCCTGACGTACTCCTCCGGACGGAGGGCCGAGCCGGGTTCGTGACCCTGAACCGGCCCCGCGCGATCAACGCGCTCACCCACGACATGGTGCTCGCCGTCGACGGGGCGCTCACCGCGTGGGAGCGGGACCCCGGCATCGGAACGGTCGTCATCGAGGGCGCGGGCGAGCGGGGACTGTGCGCCGGCGGAGACATCCGGGCGATCCACGAGGACGCCCGCGCCGGCGGCTCGGCCTCGGCGGCCTTCTGGCGGGACGAGTACCGGCTCAACGCGCGGATCGCCCGCTACCCGAAGCCGTACGTCGCCCTCATGGACGGCATCGTGATGGGCGGCGGCGTCGGCGTCTCCGCGCACGGCTCCGTGCGCGTGGTCACCGAGCGCTCTCGGATCGCCATGCCGGAGACCGGCATCGGCTTCGTCCCCGACGTCGGCGGCACGTACCTCCTCGGGCGCGCCCCCGGCGAGCTCGGCACCCACCTGGCCCTCACCGGCGGAGTCGTCGGCGCGGCCGACGCGCTCCTCACCGGCCTCGCCGACCACTTCGTCCCCGCCGGCGAACTGCCCTCCCTGATCAGGGACCTGGCGCTGCTGCCGGCCGCCGAGGCCGTCGCCCGGCACGCGGCCACGCCCCCGGCCGGCGTCCTCGCCGAGCAGCGGGAGTGGATCGACGCCTGCTACGGCGCCGCGGACGTCGAGACCGTCGTCGAGCGGCTCTTCGACACCGGTGTCGCCGCCGCCAAGGAGGCCGCCACCACCCTGCTCGCGCGGTCGCCGATGGCGCTGAAGGCCACGCTCGCCGCCGTCCGCCGGGCCCGCGCGCTCGGCACCCTGGAAGAGGTCCTGGACCTGGAGTACCGCGCTTCCTGTGCCGCCCTGACCACCCCCGACCTCGTCGAGGGCATCCGGGCCCAGGTCGTCGACAAGGACCGTGACCCCCGCTGGACCCCGCCGACCCTCGCCGAGGTCACCGAGGCGGACGTCGCCCGCTACTTCACCGAGCCCGCGGGCGGTGACCTCGGGCTCGCCGCCGCCCTGTCCGAGTTCCCGCCGACGGACGCCGGCCGGGACGCCCGAGACCCCGACGCATGACCGCGAACACCTCCTTCCAGCCCGTCCTCGACCGCATCGCCGAGGAGATCGCGGAGCTCACCGACCGGGGCACCCCCGCCGACTACATCCCGGCCCTCGCGGCGGGCGACCCGCGCCGCTTCGGCATGGCCGTGGCGGAACTCGACGGCACGGTCTACGGGGTGGGGGACTGGCAGCACCCCTTCTCCACCCAGTCCGTCACCAAGGTCTTCACCCTCGCGCTGGCCCTCGCCGGGGAGGGCGACGAGCTCTGGGCCCACGTCGGCAGGGAACCCTCGGGCGACCCCTTCAACTCCCTCGTACAGCTGGAGTACGAGAACGGCATCCCGCGCAATCCGTTCATCAACGCCGGCGCCCTCGTCGTCACCGACCGCCTGCACCGCCTCACCGGCGACGCCTCCGGCGCCCTGCTCGACTTCCTCCGCGCCGAGAGCGGCAACCCCGGCCTGGCCTTCGACACGGACGTCGCCGCCTCCGAGGCGGCCCACGGCGACCGCAACGCCGCCCTCGCCCACTTCATGGCCTCCTACGGCAACATCACCGGCCCGGTGCCCGACCTGCTGCGCGAGTACTTCCGCCAGTGCTCCCTCGAAGCCACCTGCGCCGACCTCGCCCTCGCCACCGGCTTCCTCGCCCGGCACGGCCTCCGCGCCGACGGCACCCGCCTGCTGACCCGCAGTCAGGCCAAGCAGGTCAACGCCGTCATGCTCACCTGCGGCACCTACGACGCCGCCGGCGACTTCGCGTACCGCGTCGGCCTCCCCGGCAAGAGCGGCGTCGGCGGAGCCGTCGTCGCCGTCGTCCCCGGCCGCTGCACCCTCTGCGTCTGGAGCCCCGGCCTCGACCCCCGCGGCAACTCCGTCGCCGGCGTCACCGCCCTCGACCGCTTCACCACCATCACCGGCCTGTCCGTCTTCTGACCCGGCGGACGTACCTCCTCAGCGCGGCCAGTCGGGCGCCGGGTCCTCGTCGAGCAGCGGCCGCAGCGCGCCGACGACCGCGCCGACGCACACGTCGCGCAGTTCGGTTCGCGTGCAGGTCTCCTGAGTCAGCCAGTCGAGGCACAGCACCTGCACGAAGACCAGCCAGCTCTTCAGGACGCCCGACACGGCCTCCCGCGCCCGCTCGTCCGCGAGCGGCAGCACCCCGAGCAGCCGTTCGCGCAGCGCGTCGAGTTCGCCGGCGATGATCGTCTGGACGAGCCGGTCCCCGGCCAGGACGCGGTTGGCCGCCAGGACCGTGTTGCGGTTCTCGGCGAAGTACCCGATGTGCGCGTCCAGGCCTTCGACGAGCTGCTCGACCAGGGTGTCGGCGGGGTCGAGCCGGGTCTTCACGAGCAGCTCGTCAGAGACCGCCTGGTAGAGCGCGGCGAAGAGGTCACGCTTGCTCGGGAAGTGCTGGTAGAGCAGGGCCCGGGAGACGCCGGCCTGTTCGGCGACCGCCTCCATCCGTACCTCGTCGTACGGCTGGGCCGCGAAGAGGCGGGCCGCGACGTCCAGGAGCTGGGTGCGGCGTGCGGCGGGGCTGAGGCGTCGGCGAGGAGGCACCCCGACATGTTACTTGACACACGTCTAGTAGGCGGCCGTACCCTGCGGAGGACGGGCTTACTGGATGCGTGTCTACTAGATGGGGGTCGCGAGCATGACCAAAGCCACGGCATTACGGGGACTCGCCCTGGCCATGGGCTACGCCTGCGTGGCGATCGGCCTCGCCCACGTCCTGCTCGGCAACGCCGTGATTCCCGGCGCCGAGTCGGCTGGCCCGACGGTCGACAGCCTCGGCCGTTTCCTCGGCGCGACCTTCGCCGGCTACGGCCTCGCATGGCTCTGGGCGGCCCGGCAGTCGCCGATCCCCGCCACCGCCGTCCGATGGCTCACCGCCGTCTTCCTCCTGGGCGCCCTCGGCCGCCTGCTCTCCCTCGCCGTCGAAGGGCGCCCGCAAGGGTTCCAGCTCGCGCTCGGCGCCCTCGAAGTCGCCCTCTCCCCCCTGCTGTTCTGGCTGGCGGGCGCGGACACGGACGCGCACGCGCACGCGGGGGTACGGACGGAGGCCGACGCCCGTCCGGCGACCCGTGCCCGGGACGAGCACGCCTGACGGACCGTCGGAGCCTCAGCCCCGGCGCAGGGCCGACCACCGCCGCCACCCCGGGCGCACCTGGGCGGCAGGCTCCCCGTCGGCCAGGGCAGCCGGTTCGCCGAGCGCTCCGGCGGCCGTCCGCCAGGCGTCGGTGACGGCGCTGTGGGCGAGGACGGTGGCGGCGGCCACATCGTCGGGGAGGCGCAGCGGGGTGCCGATGTGGACGTGGAGGCCGGGGCGGCGGACGGGGGCGGTGAGGACGCCGGCGATCTGCTTGCCGCGGCTGCCGGAGATGATGCGGCGGGCGCCGGCCTGGCCGATGGGGACGACCGGGGCGCCGGTGGCGCGGGCGAGCCGGGCGAGACCGGTGCGGAACATCTCGGGCGGGTTCTCCGCGGAGTCCGGGCGGGGCGGGATGCGGCCCTCGGCGTAGAGCATCACGTGCCGGCCGGAGGCGAGCGCGACGGCGGCCGCGTCGAGCGACGCGGCCGCCCGTGCCGTGTTCCGGTGGACCGGGACGTGGCCCTCGCGGGTCAGGGCGCGGCCGAGCACCGGCACCCGCCACAGACCCGCCGTGGCGAGTACCACCGGCTCCACGGCGAGGCGCTTGCGCAGCGCGGCGAGGACGAGCGCCGGGTCGGCCGTCGAGGTGTGGTTCACGACCAGGATGCTGCCGGGCTCGACGCGGGCCCCGGCGTCGGCGGTGACGGTCAGTCGGCCGAAGAACGGCACGACACGGGCGGCGAGGCGACTGAGCACGGACGACCCCTGGTTCCGGGAAGGATGCGCTGACCCCTTCATCGTCGCCGCGCCGGGCGGCACGGAGATGAGCACGCGTACTCACCCGCGTACCCAACCGCCCTGCGTTCGGGGCTGGGTGATCCGCGCACGCGCCGCCTCGTCTACGCTGAGCCGGACGGGCGACGGCACGACGGACCAGGGGAGGCGCGGGGGCGGTGAAGCGCGCACCACGACGTTCGCCGCGGCAGCTCGTGGCCCTCCTGCCCGCACTGCTCTGTGTGATCTGGTCCCTCCTGCTCGTCCCGCCGCCCGCCGCGGCGGCCACGGCCGCACCGGCCGCCCCGCACACGCCGGCCGCACCGGCCTCCGGTCAGTTCACGGCGCCTGATCCGCACTTCGGGCCGGCCGCTGTCGTCCGGACGTCGGCGGCCGTCGAGAACCCCGTGCGGTTCCCGGTGGCTCCTGTGGTGCCGGCCGTGACACGCACCGACGTCCCCGTACCCGTACGGGGAGTCCTGGCCGGCGACCCGCGCCGTGAGCGGGCGCCGCCCGGCGGCTTCCGTGGTCCGCGGGATCCCCGAGGGCCGCCCTCCACCCGGCACGACTGACGTTCTCCCGCGTCGCCGTCCGGGGCATCGGCATGCCCCGGACCGGTCGGCGACGCGCATCCGACCGTACGTCCGGCACGGATCGAGCGGGCCCCCGTGAGGGCGCCCGCCGGTTCCGTGCGCTGCCAGTGGAGTACCCATGCCCGCACGTTCCGCGCTCCGGCGCGCGCTGCTCGCGCTCACCGTCGTCGCGCTGTCCCTCTGGATCGCCCTGACCACCGCGCCCCGCCTCGGACTCGACCTCCGGGGCGGGACGCGCATCGTCCTCCAGACCGAGGACGGACCCACCACCCGCGCCGACTCCGCGGCCACCGACCGCGCCCTGGAGGTGCTCCGCAAGCGCGTCGACGGCCTCGGCGTCGCCGAGCCCTCGCTCGCCAGGGCCGGTGAGCGGCGCATCGTCGTCGAACTGCCCGGCCTCCGCGACCCGCGCCAGGCGGCCGAGGTGATCGGCCGGACCGCTCAGCTCACCTTCCACGCCGTCACCGGCGAGGCCCGGGGCCCGGCCGGCCCCGCCGCCGCGGACGGCACACGCGTTCTGCCGGACCCGGACGCGCCGGGGCGCTTCCTCGCCCTGGCCGCGCCCGCGCTCAGCGGCGACGGAGTCAAGGGCGCCGAAGCGTCCCTCGACACGACGAACGGCCGTGGCTGGACGGTCGACCTGTCCTTCCGCGACCGGGCCGCCGCCACCTGGGCGCGGCTGACGGGCGACGCCGCCTGCGCGGCACCCGGCGACCCGGCACGCAGGGTCGCGATCGTGCTCGACGACCGGATCGTCTCCGCCCCGGGCATGCTGAACGGCGTCCCCTGCGGATCGGGCATCCCGGGCGGCTCCGCCCAGATCACCGGGGGCTTCTCGGCGGAGGAGGCGCGAGACCTCGCGGCGCTCGTCGAGGGCGGCGCGCTGCCCGTACCGGTGACGACCGTCGAACAGAGCACCGTGGGCCCGACGCTCGGCGCCGAGGCGATCAGGGCCAGCGCGCTCGCCGCCGCGATCGGCCTCGCCTGCACGGGACTGTTCGTCATGGTGGTCTACCGCCTGCTCGGCGCGCTCGCCACGGTCGCCCTGCTGCTTTACGGACTCGTCTCGTACGCCGCCGTCGTGGCCCTCGGCGCCACCCTCACGCTGCCCGGCCTCGCCGGGTTCGTCCTGGCCGTCGGCATCGCCGTCGACGCCAACGTCCTGGTCTTCGAACGGGCCAGGGAGGAGTACGCGGCCCTGGGCCGGGCCGCCGGGCGTGACCTGCGGCGACCGGTGTCGGTGGCCTTCGGCAAGGTGTGGAGCGCGGTCGCCGACTCCCACGTCACCACCCTGCTCGCGGCCGGCCTCCTGTTCGCCTTCGCCACCGGACCCGTCAAGGGCTTCGGCGTCACGCTCGCGATCGGCGTCGGGACCTCGGTCCTCACCGCGATGGTCATCACCCGGCTCCTCGCCGACGCGGCCCTGCGACTCCCCGCCGTGCGCCGGCGCCCGAACCTCACCGGCATCGCCTCGCTCGGCCGGCTGCGGACGCGGCTGGCCCGCCGCGCCCCGCGCGTGATGGCGTACCGCCGCCGTTGGCTCACCGGCTGCGCGGGACTCCTCCTGGTGGCCCTGGCCGGGATCGGCGTCAGGGGCGTCGAGTTCGGCGTGGAGTTCACCGGCGGCCGCGTCGTCCAGTACGCCGCAGAACGCCCGGTGGACGCCGACACGGCCCGCACGGCCGTCGCCGCCGCCGGTTTCCCCGACGCCGTGGTCCAGACGACCGGCGACGCGGGCGTGTCGGTCCGCGTCAAGGAGACCGGCGACGGCGAGCAGAGGGAGATCCGCGAGGCCCTCACCGGCGTCGCGGGCCCGGTCACCGTGGAGCGCGACGACCTGATCGGCCCGAGCCTCGGCGGCGAGCTGCGCACCCACGCCGTGCTCGCGCTCGGGCTCGCCGTGGCGGCCCAACTCCTGTATCTGACCGTGCGGTTCCGCTGGACGTACGCGACGGCTGCGGTGGCCGCGATGACCCAGGACGTGCTGCTCGTGGCGGGCCTCTTCGCGTGGCTCGGCAAGCCGTTCGACAGCGTGTTCCTCGCCGCGCTCCTGACCGTCGTGGGCTACTCGGTCAACGACTCGGTCGTCGTCCTCGACCGGCTGCGGGAACTGCGCCGGCGCGGCGGCGGCGTTCCGCTCGCGGAGCTCGCCGACCGTGCCGTGGCCCAGACCCTGCCCCGTACCGTCAACACCGGCATGGGGGCGCTGTTCGTCCTGGTGGCGCTGGCCGTCCTCGGCGGCGACTCGCTCACCGACTTCTCCGTCGCCCTGCTCGCGGGCGTCGTCCTCGGCATGGCCTCCACCGTGTTCACGGCGATGCCGCTGGCCGTCGTCCTGGAGACCCGCCACCCGACTCCCGCCGCCGCACCACGCCGGCGCGCGGGCGCCCTGGTCTGACCCGGCGGCCGGACCCCGGCGGCCCGTCGCTCCCGTGACGGGCCGCCGGCCAGGTCAGGCGTGGTCGAACCAGGAGAGCGCCGCGATCCTCCAGCCGTCCGGCGTCCGCACGAACTGGATGGTCTTCGTGCCGGTGCCCTCGTACGGCTTCCCGTCCAGGACACCGGACTTGCCGTACGTCCCGAACCGCGAGGCGACATCCCCCTCGACCCGCGTCTCCTCCGAGATCTCCCACTCCGAGAACTCCACGAGCCGCCCGTCCGAGAGGAGCCGCTCGCGCGGCACCACGAACTCCTCCACGGAGTACGCCGTGAACGTGGGGGCGGTGCACACGATCACCCCCTGCGGCAGCACGAGCCGCCGAATCCGCCCCACGTCCGCGGGCTTCCCGCCCCGGTTGTCGAACGCGCCGTAGAACTCGGCGGTCACCCTGTCTATCTCGCTCTTGGACATGCCGAAACTCTAGGCTTGGGCCGCCCCGTCCGGCACCCCGCCGAGCTCCGCCTCGACGAGGTCGGCGGCCCGTCGCGTGCCGCCCTCGCGGGCCATCGACTCCTGGATCTCCCGGGCGCGGAGGGCCACTTCGGGGTCGTCGACGAGGGAGAGGACCGCCTCGCGCAGGCGCTCGGGCGTGACGTCCTCCATCGGGAGGTGGCGGGCGACGCCCAGGGACTCCAGCATGGCGGCGTTCGCGAACTGGTCGACGGCCTGCGGCACGGCCACCATCGGGGTGGCGGTCGCGAGGCCCTCCTGGCTGCCGCCCGCGCCCGCGTGCGTGATGAAGGCGTCGGCCTCGCGCAGGATCGCGAGCTGGGGGACCCAGGTGTGCGCCTCGACGTTGGCGGGCAGGTCGCCGAGTTCGGCGGGGTCGACGAACTTCCCTATCTGCAGCACGACGTGCCATTCCGGGAGCCCGCCGAACGCCGCCACGCAGTCCCGGTAGAAGCCCGGCTGCTTGGTGAAGGACGACCCGAGCGAGACCAGGAGCACCTTCTCGGCACCGTCCGGACGCCGCCATGCGCCCTGGTCGGCGCGTGTGCCCTGGCAGGCGCCGACGAAGGTGTACACGGACTCGTCCACCCGGTCGGCGTTCGGCTGCAGCGCCTTCGGGATGAGCACGACCGCGCGTCGAGGACGGGCGACGAACCGGTCGGGATCCTTCTCGATCCCGTGGGCGGCCAGCCACGCCTGGAATCGGGCGTAGTACGCCTGGCCGCGCTCCGAGGCCTTGAGCTCGGCGGTCATCGGCTCGGCGACCTCCTCCTCGTACCCCTCCCACGGCACCAGGTTCGGCCACAGGGACAGGGCGGGCACGCCCCAGGTGTGGGCGAGGACGGGCGCCGGGTACGAGGTGATGTCGTGCAGGACGAGATCGGGGCGGTCCCCGTCGAAGGCCTCGGCGAGCCGGGGGAGCGCCTGTACGGCATCGGCCAGGAACGGTTCGAGGTTGTCGATGAGTTCCGTGCCCCAGGCGTCCGGATCGTCGTCCGTCGGCAGGGTCGACTCGTAGACGACGGGCGTCGCCCCGGTCTCGGCGACCTTCTCCGCGAAGGAGGCGGGGATGGCGTAGCTGACCCGGTGGCCGCGGGCGACGAGCTCGCGGATGACCTCGATGCTGGGGTTGACGTGTCCGTGGGCGGCGATGGAGAACATGGCGATGTGCGCGGGGGTGGTGGTCATGACGCCACTCTAAGCGAGACGAAACGTATCGTCTAGCTGAATTTTCCTGACCGGCTCGCCCCGAACGCCACGAGGGGCGGGGGGGGGGGGGGGGGGGGGGGGGGGAGAGGGGGGGGGGGGGGGGGGGGGGGGGGGGGGGGGGGGGGGGTGAGGAGAACCACCGTTTTGGGTGGTCT
>NZ_JBVJVO010000001.1:661097-918580 GCF_055603625.1 Streptomyces sp. NPDC037273
GCCCACTCTGACCTCTCCCCCTATCCCGACTCGCTCTCCTACCCCTCCCCCCCCCCCCCCCCTCCCCCCGTCCCCCCCGCCCCCCCCCCCCCCCCCCCCCCCCGCCCCTCGTGGGGGAGAAGGGGGATCAGCAGGCGCCGAGGTCCTGCCAGACGCCCCACTGGCCGGTGGTGCCGGGCTCCTCGCCGGTGGTCCACCACTTGGCCTTCCAGGTGTGGCCCTTGTGGGAGACCTGCTGGCCGCCGGTGTAGACGGCGGTGCTCACCCAGGGGGCGGCCGTGCACTGGGTGGCGCCGCCGGTGACGGTCAGGGTGAGGACGGCCGCGTGGGCGGCGGACGGGCCGGAGCCGTTGATGACGATCTGGTAGGTGCCGGAGACCGTGGCCGCCGTGGTGCCGATGGTCAGGGTCGAGGAGCCGCCCGCGGTGACCGAGGCGGGGCTGAGGGAGGCGGTGACGCCGGCGGGGAGGCCGCTGACCGAGAGGCCGACCGTCTGGGCCGCGCCGGCCGTCACGGCGGTCTTCACGGTGGCGGTGGTGGAGGAGCCGGCGGCGACCGTCGCGGAGGCGGGGGTCGTCGTCACCGAGAAGTCGTCGGTGGGGGCGGTGGTGCCGCTGGTGAAGGGGCTGAAGACGTGGGAGAAGTCCCAGGTGTTCTGCTGGATGCCGGAGCAGTTGTCGGCGGCGGCGCCGCCGGGGCAGCCGCCGTTGTCACGCTGGAGCGCCCAGAACGAGAGGGTGTTGATGCCCTTGGAGACCGCCCAGTCGTACACCGTGCGGGCGTTGGCCAGGGTGAAGGTCTCGGCGGGGCCGAAGTCGTCGACGCCGATCATCTCGGTGACGCCGACCGTGGCCCAGAGCTGGGCAGGGGTCTTGGTGGGGTACAGCTTGGCGAGCTGGTCGTAGAGGCCCTGGGCGGCCGACTTGGTGTCGGCGGCCATGTCGTGGGCCGCGTTGTCGTAGTAGTCGAAGGTCATGAGGTTGACCACGTCGACCTTCGCGCCGTTGGTCACGGCGTTCTTGAGCACGGCGAGGCCGCTGGCGGCGAGACCGTGGGTGGTCGTCGGCAGGGTGTACGAGATCTGGATCTTGCGCCCGTTGGCCGCGGCCCAGTCCTGGAGGACCTTGATGGCCTTGTTCCGCCGGTCGATGCCGGCGGTGTTGTCGAGCGAGTCGACCTCGATGTCCATGTCGAGCCGCGTCACGTCGTAGGTCGTGATGACCTTCTGGTAGACGGCGGCGATCTGGTTGACGTCGGTGCAGCTGTCGGCGATCTCGGTGCCGGTGGTGTCCGCCGTGTACCCGCCGAAGGAGGGGATGACGTCGCCGCCGCGGGACTGGATGGTCTTGATGTCGGCGCCGAAGGTGGCGGCGGCGACCGGCATGCCGGAGTCGCCGTTCCAGTACGCGGTGCACGAGCCCTTGGCCGCCGTCTGGAGGAACGCCATCGTGAGGTGCTTGGCTCCGGACTGGGCGCTGAGGGCGGCCGGGCTCTCGCCGGTCCAGGCCTCGAAGTAGGGGGCGAAGACGTGCTCGGGCAGCGGGGTCGCGGCCTGCGAGGGGGCGGCGGCGACCGTGGCGAGGCCCAGGGCGGCCACCGCGGTCACGGCCGCGGTGAGGGCCGAGCGGAGCGAACGTACGCGTCTCATGGGTCATCCAATGACGTGGGGGAGTGCGCCAACAGGGCTGCCGCGCACGGTTCTTGACATAGGAAGTAGCCCCGCCGTCAGGGGCACGTCAATGGCCTGGACCAAAGTTGGACTAGACCAATTCCGCGATTCCTTGTGTGGTGCATCCAGTGACTGCGGGCGCGTGCTGCCGCGATGCGCCCACCCCGCTCGATTGGTCCAGTGAGCCACGCGGGTGAGCTGTGCATGCCAACATGGGCTCCCCGTACCCTGCCTCCGACCCCAAGGGGACGTAGTGAAGACACCGGCGTACGTCACCAGGGGCGCCCTCGCCCTCACCGGCGCCCTCGCCCTGATCATCGCCCTCCCGACCAGCGCCCTCGCCGCCCCGCCCACCGCCCTCCCCGCCAACGCCGACGGCCTCGAACAGACCTTCCAGCCCGCCTTCGACTACGACACCGACGGCTGCTACCCCACCCCCGCGATCGGCCCCGACGGCACCCTCAACGGCGGCCTCAACCCCACCGGCGCCCTCAACGGCCAGTGCCGCGACTCCTGGGACCTCACCAACACCAACGGCTACGCCCGCGCCAAGTGCAACAACGGCTGGTGCGCGATCCTCTACGGCCTCTACTTCGAGAAGGACCAGGCCCTGCCCGGCAGCAGCCTCGGCGGCCACCGCCACGACTGGGAACACGTCGTCGTATGGGTCCAGAACAACGAGGCGCAGTACGTCTCCACCTCGGCCCACGGCAACTTCGTCACCAACGGCCGCGGCGCCATCCGCTGGGACGGCACCCACCCCAAGGTCGTCTACCACAAGGACGGCATCGGAACCCACTGCTTCCGGCCCGCCAACAGCAACGACGAACCCCCGGAGAACCACCAGCACACCTGGCAGTACCCGAGCCTGGTCGGCTGGAACGGCTACCCCGCCGGAGTGCGCGACAAGCTGAGCCAAGCCGACTTCGGCAGCGCCGTCTTCGGCCTCAAGGACGCCAACTTCGCCGCCCACCTCGCCAAGGCCAAACCGTCCGGCATCCCCTTCGACCCGTACGCCTGACCCGTACGCCTGAACCAGGCTTCGCGCAGTGATCACGAAGGGATGAACCTGCACCGATGGCGCCCCGCCGGCCACGGCGGGGCGCCACTCTGCCGACGTGCGCAAAGAAGGCAACAAGGTGGTTCCGACACAACGGACCACCGCACCGGGACCCTTGGCCGCCGGCCCCGCCACCCCACCCCCACCACGCGGCCGGCCCCCGTACCCGACCCACTCCGCCGAGGCACGCCTCCGCTACTGGTTCGACACCGTCCTGACCCGCGGCACACCCGCACTCGTCGGCTGGCTCGCCCTCGCCTGCCTGCTACTCGTCGTCCCCGTCAGCGCCCTCCTCGTCTGGACCGACGACCACGCGCCGACCTCCCTGCGCTCCCGCGTCGCCGCCGTCTGGCGGAACACCGGACAGACCCTGCGCCTCGGCGGCGAGGTCGGCCCACCCCTGCGCGTCGCCCTCTCCGTCCTCCTCGCCCTCATCGCACTCCTCTACGTCTCCACCCTCGTCAGCCTCATCACCACCGGCATCACCGACAAGCTCATCGCCCTCAACCGCGGCCACTCCACCGTCCTGGAACGCGGACACACCGTCGTACTCGGCTGGTCCGAGCAGATCCCCACGGTCGTCACCGAACTCCTCACCGCCCAGGCCACCACCACCCGTGCCGTCTCCCGCCGGGGCCAGGCCGCCGTCACGCTCCTCGCCGAACGCGCCAAGACCACGATGGAGGAGGAACTCCGCGCCGCCCTCGGCACCACCGGCCGCACCCGGGTCATCTGCCGCACCGGCCGCCCCGCCGACCCCACCGCGCTCGCCCGCGTCAGCCCCACGACCGCCGAGTCCGTGCTCGTCCTGCCCCGCGACCGCCCCCGCGACGACACCGAGACCGTGAAGACCCTGCTCTCGCTGACGGCCGCCGCCGGCCAGGACCACCCGGTGCGCGTCATCGCCGCCGTACGCGGAGACCGCCACCTCACCGCCGCCCGCCTCGCCGGCGGCCCCCGGGCCACCGTCCTCCACACCGACGACATCACCGCGCGCCTCCTCGTCCGATACGCGCGCCGACCCGGCCTGTCCCATGTCCACCAGGAACTCCTGGACTTCGCCGGCCACGAGTTCCACACCCTGCCCGCACCCGGACCCGAGGGCCTGACGTTCCGGAAGGCCTCCGCCCGCTGCCCCGAGTCCTGCGCCGCCGGCCTGGTCCGCCCCGACGGCACCGTCCTCCTCAACCCGCCCGCCGACACCCGCCTCGCCCCCGGCGACCGCCTCCTCGTCGTCGCCGAGAACGCCCACTCGACCCACCCCGCCGACCCTCCGGTGCCCTACGACCCGACAGCCGTCACCCCGCCCCCGCCCCCGGCGCCCTCCCGCCCCGAGCGCTACCTCCTCCTCGGCTGGAACCGCCGCGCGCCCCGCGTCGCCGACCAACTGGCCCGAAGCACACCCCTCGGCACCACCCTCGACGTCATCGCCGCCCCCACGGCCTCGACGCTCGCCGGCATCCGCGCCACCACCCGAGCCGTGGGCCACCGCCTGCCGCTCCTCCACCACCCCGGCGACCCCACCCTGCCGGAGACGACGACCACACGGGACCTCACCGGCTACGACGCCGTGCTCGTCCTCGGCCCCGACCGCCGCCGAAGCCACGCCGACCCGGACGACCACACCCTCCTGACCCTCCTCCACCTCCGGGAACTACAGAGCCGAAACCCGCACCCCACCCCCGTCCACGTCGTCGCCGAGCTGACCGACGACCGCAACCTCCCCATCGCGCCCCGCTCCGCCGCGACCGACTTCGTCGCCACCGGCCGGACCATCGGCCTCCTGATGACCCAGATCTCCCAGAACCCCCACCTGGCCGCCGTCTTCGAAGAACTCTTCGCCGCCGACGGCAACTCCCTCCACCTCCACCCCGCCGCCCACTACGTCGCCACCGGCCGCCCCTCCTCCTTCGCCACCGTCGTCGAATCCGCCGCCCGCCGACACGCCTGCGCCATCGGCTACCGCTCCCACACCCACGGCGTACGCCTCAACCCGCCCAAGTCCCTTGTGCGGCACTGGCACCCCGCCGACCAGATCGTGGTCATCGCCCCGGACCACTGAGCTCCTGGCGCACCGGCTTCCTCGCCTCGATCAGCGTCCGCGCGGAGTGGGCCACGAACGGCCCCTCCGCCCGGATCCGCGCGTCCAGCTCCCTCAACCGGGTCAGCTCCGCCTCGACCGAGAACCCCGGCACGATCCAGATCACCTTCCGCAGGAACCACACGACGGCCCCGACGTCGTGGAACTCCATCCGCAGCCGCTCACCGCGCACGTCCACGACCTCAAGGCCGGCCGCCTCGGCCCCCGCCGCCTCGTCCTCCGCCCGCCTGGCCCGCGCCGCCTCCGGCTGCGGCCCCAGGAAGTACTCGACCAGCTCCCACACGCTCGCCGGCCCGACGTGCTGAGCCAGATAGCTCCCGCCCGGCCGCAACACCCGCGCGACCTCCTCCCACCACACCGTGACCGGATGCCGGCTCGTGACGAGATCGAACGCCTCGTCCCCGAACGGCAGCGGCGGCTCATCGGGATCCGCGACCACGACCACCCCCCGCGGATGGAGCAACCGCGTCGCCCGCGCCACATTCGGCGGCCACGACTCCGTCGCCGCCATCGTCGCCGGCAGCACCGGAACCCCGCCGAGCACCTCCCCACCACCCGTCTGGATGTCCAGCCCCGCCGAGACCCCGGCCAGCCGCTCCCCGAGCAGCCGCTGATAGCCCCACGAGGGCCGCTCCTCCGTGGCCCTGCCGTCCAGCCAGGAAAAGTCCCAGCCGTCGACCGACGCCTCGGAGGCTTCCGCGATGAGTTCTTCGAAGGAGCGAGTCATCCCCCGATCATCTCGCCCCGTGATGTCCACCGGCGACCGATTTCTCCTCGGCGCGGCGCCGCGTGGCCCTGCCAGGATGCGGTCATGGAACGGAAACTCACTCGGCAGGAAGCCTCGGACGCGGTCCAGGACCACGGCTGGCGCTATGTGTTGGGCGCCCTGCAGACCACGGTTGCGGTCGGGAGCACGGCGCAGGCGGTCAGCCTGGCGGCGGCCGTCGTCGCTGCGTGCGGCGACCACGCCGATCGCCACCTCCGGATCGACGTCCGCCCCGACCAGGCGCTCCTCACCCTGCAGTCGCTGGACCACGCGGCGGTCACCACCCTGGACGCCGAGCTCGCGCGCCGGATCTCCGCCACGGCCCGCGAGGCAGGCTTCCTCACCGAGCCCGGAACCGAGCCCGGAACCGGGCCCGGGGCGCCCCGGTCGGTGCAGCTCATCGAGATCGCCATCGATGCGCTGGACATCCCGGCCGTCCGGCCCTTCTGGAAGGCCGTCCTCGGCTACACCGACGAGGCCGGCGCCGACGGACCGGCGGACCCCCTCGTCGACCCCCACCGGCAGGGCCCCGCCATCTGGTTCCAGCAGATGGACCACCCCCGCCCCCAGCGCAACCGCATCCACCTCGACATCAGCGTCCCCCACGACGAGGCCCCCCACCGCATCGCGAGCACCCTCGCGGCCGGCGGCCACCTCCTCTCCGCCACCCGCGCCCCCGCCTTCTGGGTCCTCGCCGACCCCGAGGGCAACGAAGCCTGCGTCACCACCTGGCAGGGCAGGGACGACTGAACCGACGCGCCGGTCGGAGCCGTCGTGGGTGGCTGCTACCTTCCGGAGCCATGACGGACGACGTGTGTGACGACGTGTGTGACGACGTGTACGTGGGCAACGCGGGCAAGGACGCGGCGCTGGACCGAGGATGGCTCCTCGGCCACTTCAAGGACGCCTCGGATCCTCGGCACAGCGAGGACGTGGAGATCAAGTGGGGGGTTCATCCCCCGGGTGACGAGCGGGCTCAGTGGGTGACCGGTGAGGAACGCACCGCTTTGCTGGTGCTCATCAGCGGGCGCTTCCGGGTGGAACTGCCCGGGCGCAGCGTCCTCCTGGCCGAGCAGGGCGACTACGTCGTGTGGGGGCGGGGGGTCGATCACTCCTGGTTCGCGGAGGAGGAGTCGGTCGTGCTGACGGTTCGCTGGCCTTCGGTCCCCGGCTACAAGGTGGCCGAGGAAGCCGAGGAACCCCTCCCTCACGACGTACGGAAATCCGTGGACGGACCCGAGGAAGATCGCGTACGGTGTGAATTCACGCCCTGAGACGAAGCGGAAGGAGGCGAGTGCCGTGCAGTTCACATCCATTCAGCGCTCCCTCGTCCACCGTCCCGGCGTGGTTTCTCCGTTCTGACCGGGAGCGCTTCAAGCGGTTTGTATCCCGGAGGAATTCATGACCGATCTGGTCATTCGTACGTTGTCCGCGAGCGATGCCCATCTCTTCGACGCGCTGCCCGACCCCTTGGGTGCGCGCGAGGGCCATCGGCGCACGCGGTTCCGCCCCGAGTGGAAGCGTGTGGCGCTGCGCGACGGTCACGTGGTGGCGCGTGGCGCGTGGTGGGGCGGGCCGGAGGACACGGAGCCCGTCAACGTCAATTGGTTCGATGTGGCCGAGGGCGAGGAGGAGGCGGGGGCGGAGCTTCTGCGGTCCGCGCCCTGGAAGGTCGAACTGGAGATCAACCTGCCCGGTGGCTGGCGGGAGAAGCCCGAGCTGCGTGCGCCCGGCGAGGCGCGGTTCGCGGCCGCGCGGGCGGCGGGGTACGAGCTCCTGGTGGAGCGGTTCCTGTACCGGTGGACGCCGGAGCGGGGCCTGCCCGAGCGGCCCGGGCGCCTGCGTTTCCGCGCCGAGGCCGACGACGCCGTGTTCTTCGACGCTCTGCGCCGCATCCACTCCGCCACCCTGGACGCGCACGCGCTGAGCGCCATCGAGGAGGGCGGTCTCGACAAGGCCGCGCAGGAGGAGCTCGACTTCTTCCACTGGTGCCCGTCGCCGCGCGAGTGGTGGCAGCTCGCGCACACCGCCGACGGCGAGCTGGCCGGCATCCACATCCCGGCGCACAACCCCTCCGGTCCGACGATCGGCTTCATCGGAGTCGTACCTGAGCAGCGCGGTCGCGGCTATGCCTACGACCTTCTCGCGGAGTGCACGCACTTCCTCGCCGAACAGGGCGCGGAGTACGTCAGCGGAGCCACCGACCAGGGGAACTTCCCCATGGCGGCGAACTTCGCCAAGGCCGGTTTCCCGGTCACGAGCGAACGCGTCAACTTCCACCCGGCGAGCCACGCCGGCTAGCCGGGAGCAGCGGTCACCGTAGCGACGCCACCGGCGGCGTCGCTACGGTGACCGGATGGCCCAGGACGAACGACTGCTTCACGCTTCCTCGTTCGGCGCAGCTGCGGCGAGGCCTGCCCTGTGTCCGCGCCCTGGCCGGGAGCGCGGAGGGCATCCCGCTGCCGGACGGGTCCGTGGACGCGGTCCTGGCGGGCAATGCCCTGCACTGGTTCGACATGGCCGTCGCGGGGCCGGAGATCGCCAGGGTCCTGGCGCCCGGCGGCGTCCTGGCCGGTCTGTGGAACGTCATGGACGACCGAGTCGGCTGGGTCGCCGGCCTCGCCCGGGTCGCCGGGAGCGCGGTCGTCGGCCCGCGCGACACGCCGGCCGCTTGGCGCGCCGAGACCGAGGGGATCCACCTTCCGAAGACCGACCCCACCGCCGCCCGTTTCGGTTCGCCCGAGCGGGCGGAGTTCCCGCACGGGCAGCGCCGGACGGCCGACTCGCTCGTCGCCACGCTCGCGACGCGCGCGGGCCTCCTGGTCATGCCGGAGCAGGACCAGGAGGCCACGTCGGGGCGGATCCGCGGGTTCCTCGCGAGTGAACCGGCAACGGCTCACGGCGAGTTCACGCTGCCGATGCTGACGGCGGTGCTGCGCGTCAGGCGTCAGGCGGGGTTCTTCACGTCGGCCACGTAGGTGGAGGCGCCGACGCAGTCGCGGACCTCGTAGCGGGGGGCGACGGTGCCGGTCCAGCGGAGGAAGCCGGTGGGGCCGGTGGCGGCGGTCATGTCCATGAAGCGGCAGCCTTCGTAGAGGACCTTGCCGTAGGTGGTGGCGGTGGAGCCGGTGGTCACCTGGTGGGAGCCCATGAGCGCGCAGTCGACGTAGCGGACCATGGGGCCGCGGGAGCCGTTGGCCTCGAAGTCGTACACGTGGGTGACGGCGCTCGGGGCCCAGGACTTGAAGCTGTGGGCGGTGTCGTCGCAGGAGACGAAGGTGACGTTGCCCTTGTACCAGCGGGAGTCGATCACCTTGTGGCCCGTGCCGCGGAGTTCGAAGCGGATGCCCTGCGCGTACAGGCGCATGACGGAGTCGGCGCGGGAGCCGGCGTCGGCGGCGAGCTGGAAGAAGGTGCCGGTCGACGCGGAGTCGGTGAGGATGTAGGAGCCGCCGGTGAAGTTCATCGAGCCGCCGCGGGTGTTCTTCACGAACACGCCCGACTGGTACTCCACCTTGCAGTCGCGGAACCAGTAGTTGAGGAACTGGTCCTGCTGGCTCGCCGTCGGGGTCATGCCGATGACGAGGAACGCGTCGGAGTAGGAGCCGCCGACCTGGCAGTGGTCCCAGCCCATCTCGCTGTTCAGGTTGGACGTCGTGGCCGGTCCGTCGAGCCCGATGCCGCGCTTCCAGCTGCCGCGCCACTCGACGTCGGTGTACCAGGTGTCCTGGACGCCGTACGTGGCCGAGGAGTACGCGTAGCAGAAGCTCGACGTCGCGTTCTCGCTGGTGAAGGTCAGCCCGGAGATCCGGATGTTCTTGTAGCGCTGGTAGTTGGTCCACAGCGTCGTGTCGTTCGCCGTGGGCGCGTACACGATCCGGGAGAGGCGCTTGCCGTAGCCGGTGATCGAAAGGCCGTCGACGATCCCGCCGTTGCCCTCGCCGTTGACGTTCGGAAGCAGCGAGTCGGGCTGCGTGAGCAGGTACGTGCCCGGCGGAATGACCAGGACCTTCTTCGGGACGGCGCCCGAGATGGGGTCCGGCTGGAACGAGGCGAGGACCTCGGCGGCGGCCGCGCGGAAGGCGGCGTCGCTGGCGGTGGCGCCCGTCGGGTCCGCGCCCTTGCTGATGACGTCCACGCTGTACGGGTCGTCCCCGGAACCGGCCGCGTACGCCGTGCCGCCCCCGGCCACCACGGCCCCCGCCGCGACACCCGCGCCTGCCGTCGCCATCCCGCGTATGAGAGAACGGCGGTCCATGCTTCCGGTCATTGCTTGCCCCCATAAGTAATGATCATGTGAAAAGACACGCCATCCGATCACGACATCCGTGACGACGCAAGATCACCTCCGTTGCCTCCGCGGCCGGTTGGCGAGGACCGTACGAAACTCGCTGGCGGGCACCGGAGCTCTGGACGATCATGCAAACCATGAGCGACGAACCCGAACGCTGGACCCAGGCGACCGTGTACCCCGACATGTGGGCGGACCCCGACGACGACCCCCGCAACAGGGACGGCAGCAGCCCGGACGGCGAACGGGCCACGCTCGTCGACTTCCTGACGGACTACCGCATCACCCTGCGCATGAAGTGCGAGGGCCTCGATGCCGAGCAGCTCGCCCGCCGCTCCGTCCCGCCGTCCACCATGTCCCTCCTCGGCCTCCTCCGCCACCTCGCCGAAGTCGAACGCGACTGGCGCAACTGGATCACCGACGGAGACCCGCTCCCGAAGCTGTACGGCGCACGCGACGCCGACTTCCACGGTGCCGTCGCGGACCAGTCCGTCGTCGACGGCGCCTACGCCGACCTGGAGCGCGAACAGGCCGCCACGGACGCCGAGCTGTCCCGCTTCCCGGACCTCGGCGAGCGCGTGGGCACGGACGACATCGCCATCCGCGAGCTGATGGTCCACATGATCGACGAATACGCCCGCCACTGCGGCCACGCGGACCTGCTGCGCGAGTGCGTGGACGGAAGGGTCGGCCAGTAGGACGCCCGGAGCCTCGCGCACGGGCCTCCGCCGTCCACCCGCCGGGCCGGTTCACTCGTCATGATGGACCCGGGCCGAGCCGCCCGCGGTGCCCCGGCGCGGTCGGGCAGCGTGGGCCGCATGCAGCCCCGTCGCACCACGCTCGCCCTGATCGCCGTACTGTTCACCAGCGGATGCGTCGCCGTTCCGCGCCCCGCCGCACCCCCCGCGCCGGCCCGGACCGTCCACCTCACCCCGGACGCCGAGCGCGCCCCCAGCCCGCTGCCGCCCTGGCCCGCGCCGACACCGGCCGCGGCCCGGGAGGCCCTCGCCGACACTGACACCGGCACCCGTCCCGAGGCCAAGGCGGCCAAGCCGCCCGCGCGTCCGGCCGCTCGCCAGGCGGCCCCGGAGCGCGCCCACCCGCACACCCCGGTGCGCAACCCCGGAAAACCCAGGAAGCCCGCCGCCGGCAAGCCGAAGCCCGCGGCGCGGAAGACCGCGCCCCGGCCCCCGAAGCGGAACCGCGTCATCCCGACGCCCCGGCAGCAGCAGACCCCCGGACTCCCGCCGGAGATGCGCCGGCTCTGCCGTCAGGCCGAGGGCATCCAGGCACCGATGGGCGCGGCCGGACTCTGCCGGGGCATGTACGGCCGGCCGTGAGCGAGCCGTGGCTCAGTCGTCCAGGGCGTCCAGGACCGCGCCGAGGTCGACGAACTTGACGTTGGTGGCGGGGCGGACGCCGGGTCGTCCGCTTCCGCGGGGAGGGGTACGGACGGTGAACGCGCGCGCGGACCGGGGACGACGTCAGGCGCCGGCGAAGGTCCAGGAGTCGATGTCGGTGTAGCGGATCGGGCCCGGGCCGCGGCCGTAGTCGCTGCCGACGAGGTGGAGGCGTCGGGTGGGCCAGGAGCGGCCGGTGAAGCCGGCGAGGCCGGCGGCGACCTGGAGGACGCTGGTGGGGTCGTCGCGGCGGGCCCGGGCCAGGGTCAGGTGGGGGCGTAGGGGCCGGTCCTCGAAGGGGATCCCGCACTCCTTCACGATCGCGCGGACGCCGGTGGCGAGCCCGTGCAGTGCGTCGGTCTCCCCCTCGATACCGCTCCACAGCACACGCTCGTCGAAGTGGCCGCCGCCGCGCAGCGACAGGTTGAGGGGGCGCCGGGAGGCGGCGAGCGCGGCCAGGGGGGCCCGGAGCAGCGGGACGGTGGCGACGGGGAGCTCGCCGAGGAACGCGAGGGTGATGTGCCAGTCCTCGATGCGGTTCCAGCGCATCCGGGGGTAGGCGTCGTAGGCCGGGCGCAGTGCCTCGGCCAGTTCGTCCTTCGCGTCGTCGGGCGGGGCGAGGGCGATGAAGACGCGTACGGTCGACGTCCGGGGGTCTTCGTCCGGGCGACGTTCCGTGTCGTTCCCGGGCAGCTCGTTCATCGTCCGTCGTTCCCTACGCGCGGTGCGGCCGGCACCCGTTCCGGTGTGCTCTGATCTGCCGAGCGTATGACGTGCCCGGCGAGCGGTGTGCGCCGGGGCACGCGTCGGCCGGCCGGCGGAGAGGCCGGCCGGCCGACGCGGGGGCGGGGCGTGCGGGTGTCAGCGCCCCACGAGCCCTCAGACGAGGTCGAACCGGTCCAGGTTCATCACCTTGTCCCACGCCGACACGAAGTCCTTCACGAACTTCTCCTTCGCGTCGTCGCTCGCGTAGACCTCGGCGACCGCGCGCAGCTCGCTGTTGGAGCCGAACACGAGGTCGGCGCGGGTGCCGGTCCACTTGACGGCGCCCGAGGCGTCACGGCCCTCGAAGGTCGTCTCGTCCTCGGAGGTCGACTTCCACTCGATGCCCAGGTCGAGCAGGTTGGTGAAGAAGTCGTTCGTGAGCTTGCCGGGGGTCTCGGTGAGGACACCGAGCGAGGACTGCGGCTGGGTCACGCCCAGGGCGCGCAGACCGCCGACGAGGACCGTCAGCTCGGGCGCGCTCAGGGTGAGCAGGTTCGCCTTGTCGATGAGCAGGTACTCGGCCGGCAGGCGGGTGCCCTTGCCCAGGTGGTTGCGGAAGCCGTCCACGGTCGGCTCCAGGGCGGCGAAGGACTCGACGTCCGTCTGCTCCTGGGAGGCGTCCACGCGGCCCGGGGTGAACGGCACCTCGATGTCGTGGCCGGCGTCCTTGGCCGCCTTCTCGACCGCCGCGACGCCCGCGAGGACGACGAGGTCGGCGAGGGAGACCTGCTTGCCGCCGCTCTGGGCGGAGTCGAAGGACGCCTTGACGCCCTCCAGGACGCGCAGCACCTGCGCCAGCTCGTCCGGGTTGTTGACCGTCCAGTTGCGCTGCGGCTCCAGGCGGATGCGGCCGCCGTTGGCGCCACCGCGCTTGTCGCTGCCGCGGAAGGAGGAGGCGGCGGCCCAGGCGGCGGAGACCAGCTGGGTGACCGTGAGGTCCGAGGCGAGGATGTCCGCCTTGAGCGAGGCGATGTCCGCGGCGTCGACGAGCTCGTACGAGCGGGCCGGCAGCGGGTCCTGCCAGATGAGCTCCTCGGACGGGACCTCGGGGCCGAGGTAGCGGACGACCGGGCCCATGTCACGGTGGGTGAGCTTGTACCAGGCGCGGGCGAACGCGTCCGCGAACTCCGCCGGGTTCTCGTAGAAGCGCCGGGAGATCTGCTCGTAGACCGGGTCGAAGCGCAGCGACAGGTCGGTAGTGAGCATCGTCGGGAGGTGCTTCTTCTCCGGGTCGTACGCGTCCGGGATGATCGCCTCGGCGTTCTTGGCCACCCACTGGTGGGCGCCCGCGGGGCTCTTGCTCAGCTCGTACTCGTACTCGAACAGGTTCTTGAAGAACCCGTTGCCCCACTGGGTCGGCGTGGTGGTCCAGGTGACCTCGAGGCCGCTGGTGATCGCGTCGGGGCCCTTGCCGGTGCGGAAGGTGTTCTTCCAGCCGAGGCCCTGCGCCTCCAGCGGCGCGGCCTCCGGGTCCGCGCCCACGTTGTCCGCGGGGCCGGCGCCGTGGGTCTTGCCGAAGGTGTGACCGCCCGCGATCAGGGCGACCGTCTCCTCGTCGTTCATCGCCATGCGGCGGAACGTCTCGCGGATGTCACGGGCCGCGGCGATCGGGTCCGGGTTGCCGTTCGGGCCCTCCGGGTTGACGTAGATGAGGCCCATCTGGACCGCGCCGAGCGGGTTCTCCAGCTCGCGGTCGCCGGTGTAGCGCTCGTCGCCGAGCCAGGTGGTCTCGGGGCCCCAGTACACGTCCTCGTCGGGCTCCCACACGTCCGCGCGGCCGCCGGCGAAGCCGAAGGTCTCGAAGCCCATCGACTCCAGGGCCACGTTGCCGGTGAGGATCATCAGGTCGGCCCAGGAGAGGTTGCGGCCGTACTTCTTCTTGACCGGCCACAGCAGACGGCGGGCCTTGTCCAGGTTGCCGTTGTCCGGCCAGCTGTTCAGCGGCGCGAAGCGCTGCTGGCCGGCACCGGCGCCGCCGCGGCCGTCGCTGATCCGGTACGTGCCCGCGCTGTGCCAGGCCATGCGGATCATGAACGGGCCGTAGTGGCCGAAGTCGGCGGGCCACCAGTCCTGGGAGGTCGTGAGGACCTCCGCGATGTCCCGCTTCACGGCGGGCAGGTCGAGGCTCTCGAAGGCCTTGGCGTAGTCGAAGTCCTCGCCCAGGGGGTTGGCCACGGCGGGGTTCTTCGCGAGGATCTTCAGGTTGAGGCGGTTCGGCCACCACTGGCTGTTTCCGCCGCCCTGGGTCGGATGGGGGGCACGGTCGTGTGCGACCGGGCAGCCGCCCGCGCCCTCCGCCTTCGCGTCGGTGACGATTGCATCATGGTTCTCAGACATGGGAATCCTTCCGGACCAGCCGCGGCCTCGGCGACGCGGGACCGGTCATATGGGTGGGACCAGTCGTATGGCGAGACACGTGGGGACGGCCCGTCGCGCGGGCGGCGGCCACTCCGTGGGATCGGTGCTTCATACTCTCCGTCTCCCGCCGCGCTGGAGTCTTCCTGTCCCTTGGCCATCAACAAAACCGATCCTACGATGGACCTTGTCCAAGTCAAGAACCACGCCAAACGCCTGTCCGATAGCCGACGAGCCGAACGAGGTGAGCCGACGTGAACGACCTGCTGGAGCGACTGCGCGCGCGAGGCTGGCGGATGACGTCCCAGCGGCGTGTCGTCGCCGAGGTCCTGGCCGGTGACCATGTGCATCTCACCGCGGACGAGGTCCACGCGCGCGCGGTGGCCCGTCTCCCCGAGATCGCGCGGGCGACCGTCTACAACACCCTCGGCGAACTGGTCACCCTCGGCGAGGTCGTCGAGCTCTCCACCGACGGGCGCGCCAAGCGCTACGACCCCAACGCCCACCGGCCGCACCAGCACCTGGTCTGCTCCGGCTGCGGCACCATCCGGGACGTCCACCCCACCGGCGACCCGCTGGCCGACCTGCCGCACGGCGAGCGCTTCGGCTTCGCCGTCTCGAAGGCCGACGTGACCTACCGGGGTCTGTGCCCGGCGTGTGTCTGAGGACGGGAGGAGCCCCTCCGCCGCTGTCGGTGGAGGGGCTCCCTTGGTGCGCCGCGGCCGTGGCCGCCGGTGACTACTTCAGGACCGCGAGGGCGGCCTCGTAGTTCGGCTCGTCGGCGATCTCGCCCACCAGCTCGGTGTGCAGGACCTGGTCGTTCTCGTCGAGGACGACGACGGCGCGGGCGGTGAGGCCGGCCAGCGGTCCGTCCGCGATGTCCACGCCGTAGTTGGTGTGGAACTCGCGACCGCGGAGGGTCGAGAGGTTCTTCACGTTCTCGAGGCCCTCGGCACCGCAGAAGCGCGCCTGCGCGAAGGGCAGGTCGGCGGAGATGCAGAGCACCACCGTGTTCTCCAGGTCGCCGGCCTTCTCGTTGAAGGCGCGGACGGAGGAGGCGCACGTCGGGGTGTCGACGCTCGGGAAGATGTTCAGGACCTTGCGCAGGCCGGAGAAGTCCGCCAGGGACTTGTCCGCGAGCCCGTCGGCGACGAGCGTGAAGTCGGGGGCCTGGCTGCCGGGGGCGGGCAGGGTGCCGGCGACCTCTACCGGGTTGCCCTTCAGGGTGACCTTGGCCATGGGAATCTCCTTCGGACGATGTAAGCGGCAACGTGGAGTAACCGGGGGAATCGTACGGCGTGAGGACCTGCGGAAACGAAACGGGCATCACCCGAGGGCCGCGGAAGGGCCCGCTCCCCAAGGGCGACGAGGGGTGTCGAACCCCTTGACGCCCATTTAACTCACTCCTTAAATCATGTCTGCGTTGAAGTGGCTCGACCTGTCCCCCCACATCCCACGGAAGAGAGAGTCATGCCCTCCTCCCGTTCAAGGCTGCGCCGCCCACTGGCCACCGCCATCACCGCCCTCGGCTTCGCGCTGGCCCTCACGGCGCTCGGCCCGGGGCCCGCCAAACTGGCGCCACCCGCCCCCGCCGCCCAAGCGGCCGCCGTCACCTTCTCCGACGACTTCGACGGCCCGGCCGGATCCGCCGTCGACGGCTCGCGCTGGCAGATCGAGACCGGCGACAACGTCAACAACCACGAGCGGCAGTACTACACGGCCGGCAACCGCAACGCCGCCCTCGACGGCCAGGGCCACCTGGTCATCACCGCCCGCAAGGAGAACCCTGGCAACTACGGCTGCTGGTACGGGAGGTGCGAGTACACCTCCGCACGCCTGAACACCGCGGGACGGTTCACCACCCGGTACGGCCACGTCGAGGCCCGCATGAAGGTGCCGCGCGGCCAGGGCATGTGGCCCGCCTTCTGGATGCTCGGCGACGACATCGGCCAGGTCGGCTGGCCGGCCTCCGGCGAGATCGACGTCATGGAGAACGTCGGCTTCGAACCCTCCACCGTCCACGGCACCCTCCACGGACCCGGCTACTCCGGCTCCGGCGGCATCGGCGCCGCCCACACCCTGCCCGGCGGCCAGGCCTTCGCCGACGCCTTCCACACCTTCGCCGTCGACTGGTCGCCCGGCCGGATCACCTGGAGCGTCGACGGAACCGTCTACCAGACCCGTACCCCCGCCGACCTCGGCGGCCGGACCTGGGTCTTCGACAAGCCCTTCTTCCTCATCCTCAACCTCGCCGTCGGCGGCTACTGGCCCGGCGACCCCGACGGCTCCACCGCCTTCCCTCAGCAGCTCGTCGTCGACCACGTCCGCGTCACCACCGCCGACGGCCCCGCCACCGCGGGACCCGTCACCGGCATCGGCGGGAAGTGCGTCGACGTGGCAGGCGCGAACACCGCCAACGGCACTCCCATCCAGCTTTACGACTGCAACGGCACCCCGGCGCAACAGTGGACCCTCGCCGCCGACGGATCCCTCCGCGCCCTCGGCAAGTGCCTCGACGTCACCGCCGCCGGAACCGCCGACGGCACCCCCACCCAGCTGTACGACTGCAACGGCACCGAAGCCCAGCGGTGGACCGCCAACAGCGCCCGCGACATCGTCAACCCCCGCTCCGGCAAGTGCCTCGACGCCACCGGCAACAGCTCCGCCAACGGCACCCGCCTCCAGATCTGGACCTGCACCGGCGGCGCCAACCAGAAATGGACGGTGACCCGCTGACCCGGGCCTCCACCGCTCGCCTCAGGAGCGGCCCGACGTCCGGCCCGCGCCGAAACGGGACGGCGGAAGGCCGAACGCGCGCGTGAAGGCCGCCGTGAAGGCGGCCGGGGAGGCGTAACCGAGCCGGGCCGCGACCTCGGTGACCGAGGCGGTACGCAGGAGGGGCAGCGCGGCGAGGAGCCGGGCGCGGGCCCGCCACACGGCGGGGCTCTCGCCCGTCTCCGCGCGGAAGCGCCGGGTGAACGCCCGCTCGCTCAGCGCCGTACGGGCCGCCCACTCGGTGTTGGTGACACCGGCGTCCGGCGCCGCGAGATAGGCGCGGCACAGGGCCGCGAGGTCCTCGGACGCCGGGGTGCCGACATGGAACGGCAGCGGGGCACGCGCCGCGATCTCGTGCAGGAGCAGCGTGGCCACCGCGCCCTCCCGGCCCGCGACGCTGTAGTCGGCCGGGAACTCGACGGCGGCCAGCAGCAGTTCACGCAGCAGCGGCGGTACGTCGACCACCGTGCAGCGAGCCGGCCACCACGGGACGGCGCCGGGCTCCACGTACAGGCTGCGGGTGCTCACCCCCAGCATCCGCACCCGGTGCAAGGTGGCCGCCGGGATCAGGACGGCCCGCTCGGGCGGCACCGTCCACGTGCCGTCGGCGGTCTCGACCACCATCACGCCGGTCGCCCCGTACAGGAACTGCGCCCGCCGGTGCTCGTGCCAGTCCAGGACCCGGCCGTCCGGGTAGTCCGTGCCGATCGGCAGGACGGCCCGGTCGACGTGGTCGACCTCGTCCAGCGGGATGTTCTTCACCGGCCCACCGTAGTGGCCGAGACGCGAAGGAATCCCGCCGACCATCGCATGCGGGCACCACCCGCGCCCTGATGGGCTTGATCCATGGACATCAACATGGTGGTACTGATCGCGATCGGGCTCCTCACCGGGGCGACGACCGTGCTGTTCGGCTTCGGCGGCGGCTTCGTCGCCGTCCCCGTCGTGGTCTGGGCGGACGCCGCCCTCGGCACGGACGCGATCCGCGTGGCCACCGCCACCTCGGCCCTCGTGATGGTCGTCAACGCGGGCTTCGCCACCGCCGTCACCCCGCGGAGCGTCCTGCACGCCCTCCGCGGAACCGGCACCCTGCTCGCCCTGCTCGCGGCCGGCGCCTGCCTCGGCGCCTGCGCCACCCGCTACGCCCCACCCGCCCTCACCCGCTGGGCCTTCGTCGCCTACCTCGCCCTCACCGCCCTCGACCTCCTCCTCCGCCCGGGCTTCCTCCGGCCCGCGAGCCTTCCCGAGCAGGCCTCGGAGACCAGCGGACGGCCGCTCCCCGCCACCGCCGGCCTCCCCATCGGCGCGGTCGCCGCGTTCCTCGGCGTGGGAGGCAGCGTCATGACCGTCCCCGCCATGCGCCGGGCCGGGCACCCCATGCGGTTGGCGACCGCCCTCGCCAACCCCCTCACCCTCGCCATCGCGCTCCCGGCCGCCCTGGTCTCCCTCGCGGGCTCCCCGCCCCTCGCCGCCACGAAGACCCCCACCGGACCCGCAGGCCCCACCGACCCCGCCGGCCCCATCGACCTCATCGGCCTGGTCGACCCCTACGCCGCCGTCGCCCTGCTCCTCGGCGCCCTCCCCGTCATCGCCGTCCTGCGCCGCCGCCCGCCCCGCATCCCCGACCGCACCCACGCCTGGTCGTACATCGGGCTGCTGGCCGTGGTCACCGTCGCGATGGTCGTACCGGCCTGACGGCCCGCCAGGACGGCACCGACTCGCGACCCTGACGGGTGACCCCGACTCGTGACACCGGCTGGACGGCAAGGCGGCAAGGGGCGGGCGGCACCGGCTGGGTGCGCACGGCGGCCGAGGGGCGTTGTCAGTGGTGTCCGCAAGGATGGTTCCCATGACGATCACCTCCGCCGATGAGGCGCGCTCCAGCCTGCCCGGGATCTCCACCCCCGCCGAGTACGACGCCGCCGTCGAGCGGCTGCGGGAGGCGTCGCGCACGTACTTCGGCGCGGGATACAGCCTGATGGACGACGCCACCTACGACCGGCTGCTGATAGCGGTGAAGGCCTGGGAGACCGCGCATCCGGACGAGGTCGCCGAGGACTCCCCGACGGGCCGGGTGGCCGACGGGGCGGCACCGGCCGGCGACGTCGCGCACACCACGCTCCTGCTCAGCCTCGACAACGTCTTCACGCCCGAGGAGCTGGAGTCCTGGGGCGCCTCGCTCCGGCGCCGTCTCGGACACGAGCCGACGGGCGGGTTCACCGTCGAACCGAAGATGGACGGCGCGGCCATCGCGGCCCGCTACCGCGACGGACGCCTTGAGCGGATCATCACGCGAGGCGACGGCACGCGGGGCGAGGACGTCAGCCACGTCATCGGCACGATCGTGGGCCTGCCCGAGCAACTGGCGGAACCGCTCACCTTCGAGGCGCGGGGCGAAGTCCTCTTCACCCAGGAGCAGTTCGAGGCGGCCAACGAGGTGCGTACGGCGCACGGCGCGGGCGTATTCGCCAATCCGCGCAACGGGGCCGCGGGTACCCTGCGGGCCAAGGACCGGCCCTACCGCCTCGCGATGACGTTCTGGGCGTACGGCGCGGTCGCGCTCGACGGCGGCGCCTTCCCGCCCGCGGGGGCCACCCACGCGGAGACGCTCGCCGCGGTGGAGCGGGCCGGGGTGGGCACGACGGCCGCGACCCCGGCCGGCCTGCACGTGGTGGCGACCCTTGCCGAGGCGCGGCAGCGGGTCGACGCCATCGCCGCGATGCGCGCCACCCTGCCGTTCGGCATCGACGGCGTCGTCATCAAGGCCGACAGCGCCGCCGAACAGGCCGCCGCGGGCCTCGGCAGCCGCTTCCCGTACTGGGCCATCGCCTACAAACTCCCCGCCGTCGAGCGGCAGACCGTGCTGCGGGAGGTGATCTGGGAGGTCGGCCGCACGGGCGTCCTCGCGCCCACCGCGATCCTCGACCCGGTCGACCTCGACGGCTCCACCGTCACCCGCGCCACCCTGCACAACCCGGCCGACATCCTCCGGCGCGACCTCCACCTCGGTGACACCGTGACGGTCCACAAGGCCGGCGACATCATCCCGCGCGTCGAGGCCGCCGTCGTCGAGCTGCGCCCCCAGGACGCCGTCCCGGTCCCGCTGCCGCGGGAATGCCCGCACTGCGGCGGGGAGATCGACCGGAGCCAGGAGCGGTGGCGTTGTGCGAAGGGGACCGCCTGCGCGCTCGCGCCGCTGATCGAGTACGTCGCCGGGCGCGACATCCTCGACATCGACGGCCTCGGCAGGAAGTACGTCGACGCGCTCATCGCCGCCGGTGAAGTAGCGGACGTCGCCGACTTGTTCACCCTCACCGAGGAACAGCTCACGGTCGCCTCGGGCAGCGCCAAGCGGGGCGCGAAGCTGGCCGAGCAGATCCGGCTCGCCAAGGACCGGCCCCTCAGCCGCGTCTTCTGCGCGCTGGGCATACCGGGCACGGGACGGCGCATGTCCCGGCGCATCGCCGAGCACTTCGGCACCATGGAGGCCATCCGCGCGGCCGACGCGGCCGTCCTCCAGGACGTCGAGGGCATCGGTCCGGAGAAGGCGCCCGTCATCGTCGAGCAGGTCGCGGCGCTCGCCCCGGTGATCGACAAGCTGACAGCCGCCGGCGTCTCCATGACCGAGCCGCGGCAGCCGGGCGACGAGGAGGCACCCGACGGGCCCCTGACCGGAAAGACCGTCGTCGTGACCGGGAAGATGACAGGCCCCCTCGACGGCTGGGGCCGGTCCGAGATGGGCGCGCTGATCGAGAAGGCCGGCGGACGCGCGGGCAGCGGCGTCAACGCCCGCACGACCTACCTGGTGGCCGCGCCGTCCGCGAGCGGCAAGCCGAGCTCGAAGGCCGTCAAGGCCCAGGAGCTCGGCGTCGAGGTCCTCACTCCGGAGGCCTTCGCCACCCTCGTGGCGGAGTACCTGGAGCCCTGAGCAGCGCCGCGATCTCGGTGAACCCGCGGCGTTCCGCGTGGTGCAGGGGAGGGACGCCGTCGGCGTCGGCGAGGGTGGGGTCGGCGCCGGCGGCCAGGAGGAGTTCCACGACCTCCTGGTGCGCACGGCCGCCGTCGCCGAGGATGACGGCCTCCAGGAGGGCGGTCCAGCCGAGGTCGTTGACGTGGTCGACGTCGATGCCGGTCTCCCGCAGCACCGCGCGGACGTAGGGGACGTGGCCGCGTTCGCTCGCGGGGATCAGGGATACCCCGCCGAAGCGGTTGCGCAGGGTCAGGTCCGGGCCGGCCGGCAGCAGGGCGCGCATCATGTCCACGTTGCCGGTCACGCCGGTGACGAGCCAGGCGCTGTCGTGGCGGCGGTCCTGGGCGTCGGGATCGGCCCCGGCCGCGACCAGGACCCGGGCGGCCTCGACGTGGCTGCCGAGCGAGGCCAGCAGCAGGGGCGAGCGCAGCTCTTCGTCGCGGGCCTCCACGGAGGCGCCCGCCTCCAGGGCGGCGCGGACCTCCTGGGCGTCGCCCCGGCGGGCGGCGGCCAGCAGGCGGTGGTTGCTTTCGCGCATGTCGGTCCTCCTCGGCCCGCACAACGATGAGGGAAAGCCGACGGCACCCGTACGGGGGGACAGGTGCCGTCGGCGTCTGTGGGGTGTCGCTCGCCGGGGATTACTTGTTCAGGGCGGCGACGCCGGCCTGGGCGAACTTCTCGTCGAGGTCGCCGGAGGGGGCGCCGGCGACGCCGATGCCGGCGATGGGGGCGCCCTTGGCGGTGACGGGGGCGCCGCCGGCGAGGAAGAGGGTGCCGGGGATGTCCTTGAGGGTGGGGGCGTTGGTGAGGCGCTTGGCGAGCTCGGAGGTGGGGGCGTTCCAGGAGACGGCGGTGTAGGCCTTCTTGACGGCGGACTCGTAGGACTGCGGGCCCGCGCCGTCGCCGCGGAGGGTGACGAGGGTGTTGCCGTTGCGGTCGACGACCGCGACGGAGACGCGCTGGTTCTCCTTCTCGGCGGCGTCCAGGGTGGCCCGCGCGGCCTTGGTGGCGGCCTCGATCGTCAGGTGGGTCGACTGCGTGGTGTTCTTGTTCGCGGCGTCGGCCTTGGCGACGGCGGCGGCCGCGGCGGCCGGGGTGGCGGCGTTCGCGGAGACGGCGCCGAAGGTTCCGGCGGCGAGGGCGCCGGCGGCGACGGTACCGGTGAGGACGCGGGTACGCAGGGACAGCTTCTTCATGGTCGTCATCTCCTTGGGGATCGGCCCCTTGGGGGCTTCGGGAAGCGTCTGCGTTCCCGCTCTGACATCCATCCTGGGGGCGGATGCGGCCCTCACCGGTCGGCCTACAGGCTCCGCCCGGCGCTCCCGGCGGGGGACCCAGGGGTCAGCCGATCGGATGATGCGGAATTGATCAATCCGGATAGCCTGGGGCCGGGGGAACGAGCGGAGAAGAGGAGCGAACGGTGCGGACGAACGAGCGGGCGCCCATCGGCACGGAGGACGCCGACCCCGACGCCGGCTGGCTCGCGACCGTCATGCACGTGGCGTTCTTCGTCCTCCTCTGCTCGTCGCTGACCCGCTACCTGATCGTCCACCCCGGCGCCCGCAGCACTCCCTGGGTGATCGTCCTCGCCGCCCTGCTGTCCGGGCTGTACGTCCTGGGCCCCGTCCTCGGCCCCCGTCGGGCCCCGGCCCGCGGCTCCGCCCGGACCCCGGCGGGACCCATGATCTGGCTGGCCGCCGTGATGGGGACCTGGCTCGCCCTGGTGTTCCTCGCGCCGAGCTTCGGCTGGTGCGCGGTGCCGCTCTTCTACACGGGCCTGCGTTCGCTGCGCATCCGGTCCGCGATCATCCTGGTCACCGTGATCACCGCCTGTGTCGTGGCCGCTCAGGTGAAGCTGCGGCTCCGCTTCGGCTTCGACCCGAACCTGATGTTCGCCCCGCCGGCCGTCGCCGCCGTCGCCACGGCCGTTTTCATCTACTCCCAGCGCCAGGCCGACCGCCTGCGGACGGTCATCGCCGACCTCGTCCGCACCCGGCGCGAACTCGCCGCCACCGAGCGGCGTGAGGGCACCCTCGCCGAGCGGCAGCGGCTGTCCATGGAGATCCACGACACCCTCGCGCAGGGCCTGTCCAGCCAGCAGATGCTGCTCCAGGCCGCCGACCGGCTGTGGGACACCGATCCGGTGGCCGCCCGCCGTCACGTCCGTACCGCCACGACCATCGCGGAACAGAACCTCGCCGAGGCCCGCCGCTTCGTCCACGACCTCGCGCCCGCCGACCTCGCCGACGGAGGAAGCCTCGACGACGCCCTGCGTACCCTGGCCGCCCGCGAGACCTCCGACACCCTGCGGGTCCACTTCCACCAGGACGGCGTCGCCACCACCGCCCTGCCCGAGCGGGTGCGGTCGGCGCTGCTCCGGATCGCGCAGGGCGCCCTTGCCAACATCCGCGAGCACGCCGACGCCGAGTCCGCCGCCCTCACCCTCACCTACCTCGACGACCAGGTCGTCCTCGACATCGCCGACGACGGCCACGGCTTCGACCCGGCCGACACCCCCGGCGGAGTCCGCGGCCACGGCCTGCCCGCCATGCGCGTCCGCGCCCGCCAGCTCGGCGGCACCCTCACCGTCGAATCCGCCCCGGGCGAAGGCACCGTACTCTCCGCCGCCATCCCCCTCACCCCCGCGACCTGACCCCGCCCGCCACGTCCTGCCGAGTCACCAGCCCCGCCCCGCGTCGATCAGCAGATCGCGGACCCGCGTGACGTCGGGGTTGTCCGGACGCCCGGGCCGCTGCACCAGGTAGCCGGTGTTGATCGGCGGATCCTCGGGCTCGTGCAGCAGGACGAGCGCACCGGAGGCGAGCTCCGCCTCGCACAGATAGCGCGGCAGGACCGAGAAGCCCGCTCCGGCCGTGACCGCCGCGAGGACACCGCGCAGATCGGGCACGGTGACCGCGGCGGGGCAGGACAGCCGGGCGCCGAAGACATGGCGCCAGTAGCGCCGGGCGATCGGCAGATCCTCCGCGTACGCGACCAGGGGTACGCCGTGCAGCGCCGCCGGCCCCTGACCGGCGAGACCCTCCCTCGCGCGGTCCGCCCAGACGGGTGCGGCCACGAGCACGAACTCCTCGTCCATCAGCGGGACCGCGACCAGCGTCCGCCCGCGCGGCCGGAACGTCGCGACGACCAGGTCGTGCCGGCCCGCGCGCACCTCGTCCAGGAGCGGTTCCGTCAGCCCCGGCGTCACCCGCAGCCGCACCCCCTGCGCGGCCAGCGGGGCGAGCGCGGGCAGCACCCGCGTACAGAGGAGTTCGGCGGGCCCGGCCAAGTGCACCGGCGCCGCCCGCTCGTCGCGCGCCTCGTCCTGTCCGGTCGCGGCCGCCAGCGCGTCCAGGGGAGCGGCGACCCGCGCCGCCAGATCGTGCGCGACGGGCGTCGGCGCGACCCCTCTCGGCAGCCGTACGAACAGCTCCCGGCCCGTCTGGCGCTCCAGCGACCGGATCTGCGCGGTCACCGTCGGCTGCGAGAGACCGAGCAGCCCGGCGGCCGCCGTGAACGACCCGGACCGGTGGACCGCCAGGAAGGTGCGCAGCAGATTCAGGTCCGTCACCGCGGTGACACCGGACAGCGGCACTGACCCGGTGCCATCGGAATGCGTATGAACCACGCGGAAACCCTACCGACCAGCCTATGGACGCACACACGAAGACGCCGGCCGCCCCCGGACGAGGGGCGGCCGGCGTCCCGTACGGTTCAGCCCAGCATCTTGACGACCTCGGCCGCCAGCGGCGCGGAGGAGGCGGGGTTCTGCCCGGTGACGAGGTTGCGGTCGATCACGACGTTGGGGGCCCACGGCTCGCCCACCCGGACGTTCACGCCGGCCTCGACGAGGCGGGTCTCGAGGAGCCACTTCGCCTTGTCCGCGAACCCGGCCTGCGTCTCCTCGGCGTTGGTGAACGCGGCGACCTCGTAGCCGGCGAAGGCGTTGGTCCCGTCGGCCCGCGTGGCGGCGAGCAGGGCGGCCGGCGCGTGGCAGACGACCGCCAGCGGCTTGCCGGACTCGAGCGCCGCGATCAGCAGCGCGCCGGAGGTGGCGTCGACCGCGAGGTCCTCCATGGGGCCGTGGCCGCCGGGGTAGAAGACGGCGTCGTAATCACCCAGCTCCACCTCGTCCAGCCGGATCGGCCTGTTGAGCTCCTCCATGGAGGCGAGCGTGGCGGCGATCCTGTCCGCGCCCTCCTGCCCGCCGTTCGCCTCCGGCGCCAGGCTGCCCTGGTCCACCGTCGGCACCACACCCCCCGGCGTGGCCACCACGATCTCGTGCCCGGCCGCCGTCAACGCCTCGTACGGCGCCACGGCCTCCTCCGCCCAGAAGCCCGTCGGGTGCTTCGTCCCGTCCGCGAGCGTCCAGTGGTCGGCGCCGGTCATCACAAAAAGGATCTTCGACATGCGTTCACTCCAGGAGATTCGGCCCCTCAGGACCCCGGGACCACGACTGCCCGCCCGGACGCTCCCCCCTCGGAACGTCAGTGCGGCGATGTCCTCGAACGTAGCCCCGCCCGTGAGACGCCACCAATGGAGAAGCCGATGCCCGCCATCGGCATCCCGATGGCTCGGCGGGGAATACCCACGCTCCACCCGCACCCGACCGACCTGCCGGACCCCTCGCTCGCGCCCCGGCGCGTCAGCTGTCCTCGGCCCGCCGCTGGCGTGGCACGGCCACGCCGTCCGGCCGCCTCGGCGGCGGGCCGAAGCGGACCGGAACGCCGGGGGAGTACAGGACGCTGACGGGCTCGCCGAGCGGACGGGGGAAACCGGCGGCGGTGAGCAGGCTCTCGTCGAGCGAGAGCAGGCGGGCGCGGTGGAGGGGCCAGCGGGGGTGGGTGTTCGGCAGGTAGAGCGGCCGCCCGCGGAAGGAACTGTGCATGCCCCAACGGGCGGTCAGGAAGTGTTCGAGCGCCGTCGGTTCGTCGACCCGCTCCCCGATGTCCACCGAGAGCGCGCTGTGGGCCCCGCGCGGCCCCGGCCACCTCCGCCTGCTGCTGTACGTCATCGTGGAGCCCTCGCTCCGTATGCTCATCCGCGACCAGACGTAGGGGAGGCGGAACGCCCACCTGCCGACCGCCACCGGCAGCAGACGGGAAGCGTCGAGCGACCGGAAGACCACCCCGCGCCGCCCGTGGCCGTCCACCGAGTACAACCGCACGTTGGTCTCGGGGAAGGTGCCGAGGTACGGGAATCCCGGCAGCCGGAACCAGCCGACCCGGTGCATCCGGAACGCCACGAGCCCCACGTACGTCACCCCGTCCAGGGTGTCGGGCACGGTACCCGCCGGCAGCAGCGGCGCCACCTCGGCGGGCTCCACCGCCCAGTGCAGGAACGCCAGATCCAGCCAGGACTGGGTGAGCAGCGTCCGGTCCGTCCGGTGCGGCGGATCCGCCGACACGGGTTCGGGCTCCACGGCGGGCGTCTGAGGCATCGCAGCAGTATCCAGGACGACGGCCGGGGACGCGCCCGTTCCGCTGGTCACGATCGCCGGCCGGAGGCGCTCCAGAGCCCGCGTGGCGCACCGGGATATGCCAGGTGACCAGCGAAGATGTGGAAATGCACGGCGTTGGTGTGGGGAGAGACGGGCGGACGTCCGGGGCGGGGGCGCGATGAGTCCGGAGCGGGCACTCGATCCGGAATGGTTCGACGCGACGATCGCGGCCGTCGCGCTGCTGGCCGGGCCCGAGCACCGGCTGATCTACACCAACGAGGCCTTCACCCGCCTGTTCGGCGCGCGGCCGGTCGGCCTCCCGGCCCGGGACGCCTTCCCGGACCCGGACTCCGGGCGGTTCCTGTCCGTGCTCGACGACGTACGGGACACCGGACGCGCCCGGCAGGTCACCGGCGCCCGCGAGACCGACCCGGGCGCCCCCGAACAGTCGGCGCGCTTCGTCTACTCGTGCAGCCCCGTCACCACCGGCGAGGGCGCGGGAATCCTGGTCGTGGCCATGGACACGACGCCGGAGAGCCGCGCACTCCAGCGCTACGAAGCCCTCGTGTCCGCCGTCTCGCAGATGGTCTGGGTGATGCACGGGGACGGCTCCATGGAGGAGGTCGTACCGGGCTGGCGGCAGCTCACCGGAGCCCCGTGGCACGGCCGCGCCGACGAGGACTGGTACGCCTTCGTGCACCCCCGCGACCGGGAGAGACTCGGCGAAGCCTGGCGTGCGGCCGCCGAGCCCGGCGGCACCGGCGTCTTCCAGAGCACCTTCCGGATCCGGGCCGCCGACGGCTCGTACCGCCACCTGTCCACGCGCTGCGTCCCGGTCGTGCACGAGGGCCGGGTCACCGAGTGGATCGCGGCGACGGCGGACGTCGAGGACACCTGGGGCACGCACCTGCGCGAGAGCCTCCTCGCCCAGGTGGCGGCGGTCTCCGGCGGAAGCCCGGAGGAGGCGTTCGCCGCCGTCGTACGGGTGGTGGTGCCCGAACTCGCCGACGCCTGCCTCGTCCTGCTGCTCTCCCACGAGGAGTGGCCGCTCCCCGAGAACGCCACCGTCACCGCCCGCCGCGTGGCCTCCGCCACCCGCCCCGGCCTGCCCGCCCCGCCCGCGCTCCTGGGCCAGCGGGTCACGGTCACCGCGACCGTCCGCGAGGTGCTGGAGAGCAGGGTGCCGCGTACCTTCCTGCTCGCGGAGGGCGGCTCCGTGCCACCCGGCCTCGTCCCCGCGGTCACCGAGCGGTGGCTCCTCGCCTCCGGGGCGACGAGCCTGACGCTGGTCCCGCTCGTCGTGGAGGACATCGTCCTGGGGTACGCGGCCACCAGTACCAACGGGGACACGCCCGTCCCCGCGGCGGCCGACGTCGAGCTGCTGCGCGAGGTGCTGCACCACGCCCAGCGGCCGATCCGCAAGGCCGTCGACCTCCAGCAGGCCCGCCGTACCGCCCTCGACCTCCAGCGGGCCCACCTCACCCGGCCGCCGGAGGTCCCCGGCGCGAGCCTCGCCGCCTGCTACCAGCCCGCCAGCTCCTCACACGAGATCGGCGGCGACTGGTACGACGCGATCGTCCAGCCCGACGGCGGCCTCGTCCTCGACATCGGCGACGTCGCGGGCCACGACCTCGCCGCCGCCACCGCGATGGGCCAGCTCCGCAGCATGCTCCGCGCCCTCGCCTGGCACAAGGGCCCCGCCCGCACCCCCGCCACCGTGCTCTCCATGCTCGACGACGTCGCCGAAGGCCTCGCCGGCGCGCCCTTCACCACCGCCGTCCACGCCCACCTCCACCGTCGCCCCGACGGCACCTGGCACATGACCTGGTCCAACGCCGGGCACCCGCCGCCCCTCCTCGTCCCGGCCCAAGGCGCTCCCCGCTTCCTCACCGGCAGCGGTGAGGACCCGCCGCTCTGCGTCGGCTCCCGTGTCGCCCGTACGAGTCACCACCACACCCTCGAACCCGGCGACACGCTCCTCCACTACACCGACGGCCTCATCGAGTCCCGTACCGGCTCGCTCGACGACGGCCTCCGACGCCTCGCCGAAGCCGCCGCCCGCCACCGCGCCCAGCCCCTCCCCGACCTCCTCCGCCTCCTCGACGACCTGTCCGACCACCGCGACGACACCGCGATGCTCGCCTTCCGCGCCGGCTAATTCCGTCGACATCCCGGAGCCGATCGGAGACGCTTCGCACGATGAGCACAATCGATGACACCCCAGCCGCGTGGGACGAGCGCACCCAGCTCAACACGTTCCTCGACTACGCCCGCGAGACTGCCCGCGCCAAGTGCGCGGGGGTCTCCCCGGAGAACGCCGTCAAGGCGCTCCTCCCGGGCTCGCCCCTGATGACCCTCAACGGAGTGATCAACCACCTCCGCTGGGTCGAGTACTACTGGTTCCAGGTCGTCTTCCTCGGTGAGGAGGACGAAGGCCCCTGGACCGAGGAGGACCCGGACCGCGAGATGCGCGTCGCGGTCGATTTCCCCCTCGCCCAGCTCCTCGACGAATACGCGGAACAGAGCGCCCGCTACCGCGAACTCGCCGCCGCGAACGACCTCGACGCCAAGGCCAAGAACCCCGTACGCGGCGGCCTCCACGTCGACCTCCGCTGGATCCTCCTCCACCTCACCGAGGAGACGGCCCGTCACAACGGCCACCTGGACATCCTCCGCGAGATGCTCGACGGCAAGACCGGCTAGACACACGAACTGCCCCCGGCACCTTGGACGAGGTGCCGGGGGCAGTTCGCAAAAGCGCCGCCGAAGCGCCGCCGAAGCGCCGTACTAAAGCGTCGTACGAAAGCGTCGTACCAAAGCGTCGTAAGAAAGCGTCGCCGAAGCGTCAGGAAGCCGCGAGCTCCGCCGCGACCGCGTCGGCCCCGAGGGCGATCATCCAGGTCAGCGGGAGGTCGGGGGCGAACTCCTGGAGGCGGCGGTCGAGTTCCTCCTTCGCCGCATCGGTGAGCGTGGGGCTGCCCTGCGCGAGCTCGCGGACGGCCTCGCGGTAGTACGCGAGGTACCGGTGCTGCGCCGTGAGCACCTCGACACCCGTCGGGGCGCCGTGACCGGGCAGCAGGGTGCGGGCCCCGGCCAGGTCGGTGGTGAGGGCGGCGAGCGCGTCGAGCCAGAGCGCGCCGTGGCCGTCGGCCGTGTACGGGTGGGTGCCGTGGAAGGCGAGGTCGCCGATGAAGGCGGTGGGCGCGCCGCCGTCGACGGAGGCCAGGAAGTAGCTGTCGGCGTGGCTCTCGGCCGGGCCGACGTGACGGGCGGTGAAGGTGACCCCGCCCAACTCCACCGTGTCACCGTCCTGCAGGAGGACCGTCGGGTACGCGGTCACCGCGGGCCACTCCTCGCCGTACACCGGCCCCCACTGCGCCCGCTTCGCGTCGGCGATCTCGACGATGGCCTTGCCGACCGCCTCGGTCGCGTAGACCGGGACGTCCCGGCCGTCCACGAGCGCGTGCACGCCGTTGAAGTGGTCCGGGTGCGCGTGGGTGACGAGGACGCCGAGCAGCGGCTTGCCGAACGCGGCGACCTTCGCGACGAGTTCGGCGATGTCGGAGTTCAGCAGGTTGGTGTCCACCACCACGAGGCCGCTGTCGGTCTCCACGATGTAGGAGTTCACGAACAGCCCGGCCTCGGAGCCGGTGTGGGTGTGAATCGTCAGGTCGGACACGAGAGTTCCCCCAGATGGTTCGAATGTGATCGACACGAAACCTAGCCCCGATGTGAAGACTTGTGAAGTCCGATGTGAAGAAACTTCACACGGCTATGCTGTGCCGGCGATGGGCATGTCCACGGAAGACGAACGACTCCTTGCGTTCGCCGAGATAGCGCTGCACAACGGCTCCCCAGGCGAGGCACTCGACGCCTTCGCCCGCGTGCCGGGCTCCGCCGCGCGGTTCGGCCTGGCCCGCGCACTGGAGGCACTGGACCGCAAGTCCGAGGCCGCGCCCCTCTACGAGGCACTGTGGCGCGAAGCGGAACCCGGCTCATCGGAGCGGGCCGAACGAGGCGTCGCCCTCGTGCGCTGCCACTCCCAGGCCGGCGACCTGGCGACCGCGGTCGAGCGGGGCGAACAGGCCCTCGCCGACTTCACCGACATCGGACACCCCTGGCACGAACAGGCCGTACGGCTCGGCGTCACCCTCGAAGGCGCCTACAGCCGGCGAGGCGAACTGCGGCGCGCGAACCGGCTGTTGCGCAGACTCCGGACCGTCGCCGACGAACTCGGCGCGCCCGGCGCCCTCGGCGCCGTCTGCTGGAACGCGGCACTCAACGCGTACTGGCTGGGCCGCCCCGAGGAAGCCTGCGAACTCTCACGCCAGGCCCTCGCCCTGTTCGGCGAGACCGAGCACCACCTCAACCTCGCCACGGTCCGCGGCATCCACGGCAGGATGCTCGGCCGGGCCCACCCCGACCGCCGGGAGGAGGCCCTCACCCTGCTCCTGCGCGCCCACTCCGAGCTGTCCGAGCTGGACCAGGGCTACCTCCTCATCGACTGCGAGACCGAGGTGGCCGACCTCCTCGTCCGCTCCGACGAGCCCGAACGGGCCCTGGCCTACGTCCGTACCGCCCTCGCCCGGCCCCAGACACCCGCCACCCTCGCCATGGCCGACAGCCGCCTGGTCCTCGCCGAAGCGCTGCTGGCCACCGGAGACCTGGCCGGATGCCAGGCCGAGATCGCCCTCGCGACCGCCATCCTCGACGCCACCCAGGGCACGAACCGCATCCTGCTCGCCCGGGAATGGCACCGCGCGGCCGGCCTCCACCGCGCCTACGGAGCCGTGGACGCCGCCCTCCACGCCTACCGCCAGGCCCTCCTCCTGGCAGGCCCGGGCCCCTCCCTCTGGAGCTGAGCCCACCGCGGCGACCGGGCGCGCACCGGGCGGACGCAGGGGCCAGGACCGTACGGCCGGACACCCCTTAGGATCGGTCGACATGACTCCCGACGAGCAGACAGGCAGCCGGATCCGCACCCTGCGGGTCACCCAGGGGCGCTCGCAGGCCGACCTGGCCGGCCCCGGCATGTCCGCCAGCTACCTGTCGATGATCGAGTCGGGATCCCGCGCCGCTTCGCCCGCCGCGCTCCGCCACCTCGCCGCACGCCTCGGCACCACGGTCGAGTTCCTCGCCCGGGGACAGGAAACCGACACCCGCACCGAGACCGAGAGCCGGATACGGATCGGCCTGCTCGCCCTGCGGGCCGGTGACCCCGAGCAGGCCCTGGCCCTGCTCGACGGCCTCGACGGTCCGGCGGCCGCCACCGGCCGGCTGCACGCCCTCGAACGCCTGGGGCGGCTCGACGAGGCCGCCGACGGCCACGAGGAGCAGCTCGGCCACGCCGAGCCCGGCTCCCTCCCGTGGGCCGACCATGCCGTCGACCTCGTCCGCTGCTACCTCACCGGCGGCGACCTCTACTCGGCGGCGGAGCTCGCCGAACGCGCCTTGGCCGTCTACGAGCAGCGCGAACTGCTCTGGTCCGACGAGGCGACCCGGCTCGCGATGCTCCTCGCCGAGGTACGCGCCCAGCAGGGCGACCAGGAGGAGGCCCACGCCCTCCTGGAACGCACCGGGCAGGCCATCGCCGCCACGCGCACCCCCACGGCGCGCGCCCAGGGATACGCCCGAGCCGCCCGGCACGCCCACGACGAAGGCCGATTCCCCGAGGCCCACACCCTCTCCACCAAGGCCCTGGCCCTCTTCGGCCAGACGGACCGGCTCCTCGACGCCGCCAACCTGCGCGCCCTCACCGGCGTGCTCCTCGCCGAATCCCAGCCCACCCGCCTGCCCGAGGCCGTACGGCTCCTCGACGAAGCCCGCACCGACCTCCTCGGCCTCGACGCCGCCTCCGACCTCTCCCGCTGCGAACTCGCCCTCGCCGGCCTCCTCGTCCGCACCGACGACCCCGCGCGGGCCCGACACCACGCCCAGGCCGCCCTCGACCGCGCGCCCGACACCCACGGCACCCAGCGCGCCCACGCGCACATCGTCCTGGCCGAGGCCTCGCTCGCCCACGGCGACCACACCGCCGCCGCGACCTCCCTCACGGCGGCCACCGCCCTCCTCTCGGCCCTGCCGCCCGGCGACCGCCAGGCCACCCAGTGCTGGCACCGCGCCGCCCTCCTCCACCAGCGCCTCGGCGCCCCCGAGGACGCCATGCACGCCTACGACCAGGCACTCCGCGCCGCGGGTCACGCCGTCGCCCCACCGGCCCGCGCCAGGACGACGACGTAGCGACCTCCTGACCGCGGGCGCGGCCCCGTGCGCGCCCAGGCGGCATCAGGTCCACTTTCGGCGGCACCCCGGGGCGTCGCCCCGGCCTTCGGCGACGCGTCACCTACTCTCCCGAGACCGACGCCTCATCACCGAAGGAGACACCCATGCCCTCGCGCCTCAACCCGTACATCAGCTTCAACGGCGACGCCCGGCAGGCGATGGAGTTCTACAAGAGCGTCTTCGGCGGCACCCTGGAGATCAACACCTACGGCTCCTTCGGCCAGGCAGAGGCCGGCGACGCCGCCGACAAGATCATGCACAGCATGCTCGAGACCGCGGGCGGCTTCACGCTCATGGCCGGCGACGTCCCGCCCGGCATGGACTACAACCCCGGAACCAACATCGCGGTGAGCGTCAGCGGTGACGACGACAAGGAACTGCGCGCCTACTGGGACAAGCTCTCCGGCAACGGAACCGTCACCGTCCCCCTGGAGAAGCAGATGTGGGGCGACGTCTTCGGCATGTGCACGGACAACTTCGGCATCACCTGGATGGTCAACATCACCGAGCGCCAGGCCTGAGCGACCACCCACGTGCGACGACTCGCGCAGGGCTGTCGCAACCGAGCTACTCCCCGGTAATCTGCGGGCCCGATCCGTGGCTCACAGGGGGAGTGGTATGGGTACGGTCAGCACGTTCGATCCCGTCGTCGAGCACGAGAGGACCCGGGCGGCCCTGGCCGCCGCGGTCCCCCGGCTCGTCCGGCTGCTCCGGCAGGTGCCGGACCGGAACGCGCCCTCCGGCGTCCCCGCCTGGACGGTGGGCGACGTCGGCGCGCACCTCGCCTCCGTCTACCTCGCCTACTGCTCCCTCGCCTTCGACGACAAGGCCGTCGACTGGGACGGCCTCCTCCCGCCGCCCGGCGAAGGGTCGTTCGGCGAACGGATCACCGCGATGAACGCCACCTCCATCGGCCTCTTCGGCGAAGAGGAACGCGCCCGCCTGGGGGACGTCGTCGCCGAGCGCGGCGAAGCGTTCCTCCGCGGCACCGAAGGCCTCGCCCCGGACACCCCCGTCGCCATCCCCTGGTTCGGCCGCGACCTCACCCTCGCGGCCCTCACCGGCCTGATGCTCAGCGAGAGCCTCGTCCACGGCCTCGACATCGCCCGCGGCGGCGGCCTGCCCTGGCCCATCGGCCCCGACGAGGCCCGACTCGTCCTCGGCCAGATCATGCCGACGATCATGCCCCTGGGCCTCGACACCGAGAAGGCCCGCGGCGTCACCCTCGCCGTCGACCTCGTGGTCAAGGGCGGCCCTCGCCTCACGGTCGTCATCGAGGACGGCACGATGACGGTCACCCGTGACGCCCCACCACGCCCGTACGACTGCCGCCTCACCGTCGCCCCGGTCGCCTTCCTCCTCGTCTCCTTCCAGCGCACCCCGATCTGGAAGCCCATCCTCCGCGGTCAGATGCGCGCGGGCGGACGCAAGCCCTGGCTGGCGACACGCCTCAGCGAACTCGTCGTGAGCCCCTGACCGTTCGCAACACCCGGCACGGGGCACGAGGCTGCCTTGGCGAGTGGAGGAAGTCGACCAATCGCCCACTCGGTGATCGAAATTCGATCAATCGACAGTTTCGCATTGACTCGATCATCGAGCGCACCTAGCTTCTGGCGGCACCGGACCGTCAGAAAGGTGTCGCGCCACATGACCATCAGAGCAGTTTCCGTACGGCAGTTGACGGGCCGCGGCCTCATCGCCGTGGCCCTCGCGTTCGGCGGAACCGTCACCCTCGCCGACGTGCGTGCCTCGGCCGAGGGGAGTACGACCTACGTCGACTGCGCGGGCCCGGCGGGCGGCGACGGCAGCCAGGGGTCGCCTTTCAACAGCATCGCCCAGGCCAACGGGAAGGTGTACGGCCCCGGTGACACCCTCGCCTTCGCCGCCGGCGCGACCTGCGTCGGCGCGCTCGCGCCCCAGGGCAGCGGGACCGCGACGGCGCCGATCACCCTCACCGGATACGGGACCGGGGCGCTGCCCGTGATCGACGGTGGTGGGGCGGCGAGTGCGGTCACGCTGACCAACCAGGACCACTGGCGGATCAGCGGCCTCAAGCTGACCAACCCCGCCGCCGCGCTCGCCCGTCGGACCGGGCTGCGGATCTCCGCCACCGACGGGAAGGCGCACCGCGGCTACGACATCGGCGGGCTCGTCATCGACCGGGTCGCGGGTCAGACCAACAAGAACAGCCCGACCACCGAGGACTTCGTGCAGTCGGCCGGCATCGTCACCGGCGCGAGCGGCACGAACTCGACGCTCAACGACGTGCACGTCCACGACAACCAGATCAGCAACACGGGTGGCGGCGGGCTGAAGATCCGCGTGGGGGCCATGGCGGTCAAGGGGACCGGGGTGCTGATCGAGAACAACGTGATCAGGGACGTGGGCGGCGACGGGATCATCGCCAGCTACGCCGACGCGCCGATGATCCAGTACAACAACGCCTCCGGTGTCGGCAACGGCGTGTACCCCTTCTCCGGTGGGAACTTCGCCGGAATCTGGGTGCTGGGCGACCGGGACCCGACCATCCAGAAGAACGCCGTGTACGGGATCACCCGGATGTCGGTGGCCGACAGCCAGGCCTTCGACTGCGACTGGGGGAACACGGGCACCTGCACGATCCAGTACAACTTCAGCCGCGACAACATCGGCGGCTTCTTCCTCGACTGCGACGGCTGCGGGACCATCGGCGCCGCGAAGCAGGTCATCCGGTACAACATCTCCGAGAACGACTGCCGGATGAGCAGCGTCAGCGCGGGCCGCTCGGCCCTGCACATGTACAACAACGTCTTCTACTGCACGGACAAGAAGTTCAGCATCACCCTGCCCGACGAGAGCGTCGTCGAGAACAACATCTGGGTGGGGACGAGCGACTCGCGACTGCCCACCGGGCCGGGCGTCTCGTGGCTGTGGAACGTCTTCCAGGGCGTGCCCCGGCCGACCGCCAACGGCATCGTCGGCGACCCGCAGTTCGTGAATCCCGGAACCGGCGGCGACACCATCCACTCGGTCGACGGGTACAAGCTGCGGGCCACGTCGCCGGCGCTGAACAACGGCTCCGTGATCACCGGCAACGGCGGCCGCGACTACTGGGCGAACCCGGTGTCGGCGACGACGAAGCCGCACCGGGGCGCGTACAACGGCCCGGGACTGTAGGCGCTCCGGCCGGGCGCCCGGCCGGACGTGAACGTGTGTGTTTCAGGGAGGAGTTCGTGGGAGGAGGTGTGCGAGGTGGAGGCGGTGCGGAGGGCTTTTTAAGAAACCTTGTTGAATAACTCCGTACCGCCGGTTCGCTCTTGATTTGCTCCTGCCAATCCGCACAGGGTTCTCTCGAACGTTTGACGCCCCACACGTCAACACGAGGAGAGAACCACTTCCATGGCAACTCACAAGCGATCCCACGGTCTTCGCAACGCGGCCATAGCCACAGGTGTGGCCGGCGCCGCGGTCGCGGCGGTGTTCGCGAGCAACCTCGCCGGGGCCGCTGCCCCGGCCGAGGGGACCGTGCACGGACTCGGCGCCCCGGGCGCCGTGGACGGCAGCTTCGTCGTCATCCTCGACGCATCCGCGAACAAGGACGACCTGGCGAAGAAGTACGGCGGCAAGCTCGAACGGGCCTACGGCTCGAAGGTCAACGGCTTCTCCGCGTCCGGCCTGACCGTCCAGGAGGCCAAGCGGCTCGCCGCCGACCCGGCCGTCGGAACCGTCGTACAGAACAAGCGGTTCACCATCAAGGAGACCCAGGAGAAGCCCCCGTCCTGGGGCCTGGACCGGATCGACCAGACCGAGACGGCGGGCGACGACAAGTACACCTACCCCGACGGCGGGGGAGAGGGCGTGACCGCGTACGTCATCGACACCGGCGTCCGCGTCTCGCACCAGGACTTCGGCGGCCGCGCCACGCACGGCTTCGACGCCATCGACAACGACGACACGGCCGACGACGGCAACGGCCACGGCACCCACGTCGCGGGCACCATCGCCGGCACCTCCCACGGGGTCGCCAAGAAGGCGAAGATCGTCGCCGTGAGGGTCCTCGACGACAACGGCTCGGGCACCACCGAGCAGGTCGTGGCCGGCATCGACTGGGTGACGAAGAACCACTCCGGACCCTCCGTCGCCAACATGAGCCTCGGCGGCGGCGCCGACGAAGCGCTCGACGAGGCCGTCCAGCGGGCCATCGCCTCCGGCGTGACCTTCGCCGTCGCGGCCGGCAACGAATCCGCCGACGCGGGCCAGGGCTCGCCGTCCCGCGTCCCCGAGGCCCTCACCGTGGCCTCGAGCACCAAGGACGACGAGCAGTCCGACTTCTCCAACTTCGGTGCGGTCGTCGACCTGTACGCCCCCGGCTCGGACATCACCTCGGCCTGGAACGACAGCGACACCGGCACCAAGACGATCTCCGGCACCTCCATGGCCACCCCGCACGTCGCGGGAGCCGCCGCCCTCTACCTGGCCGCGCACCCGTCGGCGACCCCGGCCGACACCGCGACCGCGCTCACCGAGGCGGCCACCCCGGACGCCATCAAGAACGCCTCCTCCGGCACCGCCAACAAGCTCCTCAAGGTCACCCCGTAGCCCCACCCACGGCAAGACCCGCGAACGGACGGCCCCCCACACCGTGGGGGGCCGTCCCCATTTCGACATCTCCCTCCCCTTCCCCGGGAACCGGCCGTGGCGAGAATCTGTCCCTGTGGACGAAGGCGGCCACGGCGCCGAGGGGGTACGCGAATGAGCGCATGGGTGATCCCGGGATACACGGAGTCCCGAGAACTGGGGGCGGGCGCCAGCGGACGAGTGGTGCTCGCCACGCACGACGCGACCGGGGTCCCGGTCGCGGTGAAGTACCTGGGGGAGCGCCTCCGTTCGGACGAGGCGTTCGTACGGAACTTCCGGTCCGAGGCCCGTCTCCTCGGAACCCTGGACACCCCGCACGTCGTGGGGTTCTACGAGTACGTCGAGGCACCCCAGGGCGCGGCGATCGTCATGGAGCTGGTGGACGGCGTCGCGCTGCGCGCCCTCCTCGCCCGCGAGGGCTCGACCGGACCCGAGGCCGCCCTCGTCGTCCTGAAGGGCTCACTCCTGGGCCTCGCGGCAGCGCACCGGGCGGGCGTCGTACACCGCGACTACAAGCCCGAGAACGTCCTCGTCGCCGCCGACGGCTCATCCAAGCTCGTCGACTTCGGCATCGCCACCGGACAGGACAGCAGGCCCGGCATCGCCGGAACCCCCGCCTACATGGCCCCCGAACAGTGGAACGGCGCCCCCGCGTCACCCTCGGCCGACGTCTACGCGGCCACCGCGACCTTCTTCGAATGCCTCACCGGACGCAAACCCTTCGCCGGCGACAACTTCGCCGAACTCGCCCTCCAGCACCTGGAGGCCCCCGTACCCGACGGGCAGGCCCCCGAGCCCCTGCGCCCCCTCATCCGGCGCGGCCTCGCCAAAGCCCCGCACGAACGGCCGGAGAACGCGGCCGCCTTCGTCGACGAACTGGAGGCGGTCGCCACCGCCACGTACGGCCCGGACTGGGAGGAGCGAGGTCGGGGGCGCCTCGCCGCCCTCGCGGCACTCCTTCCCCTCCTCTTCCCCTCCTCCGGTGGTACGGCCGAAGGCGCGACCGCGTTCGCCACCACGACCCTTGCGCCGCCACCGCCACCGCCACCGCACCGCCGTCCGCGCCTCCCGCGCGGAGTGCCCGCGGGCGCGGCCGCCCTCGTCCTGGCACTCCTCCTCGCTCTCGCCGCACGCGCCGGCGGTGAACCCTCGGACGGCGACGAAGCCGCGCAGGCCTTCGCGACGACGAGCACCACACCGACCACCTCCCCACCGGACCCGAGCGCCTCCCCACCCCCGACCGCGACTCCGACGGAGCCCCGACCCTCCGCCTCCTCCGCCACCCCGTCCCCGACCGAGACCCCCGATCCCTACCCGACCGAACCCACACCGACCGACACCACCACCACCGACCCGGCCACCACGCCCCCGTGGACACCACCACCCACGCCCACCACCACACCGCCCACGACCCCACCGACGACGCCTCCCACCACGGCCCCGACGACGACACCACCCGTCTCCGTGAAGGCGGTGTCCGTCACTCGCCTGCGCCAGATCGGGCCCACGACCGCCGAGGCCGTCATCGACATCACGACGGACGGCGCGGGCCCGGTGACGCTCGCCGTCGAGTGGTTCACCGGAGACCAACAGGGCTCACCGGGCGCCCCCGACGGCTCGGAGACCTTCCGGCGCCAGGGAGCCACCCACTACACCCTCACGCTCACCCACACCGTCCGCGGCTCCGGCTGCTACTGGGGAGCGCGCGCGAGCACCGACCCGGCCGCCGCGAACGGCGGCTCCTTCCAGCAGGTCTTCATCCGACGGTGTGTGATCACGTGAACGACGACGACTACAGCGCCACCCAACTCGGCAGCCACTGGTTCGAAGGCCCGACACCCGACCCGACCCCCGACCGCGTCGAGGGCGAGATCCTGCGCTTCGGGCCTGGCGTCACCGCGGTCGCCGCCTACCGCGCCCAGAACACCCCCACCGCCGCCCAGATCTGGCACGGCACCCTCCCCGGCGCCCCGCCACCACCTCCGCCCCGCCGCCGATGGCCACGGCGCTACGTGCCCGCCGCCCTGATCCTCGTCGCCGTCCTGGCCTTCCTCGCCTGGCGGGAGTACGGCCCCCGGGCCGCGGTCCGGGCCGTCGCGGTCACCGCCCCCGACCGGCCGCTCGCCTGCGACGGCACCGCCGGCGTGGTCGGGGTCGTCCGCACCGACGGCCGCCCCGGCACCCTGACCTACCACTGGGAGCGCAGCGACGGCACCCGATCCGCGCCCCTGCGCGAGAGCCTGACCCGCGGACAGGAAGAGGCCCGGCTCCACCTCCTCTGGACCTTCCACGGGCCCGGCTCCCACCAGGCCGTCGCACGCCTCGTCATCACATCCCCCGGCACCCACACGGCCGAGGGCACCTTCACCTACCGCTGCGGCTGAACCCGCCCGCGGAAGGACACGGCCAAGGGATCAGTAGACGTGCCCCACATGGGCCAGCGCCTGCTTCAACAAGACCCCACGACCGCCCGGCATCTCGTTCTGCACGGCCGGCGAGGCCGCCTCCTGCGGGCTGAACCACACCAGGTCAAGCGCGTCCTGCCGCGGCCGGCAGTCACCGGTCACCGGCACCACGTACGCGAGCGACACGGCGTGCTGGCGCGGGTCGTGATACTGCGTGATGCCGGCCGTCGGGAAGTACTCGGCGACGGTGAACGGCTGCAGGGAAGCGGGCACCCGGGGCAGCGCCACCGGCCCGAGGTCCTTCTCCAGATGACGCAGCAGCGCGTCACGAACCCGCTCGTGGTGCATCACCCGGCCGGACACCAAAGTCCGGCTGATCGTCCCGTCCGCCCCGATCCTCAGCAGCAGGCCGACGCTGGTGACTTCCCCGCTGTCGTCCACCCGCACGGGCACGGCTTCGACGTAAAGGATCGGCATCCGGGCCCTGGCCATGTCCAGTTCATCCGTGGTCAGCCAGCCGGGCGTGGTCTCAGTCATGTCGGACATCGCCTGATCATACTTTCCGGTCCCCATTTCGGCCCAGGTCACGTGTCTGCCACGCGGGTGGGAATCCCCACGGCGAACGCCGCGGGGGACCCCGCGCCGCCGGTGGCGGGAATACGCCGGGCGTAAAACCGCCTACGGGGGGACTTGTCGGACACCGGCCGCTCTGATTACGTCGGCCACTCCCCGCCCTGCGCGGCCACACCCCACCCGACCTGCCACTTCTCCCCGCGACCCCCCCCCACTGGTGTCCCCTTCCTCCCCTCGCCGCGTCCGTCCATGGACACCGGCACCGGGCACCCGCACCTGCCCGAACGGAAAGACCCCTGTGACGGAAGCTCACCCAACAGAACCCAAGACCCTCATCCAGTCCGTCCAGCGCGCGCTCCGCCTGCTGCGCGCCCTCGACGGGCGAGGCGGCCGCGCGAGCGCCAAACAACTCGCCCGCGACGTCGACCTGCCGCTCCCGACCACGTACCACCTGCTGCGCACCCTCACCCACGAGCGGCTCGTACGGAACGACCGGCAGGCCTACGAACTGATCGAGGCCGCACACGGCCCCGCCGCCGACGAGGCCGCGTTGCCGGTCCAGGGATGGGTCGACCACCTCGGCGACCGACTCGGCGCCGCTGTCTACTTCGTGACCTACCAGGACGGCGAGATCCGGGTACCCGCCGTCTCCCGGGACCCCGACCGCCCGCCCGTCGACGAATGGGCCGCCTTCGACGCCACCGGCCACGCCCACGCCGCCGGTCAGGCGATCCTCTCCCACCTCGACGAGGACATCCGCGCCGACCACCTCGACCGCCACCCCGTCACGGCCCTCACCCGATTCACCGTCCCCGGCCGCACCGCCCTCGAACGCCGTCTCAGCGCGATACCCCGTGGCCTCCCGGTCCTTGAACACCAGGAGTACGCCCTCGGTACCGTCTGCGCGGCCGTCCCCATCATGGTCGGCACCTCCGTCGCCGCTCTCGCCCTCTCCCTCCCCGCCACCCGCGTCCACCACCTCAAGCCGCTCACCTCCCACCTCCAGTCCCAAGCCGAATCCGTCCTCCTCAACCTGACCTTCGGCGTCCACCCCTCGTGACGCCCCCACGCGGCGCGACCCGGGCCCTACGCGCGGTCCCGGAGCCGGCATCGGCCCCGGAGCCGTGCCGCGGCCCATTTGTCGGGAAGGGCCCCGCGTGCCCAGCCCCGCCCACTACCGTGATCCCCATGAGCCCGGACGCCAACGATCCCGAGCACGAGTGGCCGCTGCCGCCACCCTGGATGTGGAACTGCGAAGAGTGCGTCGACCGCTATCGCACCATGCGGCACGTCGGCGACCGGATCGCCGAACTCCGCATGACCGGCGAACCCGACATCGACTGGGACCCCTTCGACAGCACCGTCACCACCCAGATCGCCCTGGGCGCCCACATCGCCCTCAAGCACCACGACCTCCTCCCCGACTGGGACCCGGCCTGCACCACCTGCGCCCGCCACCAGAAGCAGCTCGCCCGAGAACCCGAACCGGGCCCCCACCGCGACGCCGACGTCCAATCCGGCAACGAACACCTCGCCCGCCACGTCTACGCCCCACCCAAGATCGTCGGGCTGCTGTAGACACCATGGCGATGTTCGTGCACTTGACCTCGGCGGCGAACGCGCAGCGCATCCGACGCTCCGGGATCAGGGCCGGGGACCAGGGGCGGGGCGGAGAGCGCGGGGTGTACTGCTTCCCGGTCCTGCGGTCGTTCACCCTCACCCACCAATGGGCCCGCGAGTTGACCCGTTTCGGAACCCGGGGCGGCCTTGTGGCCGTCCACATTCGGCTGGACGACGACGTGCCCGTGCTGGCCGGCCGCTATGCGGACCGGTCGCGCGACGCCTCGTCCGCCGTTCCCGCGGCCGAGGCGGTGCGGCGGATCGCCGCGCTGCCCGACCCGCGCGGATGGGAGGTGTTCGTGCCTCGGGCCATCCGGCCCCGCGAAGTGCACCGGATCCGCACCGCGCCGCGGATCGCGGGCTGGCGCTACTGGCCGGACTCGCACGGTGTCCGCCCCTGCACCTGCGACGGATGCCGCGTGCGGGGCGAGTACGGAGGGCGGCGCCTGCGCGAGCGACGTCCCCATCCCCTGGACGGACCGCCCCCGCCGGCTGACGTGCTGCTCGCCAGGGTCAGGGCCGCCGGCGACCCTGGAGACCCCGCCCAGTTGCGTGAGGCGCTGCACTGGTTCGGCATGCGTCGACGTGGACCGCTGTCCCAACTGGCGCTTCTTGCCGCCCACCCCGACCCCGGCGTCCGGGAGGACCTGGTGTGGGCGGTCGCCCGCTGGTCCACGCCCGGCGTCGCCGATCTCCTGGACGGTCTCGCTGACGACCGGCACCCCGCCGTCCGGGAGGCGGTGGAGGGCGTCCGCGAGTAGCGGTGATCACCGCACCCCTCGGCGGCGCCTCAGAGGGCGGCAGCGGCTATGTCCAGGTAGCGCTTCTCGACCAGCTTGGTGTCGTTCGTGAGCGGCACCAGTGAGTACACGAGGCTTCGGCGGAGGTCTCGGGTGGCGAAGAGACCGTTCGTGTAGCCGCCGTAGCTTCCGGACTTGCCGTACACCTCGGTGCCGTCCGGGAGCTTCGCGTACTGCACGCCGCCCAGGGTGAAACCACGCTCGGCGTGCCGAGGGAGCTCGAAGAGCAGTTTCTGCTGGGCCGGGGGAAGGAGGCGGCCGCGCAGCAGTTGGGTCAGGAACCTTTCCAGGTCGGGTGCGTTGGAGACCATTCCGCCCTCGGCCCAGGCCCACGGGTCGGTGGGCGGCAGCTGCGGTGCGAGCGCCGGCGCCCGAAGCTCCGTCTCTCCCCACTTCGGCACGTAGGTGTGGCGCAGCTCCAGCGGACGGATGATGCGGTGCTTCACCTCGTGGGCGTAGGAGTGGTGGGTGACCTTCTCGACCACCATGCCGAGGAGGAAGTAGTTCACCCCGTTGTAGACCTGCGGTATGTCGGCTCCGGTGACCGGCTCGCCGGCCTTCGCGCACTCGGTCACCGTCTTCACCAACTCCGCCGGCGTGTAGACCGCATTCGGCTCCCAGCAAGCCGCTCGCGGGATGCCGCTGGTGTGGCTGAGCAGCTGCCCCACGGTGATCGGCTCCCAGTGGGCCGGCAGCGTGCCCGGCAGCAGCTCCTGCACCGGAGTGTCCAGCGAGAGCCTCCCCTCGGCCACCAGCTGGAGCACGACGGTGGACGTGAACAGTTTCGTGATGCTCCCGATGCGGAACGAGGCCGCCGGGTCTTCCGAAACCGCACCCATCGTCCCCGTCCACCGCCCGTCGCGCCCACCGACGCGGGCCATGATTCCCGCGAACAACCCGTCCGCAGGGGTGCCGAGCGAGGCCTGCAGCGCCGCCGCGTCGATCCGTCCGTCCGCGCCGACCGTGACCACCGGGCCAGGCTGCCCAGCTGCCGCAGTCGCGGGGAGCGCCGTCGCACTCGCGGGCAGGGCCGCCGTAACCGTGAACAGAGCGGCGCCGGCAGCGGCCATGGCGAGCCAACGGGAGCTTCGGGAAATCGTCTTCGTCATGGCTTCAGCCTTTCAACTCCGCAGGTCACCGCACTATCGGGGATTCCCCTGGGGCCACCCTGAAGTGCCCCCTGGGGTGTTCCCTAGGTGGCGCTCAGTCAGGTCGGCTCCATCGGCGTGGAGTTCGTGTCACTCGCTCGTAGTGACCTGGCGGAGGTACGCGTCCAGGCGGGCGGCACCGGTCAGCATGGAACGGCCGCGGGTGGAGAGGCGGGTGTGCCAGTCGTGCAGGGTGTCCTTGAGGGGGTCCAGGCCGCCGGCGGTGCGGACTTGGGTGATCAAGGGGGCGATGCGGGCGAGAGGGTAGCCGCCGCGTCGGAGCTGGTGGGTCAGGCGGGCGTCGCGTACGGCGGCGGCGTCGTAGAGGCGGTAGCCGGTCAGCGGGTCCCGGCGGGGGCGTACCAGTCCGGCTTGCTCCCACGCGCGGAGGGTCGCGGGCCGGACACCGAGCTGTTCGGCCAGCGGGCCGATGAAGGTGTCGACGGTGTCGGAGCCCGTGGGGCGGGCGGCGGGTGAGGACCAGGTCGCGGACCGGGACCTCGAAGGCCGCCGGGAGCCCGCACCGGACTCGAGGTCCCGTAGGGCCTCCTCCACGGCCTGGAGTGTCCTGCGGTCGTCGAGGAGTCGGGCATGGCTGTCGTCGATGAGACGGAGGGCCTCGTCGGGGGTGCCTTGGTTCACGGCCTGCATGATCGCGGTCGCCGTCTGGTGGCCGTGGCCGGGGACGAGGGCGAGGAAGGCGCGGAGGGCATGGGCGTGGAGGGGGGTGTAAGTGCGGTAGCCGTGGGGGGTGCGGTGGGCGGTGGGGAGGATGCCGGAGTCCTCGTAGTTACGGATCGCTTGAGTCGACAGACCGTGTTCGCGTGCCAGATCGACCGGCCTGAGCCGCTCACCGCTTTGAAGGTTTCGACCCATGAGCGCCAGGATATCGCGCAAAAGTTTCAACCGAACCTTCAACGATAGCGTTGAAGGTATGGAAGCTGACATCAAGGACATCACCCATCCCGTGGAGGCTGCCGCTGTCATGCGGCTGTTCCCGGAGCGGCCCGCGGTGCTGGCGCTGGGGGAGCCCACGCATGGCGAGGAACTGCTGCTGGAGGTGCGCAACGAGCTCTTTCGGGAGCTCGTGGAGCAGGAGGGGTACCGGACGATCGCGATCGAGAGCGACTGTGTGCGGGGGCTGCTCGTGGAGGAGTACGTGCGAGGGGGCGCGGGCACACTGGACGAGGTCATGGAGCGCGGCTTCAGCCATGGGTGGGGCGGCTCGGCGGCCAACCGCGAGCTCGTGCGATGGATGCGCGAACACAACGCCGGGCGGCCCGCGTCAGAGCGGATCGGCTTCGCCGGCTTCGACGGGCCGCTGGAGATCGCCAGTGCCGAGAGCCCCAGGCGAGCACTCACCGCACTGCACGGATACCTCGCCCCCTGGCTGGACGCCGATCTGCTCGCCTGCACCATGGAAACGCTCGACGCACTGCTCGGCGGCGACGAGCGCTGGACCGAACCCGCCGCCATGATGGACCCGACCCGGTCCTTCGGGCAGTCCGCCGAAGCCGCCCGACTGCGGCTGATCGCTGACGATCTGGCAGCGCTGCTCCACGCGCAACGGCCGCACCTGATCGCGGCGACCTCAAGCGAGGACTTCGAGCGGGCGAGCCTGTTCGGGCGTACCGCGCTGGGTCTGCTCCGCTACCACCACTGGATGGCCGACGCCTCGCAGGCGCGGCTGAACCGTCTGGTCGGGCTGCGGGACCAGATGATGGCCGAGAACCTCCTCGCCCTCGCCGCCAGGGGGCCCCTCTTCGTCCACGCCCATAACACTCACCTCCAGCGGCGCGAGAGCTCGATGCCGATGGGGGGAATGATGCTGAGGTGGTGGAGCGCCGGGGCGCTCGTCCGTGCCCAACTGGGCACGGAGTACGGGTTCGTGGCCACCGCGCTCGGCACGATCCGGCACCAGGGAGTGGACACGCCGCCGCCGGACACCGTCGAAGGACTCCTGCACGCGCTCCCGCAGGACCGCTGCCTCGTCGACGCCCACGAGCTGGCCACCGCTCTCCATGACGTCCCGCCCGCACCCCGTGTGTCCCCCTGGTTCGGCTACGCCCCGCTCGACCCGGCCCACCTGGCGGACAGCGACGGCATCGTCTTCCTCAAGGACAGCCCCCAGAACAGCGCACAGAGCAGCCCACAGAACAGCCTCCAAAGCTGACGCCACCCATGCGACCGTGCCATACCGGCGAGCCCCGGACGCCGACGCGTTCGGGGCTCGCCACGGGATTCGGGTCGTCAGTTCATGATGAGTAGCTGGGTGTTCGCGACGAGCTTGCGGTTCACGCTGGTGCTCTGGATGAAGATGGTGAAGTCGTCGTTGTGGTCGGGCTTGACGCGTACTTCCACGTCGGGGAGGCCGAGCAGGGCGCGGGCCTCGGGGCCCGTGTAGACGTGGTCGGTCTTCTTCTCCAGGACGGCGATCTGCTTGCGCGCCTGGACCTTCTCGGACTTGCTCAGTTGGTAGAAGGCGCCGCCCGTGCGGTAGGTGTGGCCGCATTCGACTACCCACTCGCGGATGCCGGCGTCACGGGCGACGGGGACGAGCTGGTACGCGGACGGGTCGGCGGGGGTGAGGCCGGCGGCCTTGATCGTGTCCTTGTTGACCGCGTCGGCGCCCGTGGAGAATACCGCTCGGGAGCCGCGGATTCCCTTGGTGCGGCCCACCATGAATTTCTCGGTGGCTTCCTGGATGACCTGTCCGGCTTCTTCGAGACCCTGAGTGCTCGTGGCATCCCAAATGGCGACGTTCTCCTTGGGGAAGCCGTACTGCATGGCCTCGCGCTTTCCCATTTGGTCCGGGACGAGAACGGCCAGCGTCCAGTTGTCCTGCTGGGTCTCGATCATCGAGGAGACGGCCTGGACCAGCGCGCGCGCATTCCAGGCCGGGGTGTCCGGGCAGCGGTGGCTGGCGTTTTCCTGGCCGTCGGTCAGGATGAAGGTCAGGAAGCTGTGGTCGCCGTACAGCTGCGCCGTCTGGGCCAGCTCACGCTGGGACTTCAGTGCCGCGGCGAGCAGCGAGGTCATTCCGCCGACCCGGTACATCTGCTTCAGGGACGGCATGCGCAGCACGTCCTTGTCGTAGATGACGCATTCCACCGCGTCCGCGAAGACGTACACCGTGACACGGGTTTCCTGGTCCAGTTCCCGTGAACGGCGGGCGAGGTAGGCGATCTGCTGGTCGGCTACGTCGACGACCTTTCCGCTGAGGTGCGACATCGACGAACTGGCGTCCAGCACAAGAGCGACGTGATTGATGTAGTTCTGGTTTCCGGACATGGCAGATCCCCCTGCATCAGTTCCCGACTTGATGCTCCTACCGTCTCATCCACCACTGACAATCGGCCCTGGCTCCCGATCCGCCTCACGGGCCGCCCGGCCGGCCTCGTCAGCGCGGAAGGTACGTCGATAGGCGGCGGGTGTCGTGCGCAGGGCTTCGTGGAACCGGCGGCGCAGGTTGACCGCGGAGGAGAGGCCGACCCGCTGGGCGATGGTCTCCACCGGCAGGTCCGTCTCCTCCAGCAGGGCGCGGGTGGCGGCGAGCCGCCGGTCGAGGAGCCAGCGCCCGGGGCTGATGCCCAGTTGTTCGGTGAAGCGACGGGTCAGGGTGCGGGGCGAGACCCGGGAGCGCTCCGCCATGTCGGCGACGCTGACCGGCTGGTCGAGGCGACCGGTCAGCCACTCCAGGAGAGGGGCGAGCGAGTCGGCGACGGGCCCGGAGGTGGGAAGTTCGGCGTACTGGAGCTGGCAGCCCTCGCGGTGCGGCGGCGTCACCATCTGACGGGCGATGCGCATCGCGTACGCGGCTCCGTGGTCGGTGCGTACGAGGTGCAGGCAGAGGTCCACGCCCGCCGCCGATCCGGCACTCGTGGCGACGTCTCCGTGGTCCACGTACAGCACGCCGGGGTCGACCTGGACCCGCGGGAACAGGGCGGCGAGTTCCGCTGCCTGTGCCCAGTGCGTGGCGGCCCGTCGGCCGTCGAGGAGCCCGGCGGCCGCGAGGACGAACGCGCCCGATGAGATGCCGACGATCCGCGCGCCGCGCCGGTGCGCCCGGCGGACGGCGGCGACCACAGCCGGTGGCACGGCGGCGCCGGCCGGCTGCCGGCGGCCGGGGACCAGCACCGTGTCGGCGCGCTCCAGCGCGTCAAGGCCCGCCGTGACCAGCATGTCGAAGCCGGCCTGGGTGGGCAGCGGGCCGGGGTGCTCGGCGCAGACCTCGAAGGCGTAGCGCGGCGGAATCGCCGGGCCGTGGTCGCCGAACACCTCCGCCGCGCAGGCCAGCGGGAACGTCGACTGCGGGGCCTGGAGCAGGGCCACCACCCGGTGTGGCGCCGGGGACTTCGCCGGCGGACGAGGCGTCATGGCGCGAAAGTACCCCATCGTGTCGTTCGGGACACTGGGGGCCGTCGATTGGTGTAGACCAGGATGGCGAGCTGTGACCACCACGCACGATCAGACCCCTCTGTCCCCACCTTCCTCCTCCCTCCACCCCTCCACCGCACCCCCGCTCTGGGACCGGCGCTTCACCCTCTACTTCACCGCCCGCACGGTCTCGCTCGTCGGCGACGCGATGATGCCGGTGGCCGCGGCGCTCGCGATCGGCGCGCTCTACGGGATCTCCGGTGTCGGCTACGTCCTCGGCGTCTGGACCGGGACGTTCGTCCTCCTGGTGCTGTTCGGCGGCGTGCTCGCCGACCGGTTCGGCGCGCGCCGGATGATGGTCGGCGCGGATCTCGTACGGGTCGTCACGCAGGGCGTGCTCGCCCTGGCGTTCTTCGCCGGACCGCCGCCGTTCTGGCTGCTCGTGACCATGGCGGCGGTGGCCGGTGCGGCCGTCGCGATGTTCCTGCCGGGGGTCAACGGGATGGTCCCGCTCGTTGCCCGCGACCCGCAGCGGGCCAACGCCACGCTCAAGGTGGCCGACGCGCTCGCCCACCTGCTCGGGCCGGCCCTCGCCGGGCTGCTGATCGCGCTGACCAGCGCCGGAACCGTGTACGCGATCGACGCGGGCACGTTCCTGCTCAGCGCCCTCTGCCTGGCGCTCATCCGCCTGGCCCCCGCCGGCGCGCCCCAGGACAGTGACGCCGACTCCGCCGCCCCCAGCGCGAGTTCACTCCGCCGCGACCTACGGCAGGGCTGGCACGAGTTCCGTGCCCGCACCTGGATGTGGGCGGTGATCCTCATCTGGGTGGTCTACGGCGTGCTGCTCTTCGGTCCCCTCGTACCGCTCTGCTCGGCGCTCATCGGCACCAGGCTCGGCCCGAACGCCTACGGCCTCGCCGTGTCCGCCCTCGGCGTCGGGACCGTACTTGGCGGCCTCCTCGCCCTCCGCGTACGCCCGGCCCGCCCCCTGGCCGCCGGTGCCGTGGCACTGACGCTGTACACCGCGTTGCCCCTCTGCGTCGCACTGGGCGCGGGGCTCCCGGGGCTCCTCGCGGGCCATGCTCTCGGCGGCGGCGCGTTGGCGTTCTGGTCGGTCATGTGGGCCACGAGCGTGCAGACCCACACCCCGCCCGCTGTCCTCAACCGTGTCACCGCGTACGAACTGGCCGGATCGGTGTCCGGCATCGCCCTGGGCCAGATACTCGCCGGCCCGGCCACCGGGTCGTACTCGCCGGACCGGCTTCTGCTCGTCTCGGCCGGCACCTGTCTGGCGGGCTGCGCGGCGCTGCTCGCCATCCGGCCGATCCGGAACCTGCGCCGCGCCGCCGCAGCGGAGAGGGACGAGCCCGGGGCCGCGTAGAGGGACGAGCCCGGGGCCGCGTAGAAGGGCGAGCCCGAGGCCGCGTAGAGGGAGCGGGGCCCGCGCGGCGGAGTCGTACCCGCCGGGCTCAGGAGATCCGGTGCCCCGTCCAGAACGGGCCCAGGTCCTTCGACGTCGCCGCCTGGGCCGCTCGCTTGAAGTCCGCGGTGGTGGCGACGCCCAGCCAGTGGTCCTGGACGTAGCCGCGCAGCATCGTCGCCATCGCGCGCTTGCCCAGGACGCGCTCCAGGTCGTGCAGGGCGCAGGCGCCCCGCATGTAGACGACGCGGACGAACTCCGAACGGTGGCCGTCCGCGTAGTAGCCCATGGACCGGGTGAGTCCGGCCGTGTCACTGGGCCAGGCGCCCTGGTCCTTCCAGCAGGTGGCGGTGGGCTCGCCCCCGTACACCTGGTTCGCGTACTGGGCGAAGCTCTCGTCGAGCCAGGGCGAGGTGAACTGGTCGTTGCCGACGATTCCGTAGAACCACTGGTGGGCTATCTCGTGCACGACGGCCGAGCCGCCGGGTTCGGTCCACAGCAGCACGAGGCCGGGGAACTCCATGTTCCCGAAGTCGTCGATCGTGTCGCTCATGACGAGGTCGAGCTCGCCGTACGGATAGCGCCCGAACCGCTCCCCGAACTCGTCGACCGAGCCGAGCGCCTCCTTCAGGTCGACGGCGACGCCCTCGGGCGTCGTCGTGTCGGTCCAGTACGCGTTCAGCCGCACCCCACCGGGCGTCGTCACCGTCCTCGACCGGAACGGCCCCGCCGCCCACGCGAAGTCCCGCACCCCGCGCGCGACCCTCGTGGTGACCGCGCGGCCCGCCGCCCCCGCGCTCCGGGTCGTCGTGCCCGTCGCGGGCACGACGAGTCCCTCCGGGTGGTCGAGCACCACCCGGAAGTCGCCCACCACCGTGTAGAAGCTCTCACCGAACCCCACGTCCGGGTCGAGGTGTCGACCCTCCGCGTCCCGCACGGACAGCAGGGGCAGCGCGTTGCCCAGATACCGGTACGCCCCGTCCTTGCCGAAGCGGTGGACCCGGTCCGGGACCGTGATCGAGACGTCGAACGAGACGCTCGTGCGCGCCCCGTACGCGAGCGGCTCGGGCAGGTCGATCCGCAGCGCCGTACAGCCGACGGTGAGCGGTGCCGGCGTACCTCCCCTCACCTTGCTCACCCGGACCGGCGACGGCGCCCCGTCCGCCCCGCAGCCGTCGGCGCCGTTGCCCCACAGCCGTATGTCCACCGAACTCAGCGGCTCACGGGACGCGTTGCGGAACGACACCCGTTGACGACCGGTCCACCGCGACCCGTCCGCGTCGGCGCGCAGCGACACGTCGTAGACAGGTCGGTCAGGCGTCGCCCACCCTCCGGCGGGAGTCGTCACGGGGTCCGCGACGTCCCGCGCGGCGGCCGTCTGAGGGACGAGCAGCAGAAGGGCCACGACGGCGAGCCACGGCGCACGCCAGAACCTGATCGAGGTCATGGGGGAAACGCTAGAACGCGCGTACGCCCGGACGCATCAGTTCCGCGCCACCATGGCGAGGACTCGCCGTCCAGCGGCGCATGGGAACCTTCGGGCGCCGTGCGGGAGCGGGGGAGGAGCAGCCGACTCGCGGCAGGCGCTTGCTGAGTGCCCGCCCTCACCGCACTTCGAGCAGCATCACGTCGTGCGGGTCCCCTTCCGCACCCCATAGCCGCGTCTCGCCGACTTTGCGGTATCCCCAAGCCCGGTAGGCGGCCGAAGGCGCCGTGCTCGCCGGGTTGACGTTCAGGAGCACCCGCTCGGCCCCGATGCCGTCGAGGAGCGTCATGTGGAGGCGCCGGGCGACCCCCTTCCCGCGCCACGGTCCGCGTACGGCGAGCTCCAGAAGCCCGAAGGTACGGTGCCCGTCCTCGCGCCGCATGTCATCGGACACTGGTTCGGTGAGTTCGTCCCACCACACCGCGTCGGCCGCGAGCGGTTTCCCGTACGCCATGCCGATCGGCTCGCCGTGCTCGTCCCTGGCGAGGACGGCCCGGAAGCCGAGGGCGGCGGCCTGGAGGGGAAACCGGCGGAACGCGGCGTCGACGTCGTCCTCGGACTCGCAGTAGGGCGGCTCGGCGAACGCCTCGGCGTAGACCAGCCGGAACGCGCCGGTGGCCCGCACGGCCCCGACCCCGTCCATGGCCTCGATCGTGATGGTCTCCGGCAGCGTCATGTCGTCCCCCTCGAACGGCCCCGCGAGTCCGGGAACAGCGCCTGAGCGGCCGCCGCGACCCCCGGATCCTGACCAGCAGATCCTAGGCACGAGGGTCGTGCCGCAGGGGATGGGTTTCCTGGGGCGGACCGTGGTGAATTCGGTAAGGGGCTGTCACCGAACCGTGAAGGTGGCGCGCGAATCTGGTGTCCACCACAGCGCAGTACGTGCGTTGTCATCGGGGGGAGTACCGCCATGAGCACCGTTCGCAGAGCCGCAGTCGTCCTCGTCGCCGCGTCCGCGCTGGCGCTGACCGCGTGCGGGCCGTCCGAGGACGGGGCCGCGGGCGGCACCGAGACGCCGACCGCGGCGCCCACCGCCACGGCGCCCACCGCCTCGGCCTCCCCGTCGACCCCCGCCGACCCGACGGGCTCCGCCAAGCCGTCGGCGCCCGGGAAGACCTCGAAGCCGTCCGCGCCGCCGGCGCCCTCCAAGCCGGGCAAGCCGTCGACGGACCCGGACTACGGCGTCTTCCCCTGTAGCACCTACGACGTCACGTTCACCGCGAGCCTGGCCGAGGCCACGACCAGCAGCTACCTGCTGAAGATCACGAACAAGTCCGGGAAGCCGTGCCGCGTGCTCGGCCACCCCATCGTCACGTTCGGCGGCCTTGACGGGGCGGCGACGGAGCGCGGCACGGCACCCGGCATCGAGGACGCGATCCGGCTGGAGCCCGGTCAGTCCGCGTACGCGGGGCTCATGGGCGGTCTGAAGGGCCCCAAGAGTAAGAGCGTCTCGTCGATCGCGATGACGATGAACACCGAGTCCGATCTGACGCAGGTGCCGCTCAAGGCCTCGACGCCCGGCATGAACGTCTCCACCGACAACTCCGTGACCGCGTGGATGGACAACGCGGAGGACGCGCTGAGCCTGTAAGGCGCGACCGCCGGGCCGGCGGTCGCCACCGCGCCCGGCGCGGAGTAGGACGCCACCCGCTGGACTCGCTGCGGGTCGACGGCGACCGGGGCCAGACCGAACTGCTCCAGACCCGGGACCCGACCGCGCGGGAAGCGACGAACCGTCACCTCCCGCGCGGCCGGACGGCCCCTGAGGACGTCAGCCGGTCAGGGCGTCATCTCGTACGCTCCCGACAGGGCCTCGACGCGCTGCCAGACGCGCTCCGAGCGGGCCTCGTCGACGACGGGGCGGCGGACGGCGCCGAGGGCCCAGAGCTGCTGGGGCTCGGTCGCGGAGTCCTTGCCGTGGAGTTCGACGGCGTGGGCGGAGAAGTCGCGGACGAGGACGGCGAACAGCTCGTCGAGCACGTCCTCGTCCAGACCGGTGAGGGCGGCCTGCTCCAGGACCAGCTGTCCGTGGACGACCAGCGCGAAGAGCTGGCCGACGGCCAGGAGCAGGTCGAGGTCGCGGCTCTGCCGCTCGTCGGGCGCGGCCTTGAGGACGAACTCGCAGAGCGCGTCGGCCTGTTCGCGGAAGCGCGCCACGTTGGGCAGGTGGGCGTACGCGTCGTAGGCCGCGCGCCAGTCGTGGAAGCGCACCGAACCGAGACCGCGGGCCGGGCCCTGGCGGAAGAGGAACGTGTCGTCGGCCGCGTCCAGACGGGTGGGGACGGGCTCGTACGCGACCGGGTCCAGCAGGTGGTTGCGCATGAACTTCAGGATCAGCGCCAGGTTGACGTGGACCGTGCCCTCCAGCTTGGGGAGCCCGCGGATCTCCACGGCGGCCTGGGCGAAGTAGTTGTCCTTCTCGAAGCCCTTGGCGGCGATGACGTCCCACATGAGGTCGATGACCTTCTCGCCCTCCGTGGTCACCTTCATCTTCGTCATCGGGTTGAAGAGGAGGTAGCGACGGTCGTCGGGGCCCGCGGTCCTGAAGTAGTCGACCGCGCGGTCGCTGAACAGCTTCATGCCGACGAGGCGCACGTACGCGTCGGTCAGCTCGCGCCGCACGTGCGGGAACGCGGTGACCGGACGGCCGTACAGGATGCGGTTCTGCGCGTGCGTGACGGCCTCGTACATCGCGTGCTCGCAGATGCCGATCGACGCGGTGCACAGGTTGAACTTGCCGACGTTGACGGTGTTGAGGGCGGCGTCGAAGGCGGCGCGGCCGGTGTGCAGGACGTCCTCGGCGGCGACCGGGTAGTCCGCGAGGCGGAACTCGCTCACGTACTTCGAGGAATCGACCACGTTCTTGACCAGCTGGTACGCCGGGTGGCGGCTGTCGGCCGCGAAGAAGACGTACCCCTCGGGGCCCTCGACATCGGTCCGGCGGCCGAACACGGAGACGAGCCCGGCCGCGTTGCCGTTGCCGATGTAGTACTTGGACCCGGTCGCGCGGAAGCCGCCCTCGCCGTCGGGCTCCAGGAGCATGTCCGTGGAGTAGATGTCGGCGCCGTGGGACTTCTCCGACAGACCGAAGGCGAACACCTCCCCCTGGTCCAGGAGTTCCGCCGCACGCGCGCGTGCGGCAGCGTTGTCGCTCTGCCAGACCGGGCCGAGGCCGAGGATGGTGACCTGCCAGGCGTACCAGTAGTCGAGGCCGTAGAAACCGAGGATCTCGTTGAGCGCGGCGATGCGAGCGGTGTCCCACCGCTTGTCGCCTCCCTGCTCGCCCGCGTCGCCGGACGGCGTCAGGAACGTCGAGAAGAGGCCCTCCTCGGCCGCGAACGCGAGGAAGTCCCCGAGCCACGCGCGCGTCCGGTAGTCCTCGATGATCCTCCGCTTGCCGCGCGCCTCGAACCAGTCGACGGTCGCGCGCAGCAGTCGGCGCGTCTCCGGGTCGAAGTGCGCGGGGTCGTACGTGCGCGGGTTGAACAGCAGCGGGTCGGCCATGACGTCCGCCTTTCCGGCTAGGGATGAGGGTGGTGGTGCGGGAAACGGTCGTACGGAGCGGGGCGCAGGGGCCCGGGTGCGCTCACTGCCCCGTGCGGAACCGGGCGAGCGTGGCGAGGACGTCGTCGAGCCAGGCGATCATCATCTGTTCGTACGCGATGCCGCCTCGGAGCACGACGTGCTGGAGTTCCCGCTCGGCGTCGAGCGGGCCGTCGCCCGCGGGCTCGCCGAAGTCCCGGGCCTCGCCGGCTCGGTAGTGGGCGAGACGCCCCTCGTGTGCCGCCCGGTGCCGCTCGACCTCGCCGATCAGGGCGGCCGGGTCGTCGAAGGCGGCCCCCCGGATCTTCACGGCGAGGTCGTGCCGGACGCTTTCGGGCTCGATCGGTTCCGCCAGCCACCCGGCGAGGGCTTCTCGCCCGGGCGCGGCGACGGAGTACTCCTTCTTGTCCGGCCGGCCTTGCTGAAGGACCTCCCGGACGTCGATCCAGCCGTCCTGCTCCATGCGCTTGAGCACGCGGTAGATCTGCTGGTGGGTGGCGGTCCAGAAGTATCCGATGGACCGCTCGAAGCGCCGGGCCAGCTCGTAGCCGGAACCGGGCTTCTCGAGCAGGGATACGAGGATCGCGTGGTCGAGCGCCATACGCCGGATCTTGCTATGCAACGAGGTGCATAGCAAGCGAGGCGGAACCGGTGAGACACGGCTCACCTCCGCCTCAGGGCCGAGCGACCGGCCGCGCTGCCCGCCCTCAGGACAGGCCGGCCGACAACCGGCCACCCCGAAAAGGGGAGGCGGTCGTCTCAACCCCCTTGTTACGGTGCGCCGGTGTCAGCGACCAAGCACTTCCAAGTCACCTTCGACTGCGCCGAGCCGGAGCGCCTCGCTCGCTTCTGGTGCGAGCTGCTCGGGTACGTCGTACCGCCTCCGCCGGGCGATTTCGCCACGTGGGACGAGTACAAGAACGCGCAGGCGCCCGAGGAGCGGGACTCCTGGTTCGCCTGCGTCGATCCGTCGGGCGTGGGCTCCCGCTTGTTCTTCCAGCGCGTCCCCGAGGGCAAGGTCGTCAAGAACCGGGTGCACCTCTGCATCCGGGTCGGCAACGGCCTCGTCGGAGAAGAGCGCCTCGCCAAGCTCGAGGCCGAGTGCACGCGAGTCGTCGCGCTCGGAGCCGTACGCGAGCGGCTCCTCTACGACGGCCACGACTCGTGCATCGTGATGCAGGACATCGAGGGCAACGAGTTCTGCATCGACTGAGAGCGGCTGTCGCTGCGCGTCCGGTGGACGAGAGGGGAGCGGTCCGTGCTTTCGGACGGACCGCCCCCGTGGCTCACGCGGTTTCCGTTGCTCCTCAGGCCCGGTGTGACTCCGAGCCGGTACGCGGAGCCCGCGTGTTCTGCCGCAGCCGTACGGCGATCATCGCGGTCGATACGGCTCCGACGGTCGCCCAGGTGGCCGGATGGGTCCACAGCGCGGTGTCGAGCTGCTGCGCCAGGACGAAGACGCCCATGACGACGACGAACCAGCCGAAGGCCTTGCGCAGCGCGTCCTGGGGGATGCGTCCCGCGAGTCGGCCGCCGATCAGACTGCCGACCACGGCCGCCGCGGTCACCGTCAGGGCCAGGCCCCAGTCGATCGACACGCCGGAGAGGTGACCGGCGAGTCCGGCGAACGACTTCATGGCGATGACCAGGAGCGAGGTGCCGACCGCGATCCCCATCGGCAGCCCGCCGAGGATGGCCAGGGCGGGAACGACGAGGAATCCGCCGCCCGATCCGACGAGACCGGTCACGGCTCCGACGACGAGACCCTCGACGGCGATGTGCTTGAGGGGCAGGTCCTTGTGCGCGGGCCGGGTGCGCTCGCGACCGGGCCGGGGCTTGCGGAGCATCGCCGCGGCGGTGGCGAGCATCATCAGGGAGAACGCGACCAGCAGCACCGTGCCGGGGATGTAGGCGGCGAGCCGCCCGCCGCCGTACGCGCCCGCCATGCTGAACGCGCCGAAGAGCAGTCCGGTCCGCCAGCGGACCCGGTGGGCCCGGGCATGCGGGATGAGCGCGGCGAGGCTGGTGACCCCGACCACGAACAGGGAGGTGGCGATCGCCTCCTTGGTCTCCTGCCCCGCCAGGTAGACCAGGATGGGCACGGTCAGGATCGAACCGCCGCCGCCCAGGATGCCCAGGCTGACCCCGATCAGCAGCGAGACCGCCACGATCAGGGCGGTCACGCCGCGCTCCGCAGCTCCGTGATCACCGTGCCGATGTCGGTACGAGGGCCCCGGTTGTACGGCAGCTTGGACAGCAGGACGCCCATCATGCAGGAGTTGCTGAGCGCCGCGTACGTCAGACCCGCGCCCACCGCCGTACCGATGAGGTGGGCACCCGGCACCAGGACGCCGACGAGTCCCGTGGCGAGCACGATCGAGCCCGCGACCAGGCGGACCTGGCGCTCCATGTCCCAGCGCTCGGGACCACGGTTCACCGGCGCTTCGACCGCCTCCCAGGCGACCATTCCCCCGTCGAGGACCCGCAGGTTCGGCAGTCCGGCCTCGGCCAGCGCCTGCTCGGCCTGCGACGCGCGGGCTCCGGAACGGCAGACGAGCACGACCTCCTCGTCGAGGTGCGCGCGCAGCTCCGCGCGGTGCTCGCGCAGCGTGTGGAGCGGCACGTTGTAGGAGCCGGGTATGTGGGCGGTGCGGAACTCGGCGGGCGTGCGCACGTCGAGGAGACGTGGCGCGCGTCCCTCCTCGGTGAGCTTGCGCAGGGCGGCGGGGGTGATGGACGGGGTGGGGCGCTGGGCGCTCATGTGTGACTCCGGCTGAACAGGATGGAATACCCAGGGGGGTATGTGTGGGGGTAGGAAGGGCCCCGGGCGGTTGACCCTTGGCGGGTGCGGGTGCGGGTGCGGGTGCGGGTGCGGGTGCGGGTGCGGGTGCGGGTGCGGACGCGCACGCAGACGCCGACGCGCACGCGGTGGCGGCGGCTCGTGAGGGCCGCGGCGCCCGGTCAGGCGTCGACGGATTCCGTGGCCAGGGCCCAGGCCGCGTAGCCGCCGAGGATGTCGGAGACGTCCTCGATGCCGCGGTGGCGCAGGAGGCTGGCGGCGATGGAGGAGCGGTGGCCGCCGGCGCAGTGCAGGACGAGCGGCCGGTCCGCGGGGAGCTCGCCGGCGTGCGAGGGAAGTTCGCTCAGCGGGATGTGCAGGGCCTCGGGGATGAAGCCGTTGGCCTCCCGCTCGCCGCAGGTGCGGACGTCCACCACGAGCGGCGGGTTGTTCCCGGCGAGGGCGGCCTTCAGGTGGGCGGCGGTGATGCGGCTGGCCGGCGTGACGTCGTCGTCCATGACGCGGAGCGTGTCCTCGGGGTTGCGTACGTAGCCCACCACACGGTCGAAGCCGATGCGGGCGAGGCGCGTGACGACCTCCTCCTCCCGGTTCTGGGGCGCCATGACGACCAGCTCGTCGGCCGGGGCGAGTACGGTTCCGGCCTGCTCGGCGAACCTGCCGTCGGCGGGCACGTTGACCGCGCCGCGCAGGTGCCCGGCGGCGAACTCCTGCGGGTCGCGGGCGTCGACGACGACCGCCCCGCCGGCGCGCAGCCCGGCGAACTCGGCGTGCGTCAGCGGCCGGGCCGAGGCCGTGGCGTCGTAGCGGACGCGGTCCTTGCGGTTGAGCTCGGCGTCGTACGCGAAGTAGCCGGGCGCGGCTGACTGCCCCGCGGTCACCAGGGCGACGAACCGCTCGCGGCTCATCGGCGCGCAGGCGTAGTTGGTGGCGCGCTGCTCCCCGATGGTGGACTGCTTCTCGGTCGACAGGTTCTTGCCGCACGCGGACCCGGCGCCGTGCGCGGGGAAGACGCGGACCGCGTCGGGCAGCCCCATCAGCTTGTTCTGCACGCTGTCGTGCAGCATCGCGCCGAGCTCCTCGGCGGTGACGCCGACCGAGGCGAGGAGGTCCGGGCGGCCGACGTCGCCGATGAAGAGGGCGTCACCGGTGAGCACGCCGTACGGCACCTCGTCGTCGGCGTGCTCGTACACCAGCACGCTGATCGACTCGGGCGTGTGCCCGGGGGTCTCCATGACCTCGAGTACGACGTCCCCGAGCGCGATGCGCTCGCCCTCCGCGAGCTTGCGGATCGGGTACTCCGTCTCCGCGCGCGAGCCGTAGCCGATCCACGCGCCGGTCTCGTCCGCCATCTCCAGGTGCCCGGCGACGAAGTCGGCGTGGAAGTGCGTGTTGATCACGCCGACGACGGTGAATCCGCGTGACCGTGCGTCCGCGAGGTACTCCGACACGTCCCGGCGCGGGTCCACGACCACGGCCTGCCCGGTCGTCTCGTCGGCGATCATGTACGACGCCTGCGAGAGACAGTCCAGGTAGTACTGACTGAAGAACACGGCGAATCCCTTCCCGAAGAAACGCGCACCCGGGGCGGGTGCGAGGGCTGACTCCCGCGGGGGAGTCCTGGTGATCGAGATCGGCCCGGGTGGCGGGCGTCGAGGGCTCCGCTCCAGGTACCCCCGGGGGTATCTCTGATCCTGACCGTATGGCCATCCCGCGCTGGAAGTCAAATACCCCCCTGGGTATCAGGGGGGTATCGGGTGGAGGTAGGGGATCTGCCGACTCAATATACCGGTGGGGGTATGACGACCTGCGTCTACGAGTGCTGCACGGTGACGACGATCTTGCCGACCTGCGTGTTCGATGCCATGTGGCGGTGGGCCTCGGCGATCTCCGCCAGGTCGAAGGTGCGGTCGACGACGGGGTCGAAGGAGCCGCCGCTCAGTCCGGCGTTGACGAACGCGATGCCGCGACGCAGCCGCTCGGCGTCACTGGTGATCTCGAAGAGGCTGTACGTGCTCGTGCTGAGCGCCGGGTACGAGTGGGCGTTGGGCAGCGGGGTGGTGCGGCGGTCCAGGGTGCCGTAGATCACGAGGCGGCCGCCGGGTGAGATGCCCAGTGCGAGCGTCTCCACGCCGGGGCCGGCGATCGGGTCGAAGGCCAGGCGGACCCCCTCGCCTCCGGTGATCTCCTTGACGCGGGCCGGAAGGTCCTCCTCGTCGGTGACGATGACGTCGGCGGCGCCCGCGTCGAGCAGGGCCTGCCTCTTGTTCGCGCCGCGGGTGGTGGCGATCGGGACGGCGCCGATGCGGCGGGCCGTCTGGATGGCGGCCAGGCCGACGCTGCTGGAGGCGGCGGTGATCAGGACGTGGTCGCCGGGGCGGACGAAGCCGTTCTCGGCGAGCGCGCCGTACGAGGTCAGGTAGGCCATCCACACGGCGGCGGCCTTCACCGGATCGATCCCGGCCGGGAGCGGCACGACCGCGGCGGCCGGGACCAGTACGTGATCGCCGTACGTGCCGTACTCGGTCTGGTGGAACGCGGGGACGACGCCGACCGGGTTGCCGACCGCGAGGCCGCTGACGCCCTCGCCGACCTCCTCGACGGTGCCTGCGGCCTCGTAGCCGAGGGTGGAGGGGAACGACGGCTGGTAGAAGTACCCGCCCTCCCGGTACATGACCTCGGCCCTGTTCAGGCCGATCGCGTCCACCCGGATGAGCACCTCGCCGGCGCCCGGGGTGGGGGTGGGGACCTCGCGGAGGGTGAGTACCTCGGGACCGCCGATCCGGTCGAAGAGAACCTGCTGGGACATGGCAAAGACCTTTCGCGTGCGGCGAGTTGGTACGTTCCCGCCGCACGTGCGGCGGCGGGACGTCGCGGCAACGAAAGCACGTATGACGATGACCGTCAAACTTTGACGCTCATCGAAGCTCCGTAGGTGTCGAAATTTGACAGCCATCGAAATGTGTGGCGTGGGTGAACCCCATGGCAGAGGGGCGTCCGGACCGCCGGCATGGTCGGCGTGTTCGATCGGCGTCGTAGCATGGGACCACCGCGTCGACCAGGTCAGAAGGAGACACCGTGGCCCGCCCCGGCACCACCCCGCGCACCGTGGAACACCCCGACCTGGCCGATGTCACCCTCCAGCAGATCCTTGAGGCGCTCGTCGACCCGGTGCGCCGCGCGGTGGTCGTCCAGCTGGCCCGTGCCGGCGACGACATCAGCTGCGGCACCTTCGAGGTCCCGGTCTCCCGCTCGACGCTCACGCACCACTTCAACGTCCTTCGCGAAGCCGGCGTGATCCGGCAGTACTACATCGGGGCCACCAAGATGAATGCCCTGCGCGTCGACGAGGCGGAAGCCCGCTTCCCCGGCCTCCTGTCGGCCCTGGTCGCCGCATCCCGCCAGGAATCGGACGGCGCGGCCTGAGGCTGCCGCACTTCCCTGCCCTTCGGCCCGCAAGGCCCGGTTCGCTTCCGAAATCCGGTGCACCGCCGCGCGGCGTACGTGATCATGGACCGATGGACGCTCGTTTCCTCGGTATCCCCGAGTTGACCGAAACCCCCTCCACGGCGGTCGTCATCGACGTCATGAGGGCCTTCACCGTGGCGGCCTGGGCCTTCGCCCAAGGGGCCGAGAAGATCGTCCTCGCCGAGTCGCTGGACGACGCCCTGGCACTCAAGTCCCGCCACCCCGACTGGGTGGCGCTGAAGGACGGTCCGCCCGCACCCGGATTCGACGCCGTGAACTCGCCGGGCAAACTGCGGTCCGTCGACCTCGGCGGACGGACCGTCGTACAGAAGACCACGGCGGGTACGGTCGGCGCCCTGGCCGTCAAGGACGCGTCACTGGTGCTGTGCGCGAGCTTCGTCGTGGCGGAGGCGACGGCACGGCTCCTGCGGGAACGCCGATCCGCCGACGTGACGTTCGTGGTCACCGGCGAGGACGGCCGTGCCGACGAGGACCTCGCCTGCGCCCAGTACATCGCCCGACGGGCCGACGGGACCGGGGGAGGCGCGGCCGACTTCCTGCGCCGCGCCGCCGAGTCCCGTGCCGCGGCCGAACTGAACGAGCGCGTGCGCCAGGGCGTCCACCCCGACGACGTCGCCCTCTGCCTCGAACTCGACCGCTTCCCCTTCGCCATGGTGGCGGCACCGGAGGACTCGCTCATGGTCCTCCGCCCGCACGCCCTCCCCGTACCCGCCGAAGAGCCGCCGATCTGACCACCGGGCGGAGTCTCGGACGGTTAGAAATGTCCCCATGGAACTCACTCAAGTACGTCTGCTGGTCTCCGACTTCCCCACCATCTACCGCTTCTACCGGGACGTCATCGGCCTCAAGCCCCAGTTCGACGCCGAGTCAGGCCCGTACGCCAAGCTCAGCCCCGACACCGGACACGCCGCGATAGCCCTCCAGGACCGGGCGCAGATGGCCGGCGTGCTGGACCGGTCGGGCGTGGCACCCCAGGGACTCCGCTCGCTCGTCGCGCTGCGAGTGGACGACCTCGACGCCACCCACGCCGAACTCGTCGCACGAGGAGCCGAGTTCAGCAGCGAACCCGCATCCATGGGTGATCGGATGCGGGTCGCGTACCTGGAGGACCCGGAAGGGAACGTGATCGAGCTCCAGGAGTGGCTGGCGCTGCGCGGGCAGGGCGACCGCGCGGGGGAGTAGGGGAGGGGGCGCGCGCGGAGGATTCCGCGCGCCCTCAGAGGTCGAGGGCGTGGCCGGTCGTCGCGTCGACGTGGTCGGGGACGTCGTCGTGGCGGTCGCCGACGGTCGACGTGCCGGTCGGCTCGAACAACAGGATCGCCGCGCCGGACGGAGCCGACGGCTTGTGCTCGGTCCCGCGCGGGACGGCGAAGACGGACCCGCGGGGCAGCGTCACCGTGCGCTCACCACTGTCCGGCTCACGCAGGGAGATGTGCAGTTCTCCTTCGAGTACGAGGAAGAACTCGTCGGTGTCGTCATGGACGTGCCAGAGGTGCTCGCCCTCGACCTTGGCGATCCGGACGTCGTAGTCGTTGACCTGCGTGACGATGCGGGGGCTCCAGAGGGCGTCGAAGGAGGCCAGAGCCTTGGCGAGGGATACGGGCTGATTGGTCATGGACTCATCCTGCGGGCTGTCGCCCGGCCGCCGTGAGTGCTAGGAATCGCACATGGCGAAAGAATCCTCGCAGCGGGACCGTACGGCGCACCCGCACAAGGTGGTCGTGATCGTGGACGAGAACTCGAACCCCTTCGAGCTCAGCTGCGCGATCGAGATCTTCGGTCTGCCCAGACCGGAGCTCGGCCGCGACCTGTACGACTTCAGACTCTGCTCTCCCGAGCCCGACACGTTGATGCGAGACGGCTTCTTCACCCTCACAGGAGTCGCGGGACTCGACGCGGCCGACGACGCGGACACCCTGATCGTCCCCAACCGGCCCGACGTCGAGGTGCCCCGCCGCCCCCTCGTCCTGGCCGCCATCCGACGAGCACACGCGCGCGGCGCCCGACTCATCGGCTTCTGCAGCGGCGCCTTCACCCTCGCCGAGGCCGGTGTGCTCGACGGACGCAGGGCCACCGCCCACTGGCAATGGGCCGACGGCTTCCGGGAACGCTTCCCCGCCGTCCACCTCGAACCGGACGTCCTCTTCGTGGACGACGGCGACATCCTCACCGCGGCGGGCAGCGCGGCCGCACTCGATCTCGGACTCCACGTCGTCCGTCGCGACCACGGCGCGGAAGCCGCCAACTCCGTCAGCCGACGCCTCGTCTTCGCCGCCCACCGCGACGGCGGCCAACGCCAGTTCGTCGAGCGCCCCATGCCCGACCGCCCCGACGAATCCCTTTCCCCCGTCCTCGCCTGGGCCCAGGAACGCCTCGACTCGCCCCTCACCGTCGCGGACCTCGCCACCCGGGCGGCCGTCAGCCCCGCGACCCTGCACCGCCGCTTCCGGGCACAACTGGGAGCCACCCCCCTGGCCTGGCTCACACGTGAACGCCTCTCCCTCGCCTGCCGCCTGATCGAACGGGGCGAGCAGCGCTTCGAGATCGTCGCCCGACGCAGCGGCCTCGGCACCGCCGCCAACCTCCGCGCCCTCATGCGCCGCGAAACGGGCATCACCCCCACCGCGTACCTGCGCCGCTTCGGCCCCGCCACCGACTGACGTCCCGAGCCACCCCCGCCGGTCTCAGCGGTCCAGGGCCACCCCCGCCGGGCTCAGCGGTCCAGGGCCACGCCCGCCGGGCTCAGCGGTCCAGCGCCTCGTCCAGGGAGAGGGCCGCGGTGATGAGCGCGAGGTGGGTGAACGCCTGCGGAAAGTTGCCGAGTTGTTCGCCGGTCGGGCCGATCTCCTCGGCGAAGAGCCCGACATGGTTCGCGTAGGTCAGCATCTTGTCGAACGCGTACCGGGCCTGTTCCAGCCGGCCGGCCCGGGCGAGCGCGTCGACGTAGAGGAAACTGCAGAGCGAGAACGTACCCTCGGAGCCGCGCAGACCGTCGGGCGAGGCAGCGGGGTCGTAACGGTAGACCAGGCTGTCGGAGACCAGCTCGGCGTCCATCGCGTCCAGCGTGGACAGCCAGCGCGGGTCCCGCGGCGAGACGAAACCGGTGACGGGCATGAGCAGCAGCGAGGCGTCCAGGACGTCACTGCCGTAATGCTGGACGAAGGCCTGGCGCTCGACGGACCACCCGCGCTCCATCACCTGACGCAACACCGCGTCACGAGCCGCGGTCCAGCGCGGAAGGTCGGCCGGCCGGCCCAGCTCGTTGGCCATCCGCACCGCACGGTCGAACGCCACCCAGCACATCACCCGGCTGTACGTGAAGTCCTGGCGGCCACCACGCGTCTCCCAGATCCCCTCGTCCGGCCGGTCCCACTGGTCGCACAGCCAGTCCACCGTGCCGGCGAACCGCTGCCAACCGTCATACCCGGCCAACTGCGCCAGATCACGCGCCTGCGCCAGGGCGTAGACGGCCTCGCCGTAGATGTCGAGCTGAAGCTGGTCGGCGGCCCCGTTACCGGCCCGCACCGGAGCCGACCCCCGCCAGCCCTCCAGATGCTCCAGCACCTCCTCGTGCAGATGCGGATCCCCGTCCACCCGGTACATGATCTGCAACGGCTCCCCGCTGACCGTACGACCGGCCCGCAACCGCGCGCCCAACCAGCGCCGGAACGCGTCCGCCTCCTCCGTAAAGCCCAGGTCGACCATCGCCCGCACCGACAACGAGGCATCCCGCACCCACGTATACCGGTAGTCCCAGTTCCGCTCCCCGCCGACCTGCTCCGGCAACCCCATCGTGGCGGCTGCCACGGGCGCGCCCGTCGGCGCGTACGTGAGCAGCTTCAACGTGATCGCCGAACGGTTCACCTGCTGCTGCCACCGCCCCCGATACCTGCAGCGGCCGATCCACTCATGCCAGAACGACCGGACCCCGTCGAACGCCGCCCGCAGGCTCACCTCATCCGCCGGCGCCGGCGGCTCCGCCCCCGGCCCGTCCAACGTGAGCACCGCAGCCGCCCGCTGCCCCGCCGACAACTCCACCGACGCCGTCACATCCTCGCCGTCACGCTCCAGCGCGACCGCCCCCAGCACCTGAAGATGCGCGGTCGCCGACGCGCCCGCGAACCGCGCGTTCGCGCCATCCAACCCCAACTCATGCCGCTCACGCCCGTAATCGAACCGCGGCCTGCACTCCACCGCGAACCGCACCGTGCCCCGCACCACCCGCATCACCCGCACCAACGTGTGCCGGTCCACCGCCACCGTCGGATCCGCCGCCAACGGCATGAAATCGGCCACCTCACCCACCCCGTCCGGCGTCAGGAACCGCGTCAACAACACCGCGCTGTCCGCCAGATACAACTGCCGCACCGTCGTACCCGGCGCCTCCACCGTGATCGAGAAATGCCCGCCCCGCTCATGATCCAACAACCGCCCGAAAACACTCGGCGCATCGAACCGCGGCGAACAGAACCAATCCACCACCCCCTCCGCCGACACCAACGCACACGTCTGCAAGTCCCCCACGAGACCGTGATCGGCGATCGGCGGATATCGATGCATCGGCAGCGTCCTCACGAACCAGGGAGCGGTAGACGGTCCTCCACACCACCCTGCGACCAGCCGCACCACCGAGCCACCGCCATTACTCCAAACGGTGCCACCCTCCCCCCCACCCCCCCCTCAGTACGTGAACGTCGCCGGGCCCCCGGGCAGCGACTGCTCACCGAACGCGTTCGTGACGACGACCGGGACAGTGCCCAAGATCCCCAGGAACGGCGGGATGACGACGAGCAGATGCGGCGAAGACGGTACGACGCTGAGCGCGCCGACCCCGTTGAACGTGACGGCGCTCGAGGCGTCGAACCCGACGCCCTTGATCACAGCCTTGCCGCCGGTCCCGAGCAGACCCGCGGCGGTGTTGGGACTGATCTCGTTGACGACGGGCGGATTCACGCCGACCTCGATCGACAGCTCGTCGAGCACCGGCGCTATCGGCAGAGCAAGGCCGACCGCGCGGGTCGGATTGGTGCTCGTAGAGCTGGGCAGCATCTCGTCGCCCTGGACGAGGAGGCCGATGACCTCGTCGTTTGCGTTGACCAGCACGGACCCGGAGTCGCCGTGCCAGATGAAGAGCCCTCCGACGGGGAACGTGTCGACGCGGAGGCGTTCGTCCCCGACCTGCCCGGGGTTCATGTGGGCGACGACGACGCCCTTGGTGAAGCCGGTCGAGCGACCGCGCTTCCTGACGGCCGTCCAGAGATGGTCGCCGGGTGGGGCCGTGGACGAGCCTTGGAGCGCCCCGATGTCGAGCACGCTGCAGTCAGGAGTCCCCCGGCTCGGATCCGGGGCCAGGGTGGCACAGTCCCAGTCCGTCCCCTGCAACTCCACCGTGCCGATCAGCGCGGACTGGGGAGCCCCGGGCTGCGGCTGGAACATCTCGTCCCCAGGTGCCGGCGTCACATGGTTGGCGGTGAGCAGCACCCTGGACCCGTCGGTGCGCCGCTGTGCCACACACCCCAGCGTCCCGATGAACACCTGGAACGGGTCGTCCCACCCGATCGACACACCACCACGCGGCGCCTGCACGAACGTCGAGTCGTTGAGCAGCGCGAGCTCCTCCGGCCGACTCTCCACGACATCCGTCACGTACCCCTCCCACGACCGCGGGACCGTCTCCTCCCGCGACAGCTCCCCGGACGGCCGCTTGTCCGGCACGTACACGATCAGCGCGATCTCCTCGACGTACGTCCCCCCGACCCGCTTCAAGCCGACCCCGTACGACACCTCCCCAGGCAACACGCCCTCGTACGCGCTCCTCAGCGCCTCCAGAGCCTCATACGCGGCCGACGGAACAGCCACCGGCACTCCGGGTTCCCGCATCGGAATCCCTCCGCTCCACCGAAAGGATCACCCTCCTTCCAGTGTGCCGAGCCGCTCCCACCCGGGCGACCGGATCTTCCCGGCCCGACGTGACCCAGGGTGAACCCGACGACGCTGAGTCACCCGACTCGACAGCCAGGACCGAGCACCGATGAATTTCCCGCGCCGTGTCGGTCCGAACCCGTGAGACCCACTCACGGAAGGCTGGCACCATGCGGAAACTCATCTACGGCATGAACCTGAGCCTGGACGGCTACATCGCCGCGCCCGGCGACGACATCGGCTGGAGCGTGCCCAGCGACGAGATGTTCCAGTTCTGGTCCGACCAACTCCAGGCCACCGACCTCACCCTCTACGGCCGCAAGCTGTGGCAGACCATGAGCTCCTACTGGCCCACCGGCGACCAGCAACCGAACGCCACCCCGGCGGAGATCGAGTTCGCCCACCGCTGGCGAGACATGGCGAAGGTCGTCTTCTCCTCGACCATCGACCAGGTCGACTGGAACACCCGCCTCGTCACCGGCGACGCCGTCACCGAGATCACCCGCCTCAAAGCCGAGGACGGCGGCCCCATGGACATCGGCGGCGCGACCCTCGCCGCCACAGCCATGCGCGCCGGCCTCATCGACGAATACATCCTCGCGACCGCCCCCGTCCTCGTAGGCGGCGGCACTCCGTTCTTCACCACCCTGAGCAACTGGGTCGACCTGAACCTGGTGGAGACCCGGACGTTTCCCGACGGCATCGTCCTGACCAGGTACGAGACACGGCGCTGAGTGGCTTGCCGCTGTCGCACGGGGTGAGCGGCATGAGTACGACCGGCGTGCCGTCGGGTCTGAGTACGTGCCGCGAAACTTGAGAGCCCGCAAGTCCGGAGAGACGATGGGAGTAGCCGGGGGGACCAGCAAAAGCGGTCAGGAATAGGGACCGGGGCGGGGAAGACCCACGCGGGAAAGGCGGTTTCGCCATGGCGCTGCTGAAATCCGCCCGCTTCCGAGGCGACCCGATACTGGAGAAGGTACGTGCGGGGACGACGTCCTCGTACCTCAAGTACGGCCAGTCCGGGAACCACATCCAAGCGGTGCAGTACGGGCTGATCGACCTGGGCTACAGCATCCCGAGCGGCGCGACCGGGAACTTCGGGAACCAGACCTCCGCCGCTGTCGTGCAGTTCAAGCAGGACCAGGTTCCACCCCTGACGCCCGGCGACCCGGTGGTCGGCATCGGCACGATGACCGCACTGGACGAGGCATGGGCCATGCCGTGCGCGGACCGGGACGAATGGCTGTCCTGGCAGACCCGGCGGATACCCGCCTACGACTTCAACCGCAGCCGGGAACTCGCGAGGCTTCCGATCACCTCGTACACCTTCAACCCCGTGTCCGCGGTGATCCCGTCCGCGTTCCGCAGCGCGATGACCACCGGCCTCGTAGCTCTGCTCGACCCGACCGGTTCACCCGACGGACCCTTCACCCCACCGGCCACCTGGGGCGCCAGCCCGCTCGACCTGGAGCACTGCCACATCGTGGTGGACACGCCCTCGGCCGCGGCCGCCTGGTACAACCCGCGGAACAAGTACATCGCTCTCCGGACCCGATCCACCGCACTCATGGCCGAGGCCGACCTTTCCGGCCACACCAGATTCGGTCCCGCCTGGACCGCGGTCTACAAGAACCTCCTGACCGCCCCGACCGTCGGATCCACCCAGGGTTACCTCTCCCAGTACACCGACTTCCTCAAGGACGTGCTGAACACCTGCACCGCGACCCACCAATCGGTACGCCTGCTCTGGCACACGTTCGACTCTGACAACTGGCGCCCCGTCGGCATGGCCGACAACGACCCCCGCCGCGCCTGGTGGAACGAAGTCGTCCCCCACCCCTCCGGAGTCACCCACCCGCCCTTCGGCAGCAACGAGGGAGCCGTCGGGGCGCACACCTTCATCCTGGGTGACCTCCAATTCGTCATCGACGAGTTCGCCGTCATCACCGCCCTCGCCCCCACGTACGTCGAGGCCGCGGCACTCGTCGATCTGGAGGAGGCGCACATCTTCGCTGCCATGCAGGGCTTGCCGTACCCCTGAAAGGGGCGGGGTGGGAGGCGGGGGGAGAGAGCGACCGGCGCCCTCGGCGCGGGCTGTCCCGCCAAGGTGACCCTGGCCACAACCTGCGCAGATGCCACTGTTAGCATCATCGGCATGATCATGACGGGGGCCAAGAAGAAGGTACCCAGCGGTCCGGAAGCCGGTCCGCAGAGAGCCCTGATCATCTCCAGTTTCGTCAGCAGGGTGGGCAACGGGCTTTTCAACACCGCCGCCATCCTCTACTTCACGTTCGTGGTGCACCTGCCCGCGACGCAGGTGGGTGCGGGCCTCACGATCGCCGGCCTGTGCGGCCTGGCGGCCGGCATCCCGGCGGGGAATCTGGCCGACCGGTACGGGCCGCGCGGAGTCTGCCTGGCGAGCCACGCTCTGCAGGCCGTGACGATGGCGGCGTTCGTCTTCATCGACAGTTGGCTCGCGTTCACGATCGTCGCCACCCTGGACCGGCTGGCCGCCACGGCCGGCGGCGCGGCGGGCGGCGCGCTCGTGGCGCGCGTCGGCGGCGAACGGCCCGCCGCATTCCGGGCCAGGCTCCGGACGTACGTCAATCTCGGCGTCGTCGTCGGCACGCTCGGCGCGGCCTTCGCGATCCAGATCAATACCCGCCCCGCCTACACCGCGCTGATCCTCGCCAACGCGGCCAGCTTCGCCCTCGCCGGCCTGATCGCGTTCCTGGGCGTGCCGAACTTCCGCCCCCTGCCCCAGCCCAAGGAACACCGCCAGTGGTCCGTGCTGACCGACCGGCCGTACGTCTCCTTCGTCGCCCTCTACAGCGCCATGGGCCTGCAGTACCAGACCGTCTCCCTCCTCCTTCCGATCTGGCTCACCGCCCACACCGACGCCCCACGCTGGACCGTGGCGGTGGTCTACGCGGTCAACAGCGGCGTCTGCGTCCTCCTCCAGAGCAAGCTCGGCTCCAAAGTCGAGACCAACCGCCAGGGCGGCCGCGCCTTCCGCCTCGCCGGCCTCCTCTTCCTCATCAGCTGCCCGCTGATGGCCCTCACCGCGAACGTCCCCTCGTGGGTCGCCCCCACGCTCGCCATCCTCGCGGTGTGCATCCACAGCGTCGGCGAGGTCTACGAGTCCTCCGGCGGCTACACCCTCGCCTACGGCATCGCACCCGACCACGCCCAAGGCCAGTACCAAGGCCTCTTCGGCATCGGCTTCAACGCCGGCCAAGCCGTCGCCCCCCTCATCCTCACCGGCGCCGTCCTCGCACTCGGCCACACCGGCTGGTTCCTCCTCGGCGCCTTCTTCGCCGCCGTCGGCGCCGCAGGCCCCCCCATCGCCGCCTGGGCCGAACGCAGCCGCCCCAAGGCCCCGAGCACGGAACCCACCGAGCCGCGCCGACAGGGCGAGTCGTCCCTCGTAGAAGCCGACTAGGCCGGCTGGGTCGACTAAGCCGACGGGGCCGACTGGGCCGGCTAGGCCGACTCGCTCCCGGTACCTCCGCCGCGCCCCTCGGGCCCGGACACCGCCACCCGCCTGAAGAGCCCACCTCGACGCGTCGGCCACGTCAGGCCAAGCACCAGCGGGTTCGTGAGAGGAACCATCTACGCGCACCGGACGAGTATCCAGGAACAGGCCGGCCGGGCGAGCAAGTGAAGTCGTGCGGGTGCCTGGGGATTTTCAGGGGCGAACCCTGATCGTTTTCGGGGATCTCCCGGAGTCGCCCGGGGTACCTGCCGTCCTAGCGTGGAGGTATGCCAACTTCACGACGAATCAAGGTCTTCGCGACAATCGCGGCAGTATTAGCAGTTGCCGCGACGCCCACCGTCACCGCTGCTGCGATCACCCCGGCAGCAGCCACGATCACACCACCCGCCATCGCCACGATCACCACCCGCGCCGCCACCCACCCGAACCCCCTCACCCGCTTCCACACCCAGCGCATCGCCTGGCACACCTGCACCACCGGGCCCACCGACGATGTCGGCCAGTCGCTGGACGCGGCCGGAGCCGACTGCGCCGACATCACGGTGCCCCTGGACTACACCGACCCTCGCGGCCGTACGATCACCGTCGCCATATCCCGCCTGAAGGCCACGGACACCACCCACCGCATCGGCGCGCTCCTCCTCAACGACGGCGGACCGGCCGGCCCGAGCCTTCACATGCCGGTGACCAAATCGGCGGTGATGGGGGAGGTCGCCCATCGGTACGACTTGATCGGCATGGACCCGCGCTTCGTCGGGCGGAGCACGCCGCTGGACTGCGGATGGGACCTCGGCTCCGCTCTCGTCCGTTCGGCGGGAGACGACCGGGCGGCGTACCGGGCGGAGGTCGCTCTCGCCCACGAGTTGGCAGCGCGGTGCAAGAGCACCAACGGCGATGTGCTGCCGTACGTGACCACCCGCAACACCGCGCGCGACATGGACGTCATCCGCGCGGCCCTCGGCGAGAGGGCCGTCTCCTACCTCGGCTACTCCTACGGCAGCTACCTCGGCGAGGTCTACACCCAGCTCTTCCCGGGCCGCGTCGACCGCGTCGTGCTCGACGGCGTCAACACTCCGGCGCACTACACCCAGACCCTGCTACGCGGCGCGGAAGCAGCCAACGAGGAAGCCCTGCGCGCATGGGCGTCATGGGCAGCGGCACGGCACGGCACCTACGGGCTTGGCGCCACGCGCGACGAGGTGCTGGCGACGGTGGAGCACATACGCGAGGCCGCGTCGCGGGAGCCGCTGCGGATCGGTACGACGTACCGGGTGGACGAGCATGTGCTCCCCGCCCTGTTCATAGGCGGTCTGGGCAGCGACCTCGACGCGCGCCGCGCCGCGCTGGCGGAGACCGTACGGTTCCTGGCGCGCGCTGCGGAGCGGGAACCGGTCGAGCCGTCCGAAGCGCTCGCGGGGCAACTCGAGTTCCTGCTGACCGACGCAGGCTCGGCCGCCTCCAGCCAGATGACCGCGATCATCTGCGGCGACGTCGCAGAGCGGCGAGGCGTCGGCAGCTACTGGCGCGCTGTCGAGGATTCCCGCGCTACGTCTCCGCTCGCCGGCCCCCTGGCCAACAACATCACCCCCTGCGAGTTCTGGGACCGCCCCACAGAGGCACCTACCGTGCTCGACAACGACATCCCCGCTCTCCTCATCAACGCCACCGGCGACCCCCGCACCCTCTACTCCGGCGCCCAAGCCATGCGCGAACAGTGGCCCAGCTCCCGCCTCCTCACCGTCAAGGGCGCCCTCCAGCACGGCCTCTACGGCGAGTACGGCAACACCTGCGTCGACGAGCGCGTCAACGCCTACCTCCGCACCGGCCGGCTCCCCGCACACGACCTGACCTGCCAGGCATAACGGACAGACCCACCCCGGGCAGGAGCCTCAACGCTCAGTGGGCGTCTGCGAGGTGAAGCAGTGCCCGAGCTCGGGGGCGAGGCCCTGATAGTGCCGGAAGTTGAAGATGAGCGGGCTCCACAGCGTCGGGTCGATGTGCTGGGTACCGGGCACGACAATGCGCCGGTCGGCGTGCACGCGCGTGACAGCGCACTCCACTATGAGGAACTGCCCCTCCGCCTCCGGCGAGCTGCGCCGGACCCGTGCTTCGAGCTGGATCGGACATTCGGCCACGCGCGGAACACGTACCGTCTCGGACGCCACAGGCGTGAGACCAGCAGCGCCGAACTTGTCCGGTTCGTAGCGGTAACCCCGTGCCTCCTTTGCCGCGGGCACGGGGTGGGCACCCGTCAGCGGGGCAAGCCGCTCCACCGCACGCCACAGGTCAGGGGAAGGGAGGCTGATCACAAGCTCAGGCCGGGCAGCCAGGTTGGCCGCTGTCTGGCCGTCGGCGCCGAGCCCGAGTACCACGGTCTGCCCGAGCGCCCAAGCAGAGGAGACAGGGGCCAGATTGGTCGAACCGTCGGCGTTCTCGGTGCTGAGCAGGGCAACGGGGGTTCCGAAGTACAAAATGCCGGGGGTGATCACCGTGTAAGAGCTTGCTCGCGTCGCTGTCGTCATGGAACACGAACCTAGGATCCGGTTACTTCGGCGCCGGCCGAACCGTCCCCAGGCGGGCCTCGGCCCAAGAGCCGCCTTCCAGCGAGCCACCATGGCGTAGGCGACGTCCCGCCGCGTCGAGCAGAACGCCGAGCAGCAGGGCCAGATCGGCCGCCCCCTCGGCGTCGTCGGCCCAGCGAGTGGTCTGGAGCGGGTGGACCTGTTCGAGGGCGGCCTGCTCCCGGGCCAGTACGAAGGCGACGGCCAGCAGTGCCGCGCGGGCGTTCCCGTCGTCGAACGGATGGAAGAAGAGGACGTCGAGGTATGTCCGGGCAGCGCGCGAGGGGAGAGGGAGGTCGGGTTGGGTGCTCTCGGACAGGCATTGCTCGAACGACGCCCGCGTGCCGGGTGCGATGCCGTAGCGTTCCCGCCCTGCCTTCGCGAAGGCAGGGGCCGTACGGAAGACGGGGGTCGTCGGAAAGTCGGCCTCGGCCTCGGCGTCGCCGGATACGGTCCGCTGCCAGCCGGCCATGAGAGCGAAGGTCAACCGGCCGCCTGCCCTGGCATCCGTCAATGCCAGATCGAGAGCGCTCAGCACCCTGACGGTGCCTTGGGGATCACGGCTGCCTCGGGTCGCCGTGAAGAAGTCCCGGAAAGCACCCCGATGTGTCCCCGCATCGGCGGCCGGGACACCGCGCCAGCTCGGCCACGAGATCTTCGGCCGGATGCGCAGCCAGTCGGCGAGGGCGTCCATCGGCTGGTCAGTCACAGGCATCAGCCGTCACGGCCCACGCCTCGGGCGAACCGCGAGCTCACCGAGTCGATCACCGTGATGTCCGGCGCGACCCAACTGTCGAACCGCCCGCCCACCGCGCCCTCCACGAGCTCCCCGGCCCGGGTCTCGTCGATGCCGCTGCAAGCGAGGAACCAGCGGAGTACCTGCATGCAGTGCCTGTACCAACCGCTTTCTGCCTGCGTCCGGTCGGCCACCACGGTGACCAGACGCGTACACGCCCGCTCCCAGTACCAAGGATCCACCGAGGCAGCGGACCCGGCTGAAACCGGAGGCGGCGCCAGAGCCCCGAAGCGCTCGGCGAGCTCCTCCAACCATTCACGCCATTCGACCAACGCCGCGACGACCAGCGGGGCCGTATCCTCCGCCGTCGAAACCGAATGCGCCGGGCAGCACCAGGCGCCGACGACCCCGCCGTCCATGTCGGCTTCCCCTACCGACCAGTTCCACCCGCATGCCCAGCGGCCGTATCGGTCCACCAGCAGCTCGGTGACGGGTGCGAGCGAGGTACCGCGCTGCTCACGGGCTGCCTCGGGGCTGGGCAGCAAGGGCGCGACCAGACGGGCCAAATCCCGCGCCGCACCTTCGTTCAATTCGAACGGGTGCCGTGCCGGATCCACGTCCGCCCAGTTCAGGTTCCATGCCCACAACTCAGTCACCCCGCCACAATGCCCTGTGCCGCTGCCTACCTCCACTCAGATCTTCGTGGAAGCCCGCTGGTACGGGATGAGATCCGGCGACGACTGGGCCGTTTGGAACATCGCTGAGGAAGGAGCAGTCGTGCGCGACTACTACGCGGAGGATGCCTACCCGCATCGGCCGACCCCTGCGCGCCGCCAGTGTGAGGCCGGGCGGCGGGACTCCACCGAGGAGGCTGCGGGTCCCCGACTGCTGTGTCGAACGGGGCTGTTGGGTAAGACTTGTTGCTGCGGTACTTCGGGGTGGTACTCGCGGGGGAGGGGAACCGTGGACAAGGGCGTCTCGTTGGCCGAGGCCTTGCACCAGGTGCGTCAGGCGCATGCGCATGCGCATGTGTCGTACGTGGCGGGGGGCGCTCGTGAGCCGTTCTGCCGCGCCCGTGTTCTCCCCATCCCTGCCGTCACCGGCCCGACGGAACAGCGTGCTGCCATCACCAGACGCCCTACAGGGGGACAGCGCGTCGAGGCCGCCGGAGGTGTGCGGTGAATCCGGAGCGCCTCGCATGGGTTCGGACCGGAGATCCGGAGGGTTTCGGGTCGGGCTATCTGGTCGGGCCGCAGCTGGTTCTGACCGCGCTGCACGTCGTACGGGCTGAGGGACGATTGGCGGAGCACGTACAGGTAGGAGTCGGACACCCGCACTTCGGGACCGTGGATCACCGCCGGGCTCAGGTGTGCTGGCCGGACCCGGACGCCCCCGCCCCCGCCCCGGCCTCCGGGCGAGGCGTCCTCACCCCCCGCCCCCTGGACATCGCCCTTCTCTGGCTCGACGAGCCCGTGGCGACAGCCGGGGGACCGGTGACCTGGGGTACCCCCAGTGGCACCCGCCCCATCCCGTACATGGGCGCCGGATTCCCTGCGTTCGCCGCCGATGCCGGAAGCATCGTGCAGGTCGAGGCGTTGCGTGGCGAGCTGTCCGCGGTCTCGACGTCCTCGGCCGGGTGGGTGCTGGACTGCCATGTGTGGCCGGCGGCGGGCCGTAACGGCGAGCGGCCGTGGGCGGGGGCGTCCGGAGCGGCGGTTTTCTGCCACGGGCGACTGGTGGGAGTGGCGGTCGAGGACAACCGCACCATGGACTGGCGCCGTCTGCATGCCGCCCCCATCCACGAGGCCCTCACGCTGCCCGGATTCGCGGAACTCGTCACCCGTAAAGGACATCCCGGCACCGCACCCGTACCGGAGCCGGTGACAGCCGTACCCGAGGCGGCCGGCGAGCCAACCACGGGCGCCACCAGTGGCAGGCCCACGGCCACCGCGTCACCCGGTATGACCGAGGCGGCGTCGGCTTGGCCCGTGATTGTGGGCCAGGTGCCCACCCTGGCAACTGCCCTTCAGCCGCGGGACGAGCTGAGGGCGCAGATCGAGCGGGCGCGATCGGTCAGCGGGGCGGTGGTGCTGACCCAGGTGCTGTCGGGCGGCGGCGGGGTGGGGAAGACCCAGTTGGCCGCGGCCTGTGTCAGCGATGCGCTGGCCGAGGGAACGGAGGTCGTCGTCTGGGCACCCGCGGCCGAGCCGCAGCAGGTGATCGCCCAGTACGCTCAGGCAGCCGCGCATCTGCGTCTGACGGGCGCGACCGGTGAAGATCTGGAAGCCGATGCACTGACCCTCCTGAACTGGCTGGCGACGACGTCACGACGGTGGCTGGTGGTCCTGGACGATGTGACCGACCCGGTCGCGTTGGGCGAGTGGTGGCCGGTGAGCCGCAGTGGCAGCGGTTGGAGTCTCGCCACTACGCGCCTCAACGATGCCCGGCTCACCGGGGGCGGACGTACCCGCGTCGACATCGGTATCTACACACCCGAGGAGTCCTTCTCCTACCTTGGCGAGCGGCTGACCCGAGACGACATGGGGCACCTGCTCGACGAGGAGGCCGATGCTCTCGCCGACGCCCTCGGCCACCTTCCCCTCGCGCTCGGCCTCGCCGCGGCCCACATGCTCAACGAGGAACTCACCTGCGCCGAATACCTGGAGCTGTTCAACCGGCGCGCCACGCGCCTGGGCGACGCACTGCCCGCATCGGCCGACGCCGAAGGCTACGGCCGGCACATCTCCGTGGCTCTGCTTCTCGCCCTCGACGCGGTCCAACGCGCCGACACCACACAGCTCGCCACTCCCATACTGTGCCTGGCCGCCCTGCTCGACCCCGCGGGGCACCCCCACGCGTTCTGGTCAGACCGACTCGTTCTCGAATACCTCGGCCACTACAGCCCCGACGGCCAGCCGGTCCCCGCCGATCAGGCCCGTGCCGTGCTGCGGCTCCTGCACCGCTACGCCCTGATCACCCACGACCGCCGAACCGAACCACGAGCCGTACGCATCCACGCCCTGACCGCCCGCGCCGTCCGTGAAGCCACCCCCGCGGCCGATCTCCAGCACCTCGCCACCGCGGCGGCGGAAGGCCTTATGGACATCTGGCCCGACGTCGATCAGGCGCTCCCCGACCTCGCTGCCACACTGCGCGCCAACACGGATGCCCTCGCTCTCCACAGCGACGGCCGGCTCTGGCATCCGGTCTTCCACCGCGCGGGCGACAGCCTCTTGGGCGCCGGCCTGATAGGCAGCGCCACCGCGTACTGGCAGCAACTGGTCGCCGCCGAGGAGTACCTCTTCGGCGCCGACCACCCCCACCTCCTCAACGCCCGCGCCCGCCTCGCCATCTGCTACCGACGGGGCGGCTGGACCGAAGAAGCCATCGAGCTCCTCGAACAAGTGGTCGTCGACAGCGAACACCTCCTCCCTCCCGACCACCCCGACACCCTGCTCCGCCGCAACAGCCTCGCCAGCGCCTACCTCCAAGCGGCCCGCACCGAGGAAGCCAACGCACTCCTCGAACAACTGGTGGCCGACAGCGAACGACTCCTCGGCCCCGACGACCACACCACGCTCCTCGCCCGCGCCAACCTCGCCGGCTCCTACCAGCAAGCGGACCGGATCGACGAAGCACTGGACCTACAACAGCGGGTGGTGGCCGACAACGAACGACTCCTCGGCCTCGACCACCCCAACACCCTCACCGCGCGAAACAACCTCGCTCGCCTCTACCAGAAGGCCGGCCGCGCGGAGGAAGCACTGACCCTGCAGGAGCAGGTGCTGACCGACAGCGAACGACTCCTCGGCCCCGACCACCCCGACACCCTGCTCGCCGCCGCCAACCTGGCGGCCTCCTACCAGCAGGGTGGCAGGTTCCAAGAGGCCATCGCCCTTTTCGAGCAGGTCGTCCCGGCTCGTGAGCAAGTCCTCGGCCCCGACCACCTCGACACCGTCATCGCCCGCGGCAGCCTCGCCGGGGTCTACGAACGAGCGGGCCGAACCGATGAAGCCATCGACCTCCTGGAGTCCGTGGTCGCGGCATGCGATCGACTCCTCGGCGTCGACCACCCCGACACCATCTTCGTCCGCCACGGCCTCGCCGGCATCTACGCTCGCGCCGACCGCACGGACGACGCACTCGGCATGCTCTGGCGCGTCGCGTTCGACAGCCGCCGCCTCCTCGGCGACGACCACCCCCTCACCCTCGACACCCGCAACGAACTAGGCGCCTTCTACGAACAAGCCGGCCTGCTCCCGGAATCGAACGAAACCCGCGAGCGCATAGCCGCCGACGTCGAACGGCTCCTCGGCACCGCCCACCCCGACACCTTCCTCATCCGCAACAACCTCGCCACCCACTACGAACAAACGGCCCGCTTCCCCCAAGCCATCGAAGCCCGCCAACGCCTCGCGACCGACGCCGCCCACTTCCTCGGCCCCGACGACCCCTTCACCCTGACCACCCGCACCAACCTCGCCCTCTGCTACCACCAGGCAGGCCACACCACCCAAGCCATCACCCTCCTCCAACAGCTCTCCGCGGACTCCACCCGCCTCCTCGGCCCCACCCACCCGGACACCCTCGCCACCGAGGCCTACCTCACCTCCCTCCTTCAGCCACGAAACGAATCCGGACCAGGAGCCCCAGACCAGGGCTAGGCCAGCCATGCCCGGCCTTTGCCGACTCGCCAAAGATCCTGCTTGGGATCATGTCCGGATGGATCTCGACCTCGCCCCACCGACCGGCATCGGCCCGTTGCGGATCGGCATGACTCGCCACGCGGCCAATACGGCGCTGGACTCACTCCGCGATCCCTCCGCGCTCTCGGAGTCCGATCAGCCAGGACACCACGTCTTCCGCCCCAGCGGCCTGATGATCAGCATCCACTGCCTGCACGACCAGCTCGAAGCCATCGAACTGGGAAGGCCGTCGTCCTAAACGGACCGCGTGTCATTCCAGGGCGTGGACGTGTTCGTCCTTCCGGCCCGCGAGGTCGTCCGACGCGTCGCCGCATTCACCGTGGTCGAGGAGGATCCCGACGACCATGCCTCATCCATCGCCCCGGACCTGCTGCTGAGCTTCTGGCGCCCATTCGCAGCCGACGACGAGCCCGCAGAGGAACAGGGGTACTACTTCAGCTCGGCTTGATGGGGCTCGTTGAAAATCCCCACCCCCCCTGCTCGGGGGTGACCCCAGACCTGCTCGATGGATCTCCCCACGTCGCTAGCAGCCAGCCGGTTCCAGGGGCGGTGCGTGGCCTTTCGGTCACGCACCGCCTGCTGAGGAGGGCTTGTGCCAGAGGCTGCCTGCGCGTGGGAGCTCGTGCTTGGGAGGCAGCCTTTCATCGCGGTGTGCGCGCTCCTGGCGGTACAGCGGTACATCCGGATGTAACGGTCAGTGCGAGAACTTCGGCAGGGCTCAGACGCGGGGCCAGTCCTGGCCGGCTGTCGCCTCGCGTGCGACCTGACGCCATTGATTCTCTCCGCCGGGCAGGGGCCAGGCCCAGGTCGGCTGTTCCGCGGTGTTCAGGTCGTGGAGGAGGCGGACGAGCTGTGGACCGGCGGTGGCTGCACCGTCTGGGACTGTGGGGCCGCGGACGGCGCGGAGTCCGGCGAAGCGTGCCAGTTCGTCCTCGTAGAAGCCCACGGCCTGCTCGATGCGTGCGGCAAGGTCGCCGCGCGGCACCGTGCGGTGCAACTGCAGCAGCGGCGGCTCGACGGATCCGGCGATTGCTGCTGCGAGCCGCGCGTGACCGTCCAGGATCAGATGGCAGTCCAGGCCGCTTACCCACCACAACAAGACGGGCGGGAGCGTTCCTTCACGGGCCTGCTTGCGGTACGCCTTGACCCGGCTGTCGTCGGAATCGGGCATCGGCCGCAGCGGCAGGACCTCCCATGAATGAGAATGGAAGAACCAGTCGATGTATCCGTCCGGATGGCCGTCGACGAGCATCGAGCCCCAGTACTCGGCGTGCGAAGTGCCATGGTGACGCCAGCGCTGGAGCGGGCTTTCACACGAGAGCAGCCACCGGCCCTCGTGCAACGGGCTGTTGGGCGAATCGATGAGGTACTGCGCAAAGCGGTGAGCCCATCGCTCCGGGCTGCCCGCCAGGGCTCGCGCCACATCGGCACGCAACGGCGGGACAAAGGAGCGGTACTCGTCAGTGCGCCAGAAGTCCACGCCCTGGAGCTGCTCGTCGACCACAGCGAGCAGCACGGGCCGCGACAGCTGGGAGACCAGGAGTTGCGGCCCCGCACTGAACACGCACAGCCCCGGCTGGTGGCGGTCCTGCACGTCCAGGGACAGGCCCACCCACGTGCCGTCGTCCCTCGTCACATCGCTGCGCTGCATGCCGAGAGCGTAGACGCTGCTGCGATGGACAACCTTGACCGTCCGACACCCCCAACACTCCGCGAACCTGTGACCTCGGCCGGAATCACGCGCCGGTGCTCGTTGAAGCTCCTCACTCCGTTGAACTCCGGACCGAATGAGGCGACGAGCGGCCCTGGCCGATTTCAGAGATCCCCATCATCCTGGCGCGGCCCGGCTACTACGACACCCCAGCCCAGGCCGCGGAGCGCCTCCAACAGACCCCTTGACGGCCCGGCCATGAGACCAGCAGGCTTCGCCTCCGCGTCGAGCCGAGGCCGGTCCGGTCGTACATCCGGTCCTTGATCATTCGGTGCGGTCCGGCCAAGCGGTGGGCGGGGGAGGGTTGTCGTTCGCTCTCCGCTGGGGTGGGTACTCGATCGGGTCGGCTTCCCAGTACCTGTCCTCCCCTCGGTAAACGACCCGTCCAGGACGTGGGTTGGGTCCGCCGTCCCGGCCGGCGTGCCAATAGATGAGCGCGACCACCGCCCCCAGGAAGAGGACCATTCCAAGAGCGGCCCACGCTGCCGGGTCGCCTTCGGCGAGCCGAGGCCCGCCCCTGGTCCAAAGGAAGCGCCCGAGCCGCCAAGCCGCCATCACCAGCACAAACGCGAGCCCGAGGGTAAAGGGCAGAAAAACCAGCCCAAGGCCCAAACAGCCTTTGTCCACGCTCCGGTTCCTCATTGCAGCCCCCCGCCCTTCGCCCCCGCGCCGCTGGATGTCGCCGGGGCGGGCATACCCGGCCCGGGCAGGCACGACACCGGTCGCGGACTCGACACGGAGCGACGCTCGGGGAAGGGCTGTTGTCGGTGCGGCGTGGGAGAGTCCAGGCCATGACGTCGCCGGAGGGCCTTCAGCGAGCGCTGCCTGTGATCGTCGGACGTGACATGTTCGACGCTCTCGTGATCAGGACCGACTTCAACGACGACGAGTCGTGGAATGCGGTGGTCGGGGAGCTGCGCCGGCCATGGGGGCCGGCTGGTGAGTTTCCCGCGAGGGTGCAGGTGGTTGATGCGCCTGCTTGGTCGGGGGCGACAGTCGATGAGGTTCTTGCCGCAGTCGACGAAGACGAGTATCTGAGCGTTGTCTTCCTCGCCGACCGCCGCACGATGGAGTCGCCGGTACGAGGGCTGCTGGCTTTGACGACCGTCTGGGAGGACGAGGGCGACCTTGATCCCGTCTACTACCAGGAGCTCATCGAGTCGCCGGAGCCCCGGGAGTTCCGAACCGTCCCCGCCGCTGTGCACGCGGTCCATACGACCGTGACGCTCGGCAACATGGGCTTCGTCGAATTCGCCGCGGCAGCTTCCGCAGAGCCTGATCAGGTCCTGCGGCCCGCGTGACGGGTGCGGCGGGCAGCCGTTGCCTTGGAAGGGCGTCCAGGGCGTCCAGGGCGGCCGAGGTCCTCATTTCGAAGCGGTGGGCCTTGTCGCCCCGCCAAGCGGCTCACACCAACGGTGTAATTCGTGTACGGGGGGCGTCGTCGCAAGCAGCGTGCACAGGGCGTTGAGAGAACGGCTTGGGGGGTGAATGGCCAGGTCATCGAAACGAGGGGGGATTTTCAACGGGCTGTTGGAGAAGATCGTTTCTGCGGTTGGGTGGGGCAGAGATTCGATATCCGGCATTGGAGTGAGACGCCGTGTCTCGTTGTGGGGCGGTGGCGTTTGACCGCGCGACGGGCACTTTCTGGCACGTCATTCCGAGATTTCGAGGAGTAGCTATGCGTTCTCTGGCCGCGTCTGTCCTGGCTGTCGGCATTCTGCTGGGTGGGGCAGGTGCCGCGCTCGCCCACGACGGTGTGGGGATCGGGGGCTTCTCCGAGGGCGGCGCCGGGTTCACGTCGCACTGTTCGGTGTCGGGCGTTCCGGCCGTGTACGGGACGATCTTCACCGGGTCGTGCTCGGACGCGGGCTGGGAGTACGGCGCGGAGTACACGCACTTCGGCGTCCACTGATCTGTGGCCTTCCCCGGTCTCTAGGCAGCGCTCCTAGCCGGGCCTCACGCGGCCTGTGCGGATGTACGGCCTGCGGCGACGGGCTCGCTCTCATTCGAGGGCGGGCCCGTCTGCTGTGTGAGCGGGTGGTGGGGCGCTTCGTGCAGGTTCGAGCCGGCAGTGCGTCCACCCCTTGCTTGATCTATCGAGAATCGATAGATTCCCATCGAAGGTCGATGGAGGGCTGAGGCATGGGAAAGCTGGCGGTGGGCGCGCTGCGCGCCGTACTCGTCGTGGTGCTGACCGGCACTGTGTTCGTACAGGTCTTGATGGTGTGGGCGTTGGCCACCGATCCCGAGGACGGGTCACTGCCGCTTACGCCGCTGCGCCTGGTCACGATCCTGGGCATGGTGTCTGCCCAGGTCGCGATGGTGTGCGTGTGGCGCCTCGTGGCGATGGTGCGGCGCGGGACCGTGTTCTCGCACGCGGCATTCCGGTACGTGGATGGCGTCATCGGCGCGATCGTGGCGGCGGCGCTCGTGTGGTTCGCGGTCACGGCCATCAACGCGCCCGGTCAGCGGGAAGACCCGGGCGTCACCGTCATCATGGCCGGGATCGGTGTGGCCATCCTGGGTGTCGCGCTCATCGTCCTCGTACTGCGCATGCTGCTCGCGCAGGCCGTCGCCCGCGACGGTGAAGCCACCCGCATGCAGGCCGAGCTAGACGAGGTCATCTGATGCCCATCGCCGTCGACATCGACGTGATGCTCGCCAAGCGCAAGATGTCTGTCGGTGAGCTCGCGGACCGCGTAGGCATCACGCCCGCTAACCTGGCCGTACTCAAGAACGGCCGAGCCAAAGCGGTCCGCTTCGCGACCCTCGCCGCGCTCTGCGACGTACTCCAATGCCAGCCGGGCGACCTGCTGCGCTGGGAGCCGGAGGACATTGAGGCCTCCGAGGGCGTCGAGGGCGAAATGACGATGCCGGGCGGCGCAGCTAGCCCGTGAACGTCGACCGACCGGCGCCTCGTGTCGGCCTGGTCGCGGGGGGGCCTTAGAGGTCATCTCGTTTGGCTGTGCGGGCACCGGTGGTCGCCTGTCGCTGCCGTGGCGGAAGGGTTACATGCCGCGGTCCGGCCCGCTCCACGGTTCCGGCCGTTCGTCGGCAGACATCGGAAGTCGGCACAGCTGTACCGGGCCGGGGTAGAAGGCGGAGGTGTTGGGGCCAGTCATGTCTTCACCGATGAGGTAGCGGTAGAGCCATTCGGCGAAGCTCATGTCGTACCGTGCCCAACCGCCTTCGCCGTCTTCGACCAAGAGCCAAGGGGTCATGTCGTCCACGGCCATGATGAAGATCGTCTCGCCTCGGTCGGTGCTGGCGATCGGCCACAGTCCGTTGCGGGTGCCGAAGCTCAGTTCCGTGAGTCCGAACAGCACACGGGGATCGTCATCGGCGTCAAGGTCAAGTTCATTCCAGGGCACGTCGTTCCAGGCCCGGACCGTGTCCGCGATCCACTGGCGCAGGTTCCATCGCTCGGTCGCGGGATGGAGCAGGCGCAGGTGTCCGTTGAGGTCGATAGGAGCGTAGGCGTCCACGAGGGCCTGATAGTCGGTCGGCAGTCGGGTGTCGAGTTGTGCGTGGAGCCGGTCCCAGGCGGTGGGGTCCGCGTAGCGGTTCTGGTCCGGGCCGAGCATCGCCATGGTGGCGGCCAGGTAGTCGGTCATGGCGTTCCTCGTTGGTGTGTGCCGCCTGTGCGGGAAGCAAGCCCTCTTGGGGTATTCGGGGTATGGCAGGGATCATCCCAGTCCGGAGGGCTCGCCGGTCAGGCTGTCAGCCTGCGGTAGCGGATCAGGACCTTCGCCGGACACCGCCCTGGGGTCGTACTGGAGCGGGCGGAGCCACCCGCTGGAGCAACTCCCACAACCCATCCCGGCGTCAGATGCTCCACGGTCGCCATCGCGGCCGCCAGCCCAGTGATCAGCCAGTTGAGACTACCTCTTAGGTCGTGTGTGGCACCCGGGCTCCAGGTGCGCCAAGTCGCCCGTTGCTCGCTGTCGAACCCCGTGAGAGCATCAAGGTTCAACGGTCCGTCAACTCTCATTGGTTCTTCGCAGCGCGAATGAGAGAGCGCGGGCCGTTGCCATGTCCATGGGTTGGATGAATCCATCCGAGAGCTGCGAATGGGGCGGGTACGGGCCGATGCACACAACAGAGCCGACGGAAGCCTGCATTGAGGATGCGCGCAATGTCCTGATCGTGCCTTCGCGCTTGAAGGACATGGACTTGGTCAGGGAGTTCTTCGGGGTCGTTGTCACGCCGGATGACCTTGATTCCGGCTCGGTCGACCTCAGGCAGAAGAACGTTTATGTGTGCGGTGATCTGTCGGAGATGGACACGGATCAACTTCTGGCGGCTGCTTGGGTGTTCGTCATCCGAGAGCTCACGCAAGGGTACGGCGAAGGTGGTGGGCAGACGTGGCCCCTCGTCGGTCTAGGTCGAGTTCCCGTCCGCGTGCACGGTGCCGGCGTGTACTACCGCCAGTTCTTCGAGCCCGATGCCGACCACTTTGGACGGATCAGTGCGGAGCACGTCTTCCAGTCCCTGACGGAGTCCACCAAGCCGGGGACGGCCCGTCGCAGCGGAATCTATCTGACGCCGGTCACGCGAGACGGTGACGAACTGCGCTTCCGGCTGCTCCGGTGTTCCACGAACCTTTCGGGTCCGACGGAGGGCTTTGGTCCGACCGACACGAGCATTGTCGAGGATCTGAACCGTGAGGCCGCCACCGTCTTCCGGAATCACGCGCCGCTCAATCATGTCCTCGCTCAGATCTACCACAACACCCTCGCTACGACTGAGCGCAAGCAGTCGAAAGCCAAGATCTCGGCCCACGCAGACAAGACCAAGGACATGCCCGTCAACGGAGTCATGGCCTTCTGCACCTTCTACGACGGGCTCGACGAGCTGGAGCCTCTGCCGGGAGAGCCATTCGACTTCGGCGTGAAGGGTGCAAGCGGGCTGACCAAGCTCCACTTTCGCCTGAAGGAGCCGGTCGAAGGGTGTGAGAGGGCCGAGCTGCCTTCGCAGTTCACCCTGACCCTGTATCCCGGCTCCGTCTTCTTCATGCCGCTGTCCGTCAACCGTCTGTACACGCACGAAATCCGACCCGCAGCGCTGGACGCCGAATTGCTCCCGACGCGCCTGGGGTACGTGGTGCGCTGCTCGAAGACCGAAGCCGTTCACAAAGACGGCCAGACGTTCCTTCAAGCGGCTGGTGCATGGGTGAAGTTGGAGGCGCCCACGCCGGCCGGAATGGACGAGCTGCGCAGGTTGTACGCCGAGGAGAACAGGACCTCGTCGTTCATCGATTACGGCGACCAGTTCCTCTTCAGTATGAACACGGGAGACTATGTTGCCCCTCGGGTCTAGCATCTCGGATCACGTCCTCTCCTGCGCCTTGTCAGTGGAGGGAAGTCTCTTCGAGGAGCTGTCGGCGTCGGCTCGTCTGGAGGACGTAGGCAAGGGGCGGCGTGGTGCCGTCCTCGCCAAGGTCGACGAGGCGGGTGGTGTACCTCTCGTGCGTACGACCACGCGATACGGCAGTCCGGCGCAGCGATTTCGCGGCGTGCACGAACGGCTGGCGCGGCAGATTCAAGAGCGACTGTCGATTCCGGTCGGCTTCAACAACGCGCTCATCGAGAGCTACACGAACGCGTACAGGAGGATGGGTAGCCATTCCGACCAGGCTCTCGATCTGGCAGACGAGTCGTTCATCGCCGTTTTCTCCTGTTATCGACGCCCTGAGGTCGGTCCGCCGAGGAAGCTGATCTTCGAGTCGAAGGGGTCCGGTGGTGAGGACTTCGAGATCGACCTTGCGCACAACGGTGTCGTCGCGTTCTCGGTCGAGTCGAATCGGAGTCTCAGGCACAAGATTGTGTTGGAGGGGCCGGTCGGGGCTGAGGATAACGAGTGGTTGGGTGTGACGTTCCGAACGTCGAGGACGTTCGTCCGTTTTCGCGACGAGATTGCCTATCTTGCAGGGGGTGAGCGGCTCATGCCGGCTGACGATGAGCAGCAGAAGGAGTTCTACCGACTGCGCCGTCGTGAGAACAATGAAACGGACTTCACCTACCCCTACCCCTCACTGACGTACACCATCAGCGAGAGTGACCTGCGGCCGCCCGTCTGACCCCGCTGCTGGTGTGATGGATGGTTGCCGTGACTGGTCGGCGCGTCTGGGTGGCTGGATGCGGATCGACGTGTCGAGATGGGCCGAGGGTAGGAGGGTGCGGTGTCCCAGGAAGAACGCGATGCCAGGTTGGGGTTGACGGGTCTGACCGGCGCTGAGAGGGAAGCTCGTATACGCCTGCTGAAGGAGCAGATCGAGCGGAGCGCCGCTGCGGCGAAGTCCGCGCTCCAGGCGCAGCGGAAGGCCAGGAGCGCGGCGGCGGGGGAGGCCGCTCCGGCCGTCTCCGCCGGCGAGGGGGAGAGCCGGGACATGGACGGTGGTCCGGGCAGGGGCGGCGACGTGGGGTGATCCGGCCGACCTGGACCTCGTGGGTGACCCGCGCCGCGGACTGGGGAGTATCGCCGATGCCTGGCGTTGCTGCGTTCAGCGTGGTCGGAGATCGGCTGGGATGAGTGAGCGCTTTCAGCGTTGACGCTCCAGGGTGAGAACGGCTGCGGCGATGACGGTCATGCGATTGGGGCTGCAGCGGGCTTTGCGGAAAATGCGCCAGGACTTGAGTCGCGCGACGCTCCGTTCGACCGGTGCTCGCGCCGCTGACAAGGCCCGGTTGATCGTCTGCTGGGTCGTGGTGAGGTCCCGGTTCGGGAGCCGTCTGATCGGTGTGGTCACCCAGGGCCCGGCCCCGATGTAGGCACGGTCGGCGAGGACGGGGACGCCCTGACGTTCGCAGATCCGGATGATGCGGTGGACGCGGGCCGCGGTCAGGTCGTGCGTGCGGCCGGGCAGCGCGGGTGAGATCCACAGCAGATTTCCCGCGGGGTCGGCCACGACCTGCACGTTCATACCGTGGCGGCGGTGCTTCTGGGAGAAGTCCGCCCGACTGTCGCCGACCCGGTCGCACTCGGCGAGCGTCCCGTCGAGCAGGACGTAGTCCGGATCGGCCTCGCGCAGGACCCGCAGGAGGCCCGGTGCCCGGCCGGACAGGTGCTGGACAACGGCCTGGACATAAGCGTGGGCGGTGCCGACGGATATGCCGAAGCCGGCGGCGATCTGCGCGAGCGTGTCGTGCCGGCGAAGGTAGACCAGGCCCACGAGGGCCCGCTGGTGGGGCGGCAGCTTGCAGCGGCGGTCACCCTCACGGGTGACGATGAGCATGGATACCCACTCGACCAGAGCATGAGGCAGGTCGAGTGCGGCAGGATGGGGAACCAACAGGGCTCCTGTGCCGGTGGGTTGAGACTTCGAACACCTCCCTCAACGGCACGGGAGCCTTGTGCGTTGCGGTCCCCATCCTGACTCGGCCTGCGTCACTCGATCAGTGGCCACGCTGAAAGAGCTCAGTGCCCCTTGCGAGGGGTGCATGCCGGCTTCATTGTGGTCAGCGGACCGGCGGCCGGCGTTCGGGGGGCGTGTGATGGCGGGTAGTGGTGGGGAGCGGCGTTGGCGGTGGGTGGGGAAGGCCTTCGTGTACGGCCTGCCCGGGGTGGGGCTGCTGGGGCTGATCGTTGCCACGCCGTTCGTGTTGGAGGTTCTGGCTCCGGCGAGTGCTGACTGGGGGCAGCTCAGCGACATCAGCCAGGCGTACGGGGCTGTGTCCGTCGTGCTGTCGGCTGTTGCGCTGGCCGGCGTGGCATTCTCGCTGCTCTACCAGGTTCGGCAGGCGTGGACGAGTAATGAACAGGCCATCAGAGACAGCCATTTGCAGCTCGCGACGCTGGCGTTGAGTGACCCGGATCTGCTTCAGGCGTGGTCACCGCCGGTTGCGCCCGTGACGTTGAAGCGGCATCAGCAGCATCTGATCACGTCGCTCGCGCTCGGCGAGTTGCTGCAGCGTTTCCGTATCCGCCATTTGTCCAGCGAGAAACTCGCGGTGAAGCTCGACGGACACTTCCGCGGTGAGATCGCGCGAGAGCAATGGGAACGCGAAGGGCCCGGCTGGCGCCGCACCATGGAGGCCGGCGATCGCCGGGACCGCGCGTTCGTGCGGTTGGTCGATGAGCGCTATCGGGCAGCGGTCGCGGCAGGGCCTGCGGCGCCTCGGGTGGAGTTCCAGGAAGGGCCGGGTAGGCCGTAGTCGGTCCGGGGACAGCTAGGCCGAGTCTGCCGAAACGGGCGGCAGGCTGTCGGTCGAAGCCGGGCTCTCCTCCGAGAACGACCGCAGGTTCCTGCTCGCGCTCCAGCCCGACGAGAGCCGTCTCGCGCGGTGGCACGGCGTCGAGCTCCAGAGCGAGTGGGACGTCATGGGCGAGGGCGCCTCCGGACGGCTCGGCAGCGCGCCCTGACGCCTTGAGGCTGCGTAGGTCAGAAGCAGGAACGTTTGTCGACGGGTTCCGGGAACGACCGCGGTGGTCCCGCCCGGCAGATGTCGGCGAAAAGTAGGAACACGTGTCCGTGGTGCCGCGCCGGGAGCGGTGGACACCCCAGCAGGTGCGCGGTCAGGTCGTGGGCTATCAGCTTGTGTCCGACTGCTTCTGTTCCGACAGTACGGGGGTCAAGCGGTAGGTATCGGATGAGTGGCGGCGGGGAGGAGCTGGACTACACCAACCCAGGGGAACTCACCGGTCTTTTGGTAGGCACGGACTTCCCATCGCCCTGCAGGCACAACAACCGGGGCCTCGTCCGGTTGTCCTCTGCCGTCGGGGTAGGGCACGCCGAGGTCCTTGCCGGCCTCGGCAGAATCCATGAGGACCGCAGGGCCATCGGTATCCCAGACCCCGCAGACCTCCCACGGGGTCGCGGGGTCACTCAGGACGTCCTCTGCGGCGGCGAGAAGTTCGACGTCGGAGTCAGCGGCCAGCCACCGCAGGAAGATCCTCCGCTCGGGCAGGTAGCAGGTGGTGGCGGGCTCGTCTCCCAGCACCAGCGCGGACGCAGGGCGAGCGTCGCCCAGGCTGATCGCTTCGGCGTAGTCCTCAACCGCGCAGGCTCGGTCGTAGTCGTCTGGCTCGTCGGTGCCACCGACGATCACACCGTCCTCGGTGCAGCCGCCCCACTGGTGCAGCGCGGACACGGGAACGACGATCAGCGGTCCACCCATGGAATCCACCCAGGTCAGACCGAGCCCGTGGCGGATGGCGTTGGCCCTATCACTCATGCGCGTAGTCTGCCCTTGCCCAGTGACAGGACGTCCTCGCCCCCCTCGGCAGAGGCATGGCCCTGAAGCAAGGATCCGGACGTTCCTCAAACTCAGGGACATCACTTTCCTAGGAGGAAAGCCGTTCCTGGCTCTGGGCAATGCACGTTCCTGAAACTTGGTTCTGGCACAGATCTTGGGGAGCCGTCGCGGAGGGTAGCGGCATCGTTCGATTGCAAGGGATGGTCACGACCCTGGGCCCGTCACCACGCACCTCGACCACCACAGGCATGAGCCTTGTCCGACCCGGCACATACGCTGGCGCCACGGAACAGAGATCCTGAAGCTGGAGGCGGCATGTCGTTGACGTGGCTGGAGACGGAGGGCGGCCCGTTCATCGTGGTTCCACGTACCGCGCTGCCGCACTGGTCGGGAACGGAGGGCGACTACGACCGGGCCTGCGAGGTGATGGATCTCGTCGGAGTCCTCGCACTGCCTGACGGAGCCGAGGCACTGGTCCTCGGGGACGAACCTCTCTCCACCGCCTACCTTCCCGAGCATCGAGTCCTCGTCCGCTGGTACTACGCGGAGAGCGAGGACGGTGTCGCGGACATCATCCGGGCTGGACTTGCCACCGCCGCGTGGGAGGAAGGACCCGTACTGAGCACCACTGGCGAGCTCGTCATGTTCGACGCCGCCTACTTCGGCACCGAGGTCGGGACACTCGCAGACAGCACCGCTCTCGAACTCGCCGCTGGACGCTACCGGGTGGACTCGGCAAGCATCGAACCCGATGACCTGACGTCCTTTCGCGTCCACCGATTCGTCGAGCTGGCCTGACCCGATGTTGGGACAGATCATGGGGAGTCGCTCTGAGGTCACTGAAGCAGGGTCATCTTAAGATCGAGGCGACCTGCCTCCCTGGAGCCTCGGGCCTTCCTGGGGGCTGCGGGTTGGCTCCCCCCCCCCGGAGGAAGCCGCAAGGTGGGAGCCGCCTTGGCCCGACTGGCGGCACGCTGATGCGGACGACCTGTGCCAGCGGCTGGAGTGGCCGGTACGAGTGCTGGGCCACGTCGCTCATGGCAGCTGGCATCCGGCCCTGGGGGCACGTCCCACCTCAAATGAAGGGGCCATGGAGGTAGCCCCAGGGGGTACGCGCACGAGCTCCGAAACTCATTCCTGTCTACGCACACCGCTTCATACCTGCGGGTCGCGAGACCCTGGGACATCCGGTCCTGTCAGTGTGGGGAACCGACATTATCTGTTACGCCCAGGATCCGGCCGACTACATGGACCGTGAGCTCGTCGAGGTCGACGAGGGCGCGCCCTGGCCAGCGCAGGCGTTCGCGCCGTTCTGGAAGGACTTCCTCAACTGAGATCGCCCCCGGCTGGTGCCGGTCGCAGATGACCTCTGTTGTGCCGGGGGGATCACGGCATCGGAGCCGGCCTGGATAGTTCCGTTCATTGGCGTGACCCCGCGCCACTTCCACCGGGTGGTGCGGGCGCTAGGGCGCGAAGGCAGCGACGTTGCGAAACGAGGCCGCCCGTGGGGGACTCCGCGCCGAACAGTACTCGGCTCGTCCGCGCCGCCCCAAAGAACGTTAAAGGGACAGCCCTTCGAGGTCTTCTCATTTGGTGGCCGCCTGTGGGGAATCTGCGGCAAGTTGAGCCATCTCGTGCAGTCGGTGCCAGTAGTGAGGGGTGTCCGCCTCGCCGAGTACAGGTATGACCCGGTCTAGGCGGGAGATGCAGCGAAGCAGGGTGCTTCGGCTCCCTGCTTCGAGCTCGCCGCTGTTCTTGATCCATGCGAAAACACAGCCTGCGGTGTCCGAGTCCAGCATCACCAGGTTGAAGCCGGCGCGACAAGTCCCGGCCGATAGGTGGCCGTCAGGGGGACTCCATCGTAGGGGTGTGCGTGTGGGTGGGGGTGCGTGGGTGGGCGCGCATGTGGAGGTTGCGGAGTTCGAGGGAGACGGCGGGGGTGAGGCGGCCGGGGTGGGTGGGGAGGGGGTGGAGGCGCCAGTGGGAGGTGATGGTGGCTAGGGCGAGGGTGGTTTCGGTGATGCTGAAGGAGTCGGCGATGCATTTGCGGGCGCCGGCGGCGAAGGGGAGGAAGGCGTGGCGAGGTGGTTGGGGGTGGGGGGAGGACCAGCGGTCGGGGGAGAAGGAGTGGGGGTTGTCGTAGAGGTCGGGGCGGTGGTGGATGAGGTAGGGGCTGTAGGCGACGGTGGTGCCGGCGGGGAGGAGGTGGTCGCCGAGGGGGGTGTCGGTGGTGACGACGCGGGTGAAGAACCAGCCGGGTGGACGGAGGCGGAGGGTTTCGTTGATGACGTGCTCGGTGAAGGGGAGGTGAGGAAGGTCGGCGTGGGTGGGTGGTGCGCCGCGTAGGACGGTGTCGACCTCGGTGTGGAGGCGCTGCTCGACTTCGGGGTGGCGGGCGAGGAGGTCGAGGGCCGAGGAGAGGGTGGCGGCGGTGCTCTCGATGCCGGCCAGGATGAAGGAGACGATGGTGTCGTTGATTTCGGCGCCGGTCATGCCGGGGCGGTCGTCTTCGGGGTCGTGGGCCGCCAAGAGGGCCGAGAGGAGGTCGCCGTAGTCGGTGCCGTCGGCGCGGCGTTCGGTGGTGATCCGCTCGACGGTGGCGTGGAGGCGGGCGCGGGCGGCGAGGTGGGCGCGGTTGCCGGGGGTGGGCAGGCGGTCCAGGGGCGGGATCAGGAACATGCGCTGGTAGAGGCTCTTGACCACGGTGGTGACATCGCTGACGAGCTGGCTGTGCGCGGTCGCGGGCAGGCTGTCGGAGAAGAGGGTGGCCGTGATGATCCGGGAACTGGTCGTCATCATCTCGGCTGGGATGTCCAGGACTTGGTTCGGGCGCCAGGAGTCCGTCGTCTTGCGCACGCAGTCGGTCATGATGCGTGCGTAGTCCGGAAGCCGGGCCTGGTGGAAGGCCGGCTGGGAGAGTCGCCGTAGCCTGCGATGGGCCTGATGGGGGCAGGAGACCACGCCGTCTCCGATCACCTCGCGGAGCCGGTCGTACAGCGGGCCGCCCTTGTCGAAGGCGCGGTCGTCGAGCAGGGCTCGTCGGGTCAGTTCCGGGTCGCAGATCACGATCATGGAGAGGGGGCCGAGTCGGATGCGGACCAGATCGCCGACGGCGGGGAGGGAGTTCAGGAACGCCAGCGGATCCCGGAGCAGGGGCAGGGCGTGCCCGAGCAGGGGGAGCGCGCGAGGAGCCGTGGGGATCGAGGAGAGGGGCTTCGTGATGCGCTGAGGCGGGGAAGCGGCTGTGCTGGGGTGATCATCTTGTCTGTCCACGCGTTGTATCTAGCGGAGCCTTGTGGCGGCAGATGGGTTCGGAGTGGGAAGGCGCAGGTCAGGGGAGGCGGGGCGGGTGGCGGAGGGTTGACGATCGGTCAATCGACTGTTGCCGCTGTCGTCTTCAGGCGTGATCGTCGTCGGTCAAACCCGTGGTCAGTGGCGGGGGGATCCAGCAGACTTCCGAACGTACTCTCACCCTCTGCTCAGGAGACCTCGTTGTACACGCACGACCTCGGGTCCGTCTCGCTGGACCCGTCACAGGAACGGTTCCTGTCCACGATCGCCGACGCGTACGTCCAGACCGGCGAGTGGCCGACGTGGCACTACGTGCAGGCGGTGTACGAGCGCCGCGGTGAGGACGCCGAGACGCTTCTGGCGAGCCTTCCCATCGTGGGCAGCGCCGGGGTGGGGTCGGTGTTCTACGGCTTCACCACCCGCACCGGATGGCTCCAGGCGGACGAGAGGATCGGCTTGACGGTCGCGGCCGCTCTGCCGTTGCGGGAGCTGCGGCCGCTGCTGGCCGAGCCGTTCCTGCTGGTGGTGCAGGACATGATCACTCTCCAGAACTCCATCGTGCTGGACCCCAGTGGCATGAGCCAGGCCGTGCTGGACAGCCGGGAACTCGCCGCAGTTCACCGCGGGATGCCCGAGAGTTTCATCGACCGGCTTCCCGAGCTGCTCGACAGCGAGCCCGCGACGCGTTCCATCGGGCCCGCCGGCGCCTCCCGTGGTCCGGCGGGGTGGCGGCGCGGCATCACCGGCAGCGTCTACGCGGTGCGGGGTGCCACGAGCCTCGACGAGTACGTGACCGCCACATGCGAACTCGTCCGCAAGTGGGAGCGCGGGCAGCTTGCCGTACGCGGTCCCGCGCCCGACTTCACCGAGTTCCAGGGCATCCCGGTACCCGCGGAGGAACCGACACCGGACATGTACATCAGCCAGAACCTCCTCGACGAGCTCGAAGCCGCCGGTTCCGCGTCACCGTGGAAGGTCGACAAGCTGCTCGGCCTCCTCGGCGAGCTCAACAGCAACCACGCCGCCGGTCACCCGTACTCCTGCCTCGTGCTGATCCGCGCCGTCATGGACCACGTGCCGCCGTTGTTCGGACAGAAGGGGTACGCGGGGATCCTCAGCTCGGTGAAGCTGGGCCTGACCGACACCAAGTACCTCAAGAGCCTGGGTGAGTACCGCAATCCCGGCGACGACGTGATGCACCGGCAGGCGAGCACCGTCGCCACCGTCATCGACATGACCGACGTCCCGCCGCCGTCGTACGTCAGGGCGCTGGTGAATCAGGTGCTCATCGCGTTGAGGAACTCCGCGTGAGGCGCTCCTGAGCCAGCCCTCGGTGTACGCGTACCTCGCCCCGCCGCTCGGGGACGGCTCTGGTACCCGCGACGGACAACCTGACGGCCTTGCCTGGCTCTCAGCCGCGGGCGGCACCCGTCGGCCAGATCACCCGGCCCGGACGGGGACTTGCTGATGCTGGGCGTACGTCACGACGTCGGCGGTGCCGCCGGGGCCTCGGGCGATGTGGCCGTCCCAGACGGCGAACTCCTCGTCGACGTGGTCGACGAGGAGTTCGCTGCCGGCCATGTGGGCGTGGGAGCCGGAGGCGTCGAGCCCGGTGTGGTGGACGACTACCGCCTGGGTTCGATGGCGGGGGGCAGGCCATGGTGGCCGGTGATGCCGAGTCTCATGTGCGCATGGTGCCGTGAATGGGCCCGGAGTGGGGTGGCGTTTGGTCGGGGTGGGGCCGTCGGCGGGGCCGGGACGCGGGTGTGGGTGCGGGCGGGGTCAGGGGCGGGCGCGTGGCACGGTCAGGGCCTTGTGGACGCGGGCTCGGATGTCGTTCGGTGTGAGTGGTGTCGGGTGGCGGAAGTCGATGTACCGGGGTTCCCAGGTGTTCGTGAAGTGGATGAGGCCGTGGAGGGTCGCGTCCGGCGCGGGTTCGTGGTGTGTGTCGTCCTTGTCTTTCGCCCCCGCGGTGCCCTTCGTGTCGTCTTGCGGGGCATCCGGAACGCAGGAGCTGAGGGCCGACGGACGGAGCCTGCGCGTCTTGCGGGACTGGCCGAGCGCCTGAGCGGCGAGTCGGCAGTACCGCTCCCAGCCGGGCCGGTCGGTGTGGACGAGGAGGACCAGGCGGGTGGGCTTGAGGAGGCGTACGGCTTCGGTCAGTTTCCAGAGGGTCTCGGGGGAGTCAGCCGCGGGGATCACCGTGAGGGCGCTGTGCGGGAGCAGCTCGGAGACCGTGGCCTGCCAGTTGTGGGGTGGAAGTCTGAGGCGGGCCGCCCAGGGGAGCCTTCCGTCGCCGTCGGGGCCGGCTTCCTCGGGTCCTCTGACGGCCACGAAGAGACCGTAGACGCGGAAGATCTCGGTGAGGGCCCGCTCGACGGGCATCTTCGCGAGGGGGGCGCTGCCTGTCGCGCGAGGTAGGAGGTCCTCGCGCGTGGGGCGCATGTAGAGGACGCAGGGTTCTCTGGTGACGTCGGACGGGGTGATCTCGCGCTCCGCGTACAGCAGTTGGGAGCGGGCGAAGAAGGCGAAGTCGAGTGCCAACGGGAGCAGGCAGACGAGGGCGGTCCACAGGATGCCCAGGGGACCGCGTCCGGCTCCCACGAGGAGGTAGGCCAGGCAGACGGTGGCGACGGCGAGAGACCCGTGGATCTGAGCTCGCCATCTGGTGTGGTGCGGTGTCGTCGGATTCCACTTACCGGTGGGCCAGCGGACCGGGGGAGTCTCCCGGTCCGCCCAGTCGACGGCCGCCGGCGCGTTCTCTTCGGCCTCCGGGCCGTGTACGACCTTCACCTCGTCGAGACTCGCGTTCTTGGCCCGCGCCGCCATCTGCCCGTAGCTGCCGGCGACCCAGAGGCCGAGCCAGCAGAAGATGACCACGGTCGCCGCCGAGAAGCGCCCGGGGAAGAGGAGCTGGAAGAGCACGACGAAGCCGGGAAGGCCGAATCGAACCCAGAAGGAACCCCACCGGATCTGCATGCGGCTGTCGTACGCGTCGGGGTAGCGGGCACTGCCGGGGAGTTGCCGTTCCAGATCCGCCAGGAGGGGGTTGAGGCGGTGGCGTACGACGGCCTTCCAGCGTGCCCGTTCCGTGGCCCCGGGCTCCGCCGTGGAGTCGAAGCTGACGAAGGACGCGCTCCAGTCGGGGCCGAAGCGGACGACGCCACGAAGGGGGCGCTTCCGCCTCCCTCGTCGCGGGTCGTGGAGCGAGGGGTACGGGGGGAGGTCGGGGGCCTCGGGGAAGTTGCCGTCCTCGGCGTGGCGGCATGCGAACCAGGCGGCGGCCTGGGAGCGGAACCGCTCGTACTCGTGCTCGTCACCGCAGACGAGCAGGACGATGCGGGAAGGATCGAGGAGGCGTACGGCCTCGCTGTATTCCCACAACGTGCCCTTGGCCGACTCGCTCTCCGAGCCGACACCGGCCACGAGGAGCACCAGACGCGCCCGCTCCATGAACCTGCGGACGGTGGGCTTCCACTCCCTGCCGAGGTAGAAGCGCTCGGCGCCCGGGAACGGGTAGCGCTCCCGAGGCCTCCCCACCCCCACGACCTTCCCGAGGCGACGGAAGGGCCGTATCACCCGCTCTTCCTTCGTCAACTCGCTGTCCGGATCACCGAAGTTGAACCAGGCGCCGAACGCGATACCGCTCCTGGTGATCACCCGGTCCTGGGCGAACAGCCGGAGGTCCTGCCCGAACGGACGCAGATACAGGACGTACGTCCCGTCCTCCGGCTCCTTGCCGGCGGCGAGCGGCAGCTGGATGCGCAGCCGCGAGTGCAGGCTGACCTCTCGCTCCAGCTCCAGGGCCAAGAGGCTCATCACGGCGCCGATCGGCACGAGCGCGACCGACGTCCACGGCAGCGTGCCCGCCGCGATGTCGTCAGCGAGCTGCGCGATCGGCAGAGTCAGAAACCCGATCCAACACAGCTGCATCATGCTGCGGACCGCGATGAGCCCGCCGGACCGTTGCAGGACGAGCGCGAACGCCGAGCCGTCCTCGTCGATCTCCTGGCCGTATCCCCGTTCCGAACCGTCCCCCACCGTTCAAGTAGGCCATACCCAGGGGGAATTGGAAAGCCTCTCCCATGGCATGGTGCCGGTATGACCGAGGCGCCCGACATCCTCTGCAACCAGTCGCTCCCTGCCCGGACGCCCCGGGATCCTCGATCCATGCGCGTGAACTTCGACGGGGCCACCCCGATCCCGGGAGGGCTACTGGATCTGCCGTCGATAGAGGGGCGGAGATGGGGCGGCGGACCTCAGGACTCTCCGCGTGCCGTGGCGGTCTCGTCTTGGGGGTCCCAGTCCCAGTTGCCGAAGTAGGTGGCGACTCCGGATCGGCGGGCCTTTGCGATGGCGGAGAGGCGGGCGAAGTCTCTGGGAGGCATGAGGGGTTGCCATTGGTCGAGGGGGAGGACGCGGGCTTCGTCGTGTTCGGTGGGGGCGAGGGTGAGGGTGGTGATTTGTTGGGGGGTCAGGCGGCCGCCGTCGAAGACGAAGCCGGTGGTGGCGAGGGGCCAGGAGGCGCCGGGGAGGCCGAAGACGGCGGCGAGGAGGCGGGGTGGGCCGGGGGTGAGGAGGCCGGTTTCCTCGGTGGTTTCGCGGACGGCGGTTTCCCAGGGGCGTTCGCCGGGTTCGGCGGTGCCGCCGGGGAGTTGCCAGGGGTGTTGGGGGCTGTAGGTGGAGTGGAGCTGGAGGGGGTGGTCGTTGAGGTCGGTGAAGAAGAGGGCGCCGAATACGGTCGCCTTGGGGAGTAGGGCCGCGTATTCCTCGGGTGGGAGGAGCTTGGTGGGTGAGGGCTCGCGTTCGGGGCTTGGGGTGGGGAGTGGGCCCGAGGTGGGTGTCATGGGGAGGGAGCTCCTGGGAGGGGAGGCCGGACCTGTGAGGCTCGGGCCGGGATGAGGTGGAGGCGGTTGAGGTGGAGGTGGTGGAGGTCGGGGGTGTAGGCGATGGGGTCGTCGGGGGCTTGGAAGTGGAGGGCGAGGGGGGTGCCGGAGTTGTAGGCGTCGAGGCCGGCGCGGCAGTAGGCGACCATGGGGGAGGGGAGGGCGGTGAGGGGGAACCAAGACATGGCGTCGCATTTGGCGGGTTCGGCGATGCGGGGTGTGCCGTGCCAGTGGTGGACCTCGAAGAAGAAACCGATGCGTTCCTGGCCGCCTGGGGGTCGGTGGTGGATCGTGACGGCCGCTCGTACGTCGGATGGGTCCACGCGGAGACCCGTTTCCTCCAGCGTCTCGCGTACGAGGGCGGCGACGACGGTCTCTCGTTCGACGTGGCCCGAGGGCGCGTGCCACAGGCCGGCCGCGTACACGTCGCCGGCGCGGCGGGTCAGCAGCACCTCGGGGCCATGGGTGCCGGGGCGGACGGCGAGGAGGTGCACGTCGACCGGAACGGTGTGGCGGCTGGGGCCGCTCATGCACCGCCTCCTTCCGTCAGGAGGAGTCGGAGTGCGGAGGCGTCGGACTGCAGGAGGGTCTCGTCGTGGCGGCCGTTGGTGAGGAAGTGCCAGGGGAGTGGGCCGCCGGGGGCGGGATCGGTGTCGGCGGAGTAGCGGGGGTAGAGGTGGGTGTGGAGGTGGGGGACGCCGTTGCCGAGAGTGGAGTAGTTCATCTTCATCGGCTCGTAGAGGGTGGTGAGCGCTTTGCCGAGGGTGAGGGTGTCGCGCCAGTAGGCGGCGGCTTCGGCGTCGGGGAGGTCGGTGGGCTCGGCGACGTGAGGGGCGCCGCGGTGGATGAGGACGCAGTAGCCGCGTACGGAGCCGCTTCGCCAGAGGTAGGCGTTGGCTGCTTCGCCGCGGCGGAGGAGGATGCCCCAGCCGATGTCGTCCGAGGCGTAGTCGTTGGCGCACATGGGGCAGCCGTCGCCGGCGCGGTGACGGAGGAAGTCCGTGGCCCAGTCGGTGGGGGAGCGGTGCGGGTCCTGGTGGCGGGACATGAGCGCTACCTGTCTGTGAGTGCCGGTAGGAGGGGCGGCTTTCTGGCGGGGCCCGTCATGGGGTAGGTCGGTCGTGTTCGCGGCGGGCCAGTGTGTGGAGGAGGCGGCCGAGTTGTCGGTACGGGTCGCGGGTCGATGCGGCCCATTCGGCCTCCAGGGCCTGGGCGTATACGGCGGGGGGTGGGTCCCAGTGGTCGTCGTGGTGGTCGGTGAAGATCCGGAGGCCTTGCCAGGCCAGGGGAGTGAGGCCTTGCTCGGTGGCGAGGCGGTTGAGTTCGTCGGCTGTGTCTCCGCGCGTGGTGAGACCGAGGTTGCCGACGCTCGTGGCAGCGCCGTGTTCGATGAGGGAGCTTGCGGTGGGGTAGTCGCCGCTAAGGGCTTCGCGGAAACCGATGGACGCCCGGTTCTTGGTGAGAAGGCTGAGGAGGCCGCCCGCGTCCACGAGCTCGGACAGGCGCGCGACCGCGCCCGGTGTGTCCGTCAGGTACATCAGCACGCCATGGCAGCACACAGCGTCGAAGCGTTCGTGAGGGAAGGGTAGTTCGTCGATGCCGGCGTGGAGGAGCCGTACGCGGTCGGCGAGTTCCGGGTGGATGGTCAGACGCCGGGCTGCCTGGGCGAGCATCTCGGCGGAGGGGTCGGCGGCGGTGACGTGGTGGCCGGCGGCGGCGAGCCTGAGGGTCGTCTCGCCGTCGCCGCAGCCTGCGTCGAGGACCCGTACGGGACGGGCGGGCAGTTCGGAGAGCAGACGGCGGGCGACGAGGTCGTGGCGCAGTCGGCCTCGTGCCGTACGGGAGTGCGCGGTGTAGGCGGGGCCCACGGCGGCGAAGTCGGTCAACGCGTCCACCCCAGCTCTGTGTAGCCGCGGCCGGCCTGGATGCCTTCGACCGCCGCGCGCGTGTAGGCAACGGTCGCCTCGGGCAGGTCCTTGGCGTTCCACCACTGCCATCCGACGCACTTGTCCGGCTCGCGCACCTCCGGCACGCCTTCCCAGTGACGAGCACGGAAGAAGAGCTGGATCCTCGGCGTGCGTCCCGGCTCCACCATGTGCACCGTGTGGACGAGTTCGAGATCCGCCGGGTCGATCACGAGCCCGGCCTCCTCGCACGCCTCGCGGACCAGGCAGGCGGTCGCCGCTTCCGCCTCGCAGTGGCCCGCCAGGACGTGCAGGAACCCGCCCGCGTAGGGGGAATCGGGGTGGCGGCGGCCGAGGAGGACCTGGCCGTCGCGTTCCAGGTAGAGGTGGGCGCCGACGATGTGGGGGACGGTGCCGGGAGGGGGCCCCGCGGGTGCTGGAGTGGGTGCGGTGGGTGCGGTGGGTGCGGGGATGGGCACGCGGGCGGCGGAGGTGGCGGTGGCGTGCTCCACGGCGTACGGCCGGAGGTCGGCGATGCGCAGTCCGGCCACGGCGCCGGCGTTGAACGGGCGGATCGTGCCGTCGAGGCCGGATGCGGCGAGTTTGGCCCGCAGGGTGGGGGAGGAGACGTCGTTGAAGGGGAGCCATTGCGCGGCTGTCACTTCTTCGGGCTGGAGGGTGAGGGCCTGGGTGTCGTCGGTGAGGTGGAAGACGAAGCGGAAGTCGTAGTGGTGGTGGGCGGGTTCGGCTGTGGAGGGGCGTGAGGGGGTGCCCTGGGCGGCGTCGGTGTCACCGGTGGCTGCGATGGCGTGGATGTCGATGTCGATCGGTTCGTCCCGGAACTCCCGCGTGAGGGCGAGGCGGTCGGCCGGGATACCTGTTTCCTCCCGGACCTCGCGCAGCGCTGCGGCCAGCAGTGATTCGTCCGTGGCGTCCACGTGGCCACCGGGTGTGAGCGGCAACCCCGTGCCTCGGTGGTGTACGTGCAGGACGCGTGCCCTGGAGTCGATCACGACGGCGCCGCAGGTGACGTGGCCGGGGAGAGTGGTGCGGTGTGTGGGGTCGGCGGGGGCGTCCAGGGCGGCCAGTAGTGCGTTGAGGGCGGGGCGTTCGGTGGGGTGGCGGGTGAGGTAGGCGGTGAGAAGTGTGCGGATGTGGGTGAGGGAAGGCGGCATGTCGGATCCTCGCGGAGTTCGACGGGCGGGTAGGTGGGCGGGTAGGTGGGCGGGTGAGTGGTCGGGCGAGAGGCCGGAGGAGGGTGGCCCCCGCCGGTGCGGCGGCGGGGGCTTGGGGGAATCAGGTGAGGTGGTTGCGGAGGATGTGCTCGGCCTCGTCCAGTCGTTCGCGGAGGATCGCGGCGGCTTGGTGGCGGGCTCGGGCGTAGGCCTCCAGGGACGGGGTGACGGGGCCGAGGTCCTCGGCGACGGTGTTGAGGGGGTAGACGGAGAGGGCGAGCATGGCGGCGGTCACCCGTGCCACGGCGGCGAGTTCGTCCGCGCTCACGGTCGGGTGCCGGCGGTGGTAGGCGGCGGCGAGGCGGGCCAGGCCGGTGGGCCAGTCGGGTTGGCTGAGCACGGTGCGGGGGTCGAGGGCGAGGCGGCCGAGTTCCCAGACGGGGGATCGGCGGATGGGTGGGTGGAAGTCGATGACGGCGGCGACTGTCTCGTCGTGGAGGAGGACGTTGGGGCCGGAGAGGTCGCCGTGCACCAGTTGCGATGTCATCGTCCGCGGGGCCTTGTCCAGGAGCTGCTGTACCTCCGGGAGGCGCGCCAGCTTTTCGTGGGCGGTGGTCACTGCCCACCGTTCGAAGGGTGTGGCCGGGGGAGTCTCCTCGTACCAGGACAGGAGGCGTTCCAGTCGTGTGGCGCTTCGTGTGGGGTCGATGGATCTGTCCCTCGGGCCGAGCGAGGGCGGGCCGAAGGCGTGGCGGGCGAGGCCTCGGTGGAGGCGTCCGATGGTGTCGCCGACGGCTTCCCAGCGGCGGCCGGTCAGGCGGCCGTCGGCGGTGACCGCGTCGGGGAAGAAGCGGGTGACGGACATCGCGAGATGTCGGTGTCGGGCGATGAGGCGGTTGTCGGTCGCCGTGTAGAGGGCGGGGGCGACGGGGACGCCGCATTGGCGTGCGTGCTCGCTGAGGGCGACGGCGGCCTCGGTCTTTTCGAGGTCGGTGCCGGGGGCGTAGGTCTTCGCGAACCAGTGGCGGCCGGAGGTCGCTTCGCGGGCGATGTAGTTCTGGGTGGCGGTGCCGGAGGGGCCGGCCGCGACGGAGGAGGGCTGGATGCCGAACTCGGTGGTGAGGAGGAGGGTGACCAGGGAGATGCGTGACTCGGGTGAGGTCGGGGTCATGACGGCACCTCTCCCTCGCCGAGGACGGTGGCGGGCTCGACGGGTGTTCCCTGGGCCGGCAGCGAGGGGGCGGTGAACTGGCGGGCCTGGAGTTCGTAGGCCTCGCGGAAGGCGCCGGTGCTGGTGGCCGGGTCCATGAGCTGGGCGAAGGTGCCGTGTTCGACGACGCGGCCCTCGTCGAGTACGTAGATGAGGTCGGCGTGGCGGACGCTGTGGAGGCGGTGGGTGATGAGGACGGTGGTCTGGCCGGTGCCGGCGAGGCGGTGGATCTGGTCGAAGACGCGCTGTTCGGCGGCGGGGTCGAGGGCGCTGGTCGGTTCGTCGACGATGAGGACCTGCCCGTCGCGGGCTTTGCCGCGGGCGAGACCGATGCGCTGCCACTGTCCGCCGGAGAGTTCGTGTCCGCCGCGGTAGCCGCGGGCTAGGAGGGTGCTCAGGCCGCGGGGGAGCCCTTTGATGACTTCGTCGGCTCCCGCGTAGGCGGCGGCGGCTTCGATGAGTGTGTCGTCCATGGCGACGCCGCTGCGGCCGATGCCGATGTTCACGCGGGCGGTGAAGGGCCATCGCTGGAAGTCCTGGGCGACCAGGGCGACGCGCGAGAAGATGCGGGCCCGGCAGGCGTCGGCGGCGCTGGCGTCTCCCCACATGACGCGGCCCGACGCCGGCAGGTGGAGGCCGCAGAGGAGTTTCGAGACGGTGGACTTGCCCGAGCCGTTCTTGCCCACCAGGGCCACCGTCCGGCCGCGGGGGATGACCAGATCGACTTCGCTCAGGGACGGCTCGTCGGCGCCGTGGTAGGAGAAGCTGACCTTCTCGAAGCGGATCGCGTCGAAGTCCTCGGGCACTTCGACGCCCGTCTCCGGGATCGCGCGCCGCTCGGCCTCCGTACACAGGCGTTCCAGGTCGGCGACGAACAGGGACTCTTCCTGGATGTCGGTGACCCGCAGCACCAGATCGGTGATGCTCGCGGAGCCGGCCCGGATCGCGAGGACCGCGGTGCCGCCGACGGCGAGGGCCATCTGCCCGTTCCAGAGCAGGAGTCCGAGCACTCCGTACGCGGCTACCGTGGCGACTCCGCGAGCCCCGTCGGCGAGCAGGCCGGTGCGAGCCGCGACCCAGGCGAGGCGGGTCTGTTCCCGCTCGCTGGTCTCCGCCATGCCCCGGAAGTGTTCGAGGAGGAAGGGACCCACGTCGTGGACCCGGACCTCCCCCGCCGCCTGCTGGTCGATGAGGAGTCGGCTGATCAGCTGGGCGGCGCGTGCGTGCTGGACGAAGCGGTGCCAACTCGCGTACCGGGCACGGGCCATCGTGAGCGAGCCCCACGCGCTGGGCAGTGCCATCGCGAGCAGGAGCGGCAGGAGGGCCCAGTGCAGCACCGTCAGTACGCCGGCGGCGGCGAAGAGCGAGATCGCCGAGGCGACGACGGCCGTGCAGTAACCCACCATGCGCCGGGCCCCGTCCGCGCCCCACTGCGCCGAGTCCATCAGCTTGTGGAAGGCGTCGTCCTCGATGGCGTCCATCTCCACTCGGGCGACGAGGCCCAAGTAGCGCTCGGTGGCTACTCGTTGGACCTTCGGCTCCAGGACTCCGGTCGACGCGGTCGACGCCGATCGGAGGAGTGAGGAGATGACCGACATCACCGAGACCAGCACCAGGGCCGGAAAGGAGGCGCGCAGCCGGTCGGCCAGTGTCCCGGCGGCCAGCAGTTCGGCCAGGAGCTCGTTGACCGCCACCAGGGTGAACGCCTGGGTCAGGCCACGGCCGAACTCGCTGACCGCGACCGTGTACAGGGCCCTCCGGTCCGCCCGCCTGGCCAGCCGGACGGCGACGGCGACCTGGCGGGGGAAGCTGACGGCCATGCTCCACATGCCGAGCTTCACCCAGGTGCCGCGGTACTGGTTCCACCCCTGGTCGTAGTCGAGCCGACCGCCGAACAACAGCTGCTCGGAGGCCGAATGAGGCTCCGCCCCGGCTGCGTCGAGCGGTTCCTTCGCGCTGGTCCTCATGCCCCCCACCTCGTATCCGGACGTGCTGAGCGGAAGACGCCGGTAGTGAGGCGGGGCAGCGTGGTGGTGATGTCGGCCCCGGGGAGGGGCTGGAGAGGGCGGGTGGGGACGTGGGCGGTGAGGCGGTCGGGGAGGGGGTACATGGCGGGCTCCAAGGGGAGGGGTTCGGGCTTGTCGGATGGCTCAACGACAAGGCCCGGCCCGTCGAACACACGTCTTTCGGACGGCGTACGAAGCCCATGGCGGAGCGAATGCGCGTTCGTGCTGGATGCACCGACCCTTGCGGGGAGGGGGGTGTGCCCCGGCGAGGGTGTGGCCGAAACGCCGACATCGAGAGCGGGCGGCCTCGGAACGGGACGGCGGGTCGTCCCCGCGCGGACGCGTCAGTCGGCGAGTGCCGGTGCCGCCTGGCCGGTGGAGGTGTCGCGGAGGCCGAGGCGGAGGTGCTCGACGTGGAACAGGGCCTGGTCGAGGAGTTCGGCGACGTGGTTGTCGTAGAGCGAGTAGACGATGGACCGGCCCTGGCGCTCGCCGGTGACCAGGCCGAGGTTGCGCAGGAGGCGCAGCTGGTGGGAGCAGGCGGAGGCTTCGAGGCCGACGGCTTCGGCGAGGTCGCCCACCGGGCAGGGGCCTTCCTGGAGGCGGGCCAGGATGCGGAGGCGGGACGGGGTGGCGAGGGCCTGGAGGGTGGCGGCCACGTCGGCGGCGCCCACGGCGTCGAGGCGCTCGCGGGTGGTGGCGCTGTTGCTGGCGGTGACGTGTCCGTGGCCCATGACACCATCATACCGGCGATACCTGAAGACCTGTTCAGATGTTCCTGTATGGTGGCCGACGTTCCCGCAGTCCGCCCGCGAAGGGTCCGTTCGTCATGTCTTCTGTTCTGGATCGGCGCCCCACGCCCGCCCCCGGGGTGCCGCGTGCCACGGCCGCGAAGCGGCGCACGCGGGTGCTGGCGCTGCCGGAGGCCCGCTGGGCGCTCGCCGCGCTGGTCCTGTTCCTCCTCGCCCTGCCCGTCCACCTGCTCGGCGGGCCGGCGTGGCTGTCGGGCGCGCTGTTCGCCGCCACATACGTCACGGGCGGTTGGGAGCCGGGGTGGGAGGGCCTGAAGACCCTCAAGGGCAGGACCCTGGACGTGGACCTGCTGATGGTCGTGGCGGCCCTCGGTGCGGCCGCGATCGGCCAAGTCCTCGACGGCGCGCTGCTCATCGTCATCTTCGCCACGTCCGGCGCCCTGGAAGCCGTCGCGACCGCGCGGACCGCCGACTCGGTGCGCGGGCTGCTCGATCTCGCGCCCGCCACCGCCACCCGGCTCCTGCCCGGTGGTACCGAGGAGTGCCTCCCCGCGGGCTCGCTCGCGGTCGGCGACACCCTCCTGGTGAGGCCCGGCGAGCGGATCGGCGCCGACGGGCGGGTCCTCGACGGGGCGTCCGAGGTCGACCAGGCCTCCATCACCGGCGAGCCGCTGCCGGTGGCCCGGCAGGCCGGCGACGAGGTGTTCGCCGGTACCGTCAACGGCACCGGAGCCCTGCGGGTACGGGTCGAACGCGACCCGTCGGACTCGGTGATCGCCCGGATCGTGAAGATGGTCGAGGAAGCCTCCGAGACCAAGGCCCCCACCCAGCTCTTCATCGAGAAGGTCGAGCAGCGCTACTCGCTCGGCATGGTCGCCGCCACCCTCGCCGTCTTCGCGATCCCGCTCGCCTTCGGTGACGACCTGAGCGCTGCTCTGCTCCGCGCGATGACGTTCATGATCGTCGCCTCACCGTGCGCCGTCGTGCTCTCCACGATGCCGCCCCTCCTGTCCGCGATCGCCAACGCCGGGCGGCACGGCGTCCTCGCCAAGTCCGCAGTGGTGATGGAACGCCTGGGGCAGATCGACGCCGTCGCCCTGGACAAGACCGGGACACTCACCGAAGGCACCCCGCGCGTCGCCGAGATCCTCCCCGCCCCCGGCTCCGGGCTGGACGAGCACGCTCTCCTGGCGCTGGCCGCCGCGGCCGAACATCCCAGTGAGCACCCGCTGGCGCGCGCTGTCGTCCGAGCGGCCCGGGAGCGCGCCCTCACCGTCGCCGACGCGGTCGACTTCAGCTCCCGGCCCGGCGCGGGAGTGACCGCCACCGTCGGCGGCCACGCCGTCCAGGTCGGCTCCCCGGCGACCCTGGCGGATGCCGCCGGGCCCGAGATCGCCCACGCCGTCCAGGAACTCGAAGAACAGGGCCGTACCGCGGTGATCGTCCTGCGCGACGGCGCCCCCGCCGGCGTACTCGGCATCGCCGACCGCCTTCGCCCTGACGCTAAGGCCACGGTCGCCGCACTCACCACACTCACCGGCCGCCCCCCGGTCCTCCTGACCGGCGACAACGAGCGAGCCGCCCGCCGACTGGCCGCCGAGGTCGGCATCACCGACATCCGCGCGGGGCTGCTCCCGCAGGACAAGGTGGCCGCCGTGCGGGCCTGGGAGGCCGAGGGGAAGCGAGTCCTCGTCGTCGGCGACGGCGTGAACGACGCCCCTGCCCTGGCCGCCGCCCACTCTGGCATCGCGATGGGCAAGGCAGGTTCCGACCTCGCCCTGGAGACCGCCGACGCCGTCGTCGTCCGTGACGAACTCGCCGCCATTCCGGCCGTGGTGGAGCTGTCCCGCACGGCCCGCCGCCTGGTCGTCCAGAACCTTGTCATCGCCGGCGTCTTCATCACCGCCCTAGTGGCCTGGGACCTCATCGGCGAGCTCCCGCTGCCCCTCGGCGTCGCCGGTCACGAGGGCTCCACCGTGATCGTCGGACTCAATGGGCTGCGCCTGCTGAGCGAGCGGGCGTGGGTGAAGTTCCCTGGTGGGGGCGCTGCTTGAGGTGGGCCTTCCGGGGCCGGGGTCGGGGCTGGAGCCGTGCGGACCGCGCCGAAAATCGGTTGGCGGACCGCCAAGCGCCTGTTACGTTGCCCGAGGCCGTGCGAGAGAACGAGGAGGTGGTACCCGTGAACGCAGTTTCGACATGGGTGCTCCCCTCCGGGGTCACGGTCGGGCGATAGGCAGGTCGTCCGGGAGCGCCGTACACGAGCACTCCCGAAAGGCACGACCATGCGATTCACCTCCGAACAGCGTCTCGACGACGGTGTCCTCGAGCGCACGTTCCTGCTGGGCGAGATCCCCGGCATCTTGTGGACGCCCGCGTCCGTCTCCACGCCCGCGTCCGTCTCCACGCCGGCGTCCGACTTCACGCTCGCGTCCGTCTCCACGCCCCCGTCCGACTTCACGCCGACGACCGTCTCCCCGTCCGCAGCCGCGCCCGTCTCCGCACCGGCATCCGACACCGCCTCCGCGCCGGTGCCCCTGATCCTGCTCGGCCACCCTCCGCTCGGACTGGACAAGATGTACCCGCAGCTGGCGGCGCGAGCCAGGCAAGCCGCCGCGGACGGTTTCGCGGCGGCCACCATCGAGCTTCCCGGCAGTGGGGAGCGGCCTCGCTGGGCGGCTGCCGAACAGGCGCGCGCGGACCTGCGGCAGGCGATGGCCGCCGGAGAGCCGGTCAGCGAGGAGATCGTCGACGCCCTCATCCTCCCGCTCGTCGAGAGGGCGGTCCCGGAATGGCGGGCGGCGCTCGACGCGCTTCTGGCGCTGCCCGGGATCGGCGGGCCGGTGGGGTACTCGGGCGGGGTGATCTCGATCGGGACCCGGCTGGCGAGGGTCGATCCGCGCATTTCGGCCGCGGTGCTGTACGCGGGGAGTTTCATTCCTCGGGCCGTGTTGGCGGAGGCGCCTGAGGTGAGCATTCCCCTGCACGTGCTTCTGCAGTGGGACGACGCGGGTAATGACCGGCAGGCGTCCCTGGACCTGTTCGACGCCTTCGGTTCGAAGGAGAAGACCCTGAACGCGAACATGGGCGGGCACACCGGGGTTCCGCGGTTCGCCGGGGAGGAGGCGGCCCGGTTCTTCGTACGGCACTTGAAGTGAGGGCGGGCGGCTGGGCCGGGGACCTGCGGGTGCGGGTGGCTCATCCCGTCGGTCGGTGTGGCGGGGTAACGTGATCATGATGCTCTGGGGGGTGGGGCTCGCTCCGCGTACCCAGGCACCGTTTTCGGCGTACGAGTAACAGCCCATAAGGAGCAGGGGACCGACCATGCGAGTGAAGGCATTCGACCACCTGGTGCTCAACGTGACCGACGTCGAGCGGTCGTTGGAGTTCTACACGGAGCTTCTCGGCCTGGCGCCTGAGCGGGTCGAGGAGTGGCGGGCGGGGAAGGTGTCCTTCCCGTCCGTGCGCATCGACGAGAGCTCGGTGATCGACCTCTTCTCCCGTGCCCGGGGTGAGTCCAACGTCGATCACATCTGCCTCGTCGTCGACCCGCTGGACTGGCAGGAGGTCATCGATTCCGGCCGGTTCGACGTCGTAGAGGGTCCGGTTCCGCGCTGGGGCGCTCGTGGTTCGGCGCAGTCGGTGTACGTGAAGGACCCGGACGGCAACACCGTGGAGCTGCGGTGGTACCCGCAAGACGTGACGGACTAAGGGGCGGCCGACGCCTCTCCGGAAGCGCGAGGCGCGTCCGGACGACGCTCTCCGGAAGCGTGTCGCGCTTCCGGAGGGCGGGCCGCCGAGTGGTCACTTCCGGCGAGCGCGGTAGGCCGCGACCGTCTGCTCCATGGCCTCCTCCGTCGGGGTGGCGAGGGCGCCGAGGCGGTCGCGGATGAGGGTGGAGTCGACGACGAAGGGCTCGGCGAACTCGTAGCGCATTTCTATGAGTTCGCGCACGGTGGGGTTGAAGGCGCCCAGGGCGTAGAGGGCGAACGTCGGCATGCGGCGCAGGCGGGCCGTGCCGGGGCGGCCGGTGGCGTGGTGGGCCAGGCCGACGAGCTCGCGGGTGGTGCGGGTGTGCGGGTCGTTGGGCAGGTGCCAGACGCGGCCCGGGGCGTCGGGGTGGAGGCCCAGGAGGGCGAGGGCCTCGCCGATGTCGGGTACGAAGGTGTACGTGTGGGGCTGGTCCGGGTCGCCGAGGACGGTGGCCGTGCGGCCGGCCAGGAGGGCCGGGAAGACGAGGTCGCCCAGGTTGGACTGGGCGCCGCCGCGCGGGCCGAAGTAGTCGGAGGCGCGGCCGATGGCGATCTCCGCGCGTCCCGCCTTGTGGGCCGCGAGGAGGTCTCGGGTCATGTGGCCCCGGAGCCGGCCCTTGCGGGTGGTGGCGGCGTCGGGGGTCTCCTCGGTGAACGGGCGGCCGCCGGGGGAACCGTAGCTGTAGACGTTGTCCATGGAGACCATGCGGGCGCCGTTGGCCTCGGCGGCGGCGAGGACGCCGGCCTGGAGGGCGGGGAACTCCTGCTGCCAGCGGTGGTACGGCGGGTTGAGTGCCTGGTAGACGACGGTGGCGCCGGCCGAGACGGCGGTGGTGAACGCCGGGTCGGCCGCGTCGCCTGCGGCGACCTCGACGCCGTCGGGGACGTCCGCGCTGCCGGAGCGGTTGACGATCCGTACGGATTCTCCCCGGCGTACGAGTGCCTCGGCGATGGCCGTGCCCACGGCGCCGGAGCCGAAGATCACGTGACGGGGGGCGGTGGTGTGCTTCATGCGTCGACCTCGTGGAGGGAGTCCGAGCCGGCGGTCCGGTCGGGGCTGGTGGGGGCGGGCAGGAGTGCCTGGAGCAGGATGCCGGAGAGGGCGGAGACGGTGAGGGCGCCGGTGGCGCCGAAGACGGTGAACCGGGCGTCCACCCCGACTCCGGCGAGGGTGGTCACCGTCCAGCCGGCCGCCCAGAGGGCGGGCATGGCCGAGGCCCAGAGCCACCGGCGGCGTGCTGTCCGGGGGAGGGCGGCGGCCTGGGCGATGCCGAGCAGGAAACCCTCGGCGGCGCCCATGAGCGCCAGCGAAGCGAGATCGGTCCGGTGGTCGACCAGGGCGGAACCGGCCAGGAGTCCGAGTCCGCTGCCGGCCGCGGTGGCGGCGGCCCAGCGCGCCAGGTTGAGCCGGCCGGCGGAGACGAGTGCCTGTCCGGCGCCGAGCACCGCGCCCGTCACGCCTCCGCCGACCAAGGCGCTGATGGTGTCGTCGACGGGGCCGCCGGCCGCGCGGCCGGCGAGTCCGGCGATCGGGAACGCCAGGAAACCGGCCGTCCACCGGAGCCAGCCACGCAGGGCGGGGCGCCGGGAGCCGCCGACAGGGGGGTGCTCGGCGACGCGCAGGGGGACGCGTATGGGGACGCGCATGGGGACCGCCTCCAATTTCTGTACGCTGTCCATTTAATGTACGCCGTGCAAAAATGAATCGTCAAGGCGCGAGCGCGGCCAGATGGCGACACCGGATGAGGGAGGCGTACGGATGGCACAGGACACGCCGCCGGCGAAGCGGGGCCGCAAGCGGGCGGTCGCCGAGGAAGAGGTCGTCGCGGCGGCCATCCGCCTCCTCGGCGCCCGGGGCGCCGACGCGGTCAGCATCCGGGGGATCGCGGCCGAGCTGGGGCTCGCGCCCAACGCCGTCTACACCTACTTCCCGGACCGTGCCGCGGTGGTCGGCGCCGTCGTCGAGCACCTGCTCGGCGAGACGGACCTCGTCGCCCTCACCGCTCCGGGCACACCCTGGCGCGACCGCGTCCACGCACTCGCCACCGACCTGCGGCGCCGCCTCCTCGCCCACCCGGGCGCGGTCCACCTGCTGCTCTCCGGCCCCATGGACGGCCCCCACGCCCTCGCGCTCGGCGAAGCCCTCCTCGACGTCCTCGCCGACGCCGGCCTCGACCCGGCGGACGCCGCCCGCGCCTCCTACCTGCTGATCGTCCAGGTCCTCGGCGCCATCGCCCTCGAAGCCGCCGAACTCCCCTCACCCGACCCGGCGCCCCCCGTCGCCGAGCGGGTCGCGGCGCGCCGGGAGCAGCTCGGCGCCATTCCGGCCGACCACTACCCCCGTACGGCCGAGGCGGCGGACACCATCGCCCGGTTCGTCTCCGACGAGCAGTACGCGTGGGGACTCGACCGGGTCCTCGACGGGATCGCCGGGCAGGCGAAGGGAAGCGTCAGCCGCCGCAGGACTTGACGATCGCGTAGACGATGCCGGCGAGGATGATCAGCCCGCAGCAACCGCCCCCGTCGTCATCGCCGTCGATCGAGTTCCTGATCCGCCGGCGCTCGTCGCTGCGCCCCTGCTCGTACGCCTGCTGCTTCTCCCAGTCGCCGTAATAGCTCATGACACCCCCGCGTCATCGCAACCATGTGCGAGTTTGATTCCCTCGCGGGGCGCGGTCAGGCGTCCGCTGGCAACGCTGAACTGTGGCTCCTGAGAACCTTGTTGAGCGCTAAAGTCTGAGGTGTCGACAGGGACCGGGGGAGGGGACATGGCCGCCGAAGCCTCCCGCTGGCTCATCGTCGCCGGCACCGCCACGTACGAGCACCAGCACGCCCTGCCGTGCGTGCCCGAAGACCTGGAGGTCGTCAGCGGCCTCTTCGGTGAACTCGGGTACGGCACCGCCCTTCCCGTCCTCGACCACTCCACCGCCGAACTGCGCGACGCCCTCTCGCAGTGGTCGGCCGGCGCCACCGACGAAGACGGGGCCCTCGTCCTGTACTTCAGCGGCCACGGCGACACGGGCACGGACAACCGCCACTACCTCCTGTGCCGCGACAGTCAGTCCGGCCGGCTGCGGGGCACCGCCCTGTCCACCGACGACCTGGTGGGGATCCTCACCGAGTCCGGGCTGCGGCGACTGCTGCTCATCATCGACACCTGTTACGCGGGCCAGGGCGGCGTCGACGCCGTGCGGGCCCTCGCGGCCGACCTGCTCTCCTCCCGCCAGGCGGACGAACGCCGGCTCGCCGCCTTCTCCGTGATCGCCGCCGCCCGCCCGCAGGAGATGGCCCTCGACGGCGCGTTCGCCCGCGCGCTGGCCGACGCGGTCCGCGACCCGACCCTCGGCGGCCAACGCCAGCCGAAGCTCTACATCGAGCAGGTCGTCGACCGTGTCAACGAGGCGCTGGCGGCGATCGGCCCCTTCCAGCACGCCACTTGGGGCACCCTGCCCGGCGGCGAGAGCTACCCCTTCATCCCCAACCCCCGCTATGTCGCGGACGTGCCGGGCGAAGGCGTCCTCGACCTGGCGGAGCAGCGGACGGCGCTCACCCCCGAAGGGCGGCTGCGCCGCGAGGAGTTGCTGAACCACTTCGTGCCGCGCGGACGGGGTGTGGAACGCGCGAGCGACCCCGGCTCCTACTTCACCGGCCGCAGCGCCGCACTCGCGGCACTCGCCGGCTGGGCGTCCGGCGACACCCGGCACTTCGGGCGAGCCGTCGTCGTCACCGGCGGGCCGGGCACGGGCAAGTCCTCCCTCCTGGGGCGCCTCCTCCTGACGGCCGGCGCGGCGGACGGCGTACCCCTGGACCAGGCCCCGCAGGTCACCCCCCGACCCGTGCACGCGGCGATCCACGCCAGGCACAAGTCGCTGGCCGAGGTCGCCTCCGGCATCGCCGCGGCCGCCGAACTGCGCGGCGCCGAACCCGACGAGCTCATCGAGAACTTGGCGCGCCGCACCGAACCGCTGGTGCTCGTCATCGACGCCCTCGACGAGGCCGGTACCTCCGGGTCCGTCGACGAGCCCCGGCGCATCGCGGGCCTGCTCCTCGCGCCCCTCTCCAAACTGCCGTGCGTCCGGCTGGCGGTCGGCACACGACGGCAGGTCGTCGACGACCTGGGGGACGGCTTCGTACCCCTCGACCTCGACGAGTCGCGGTGGACCAATCACGAGGACGTCATCGCGTACGCCACCCAGCTCCTCCAGGCACCGGACGGCCCCGGCAGCGTCGGCCCGTACACCGCCGCCCAGGCCGAACCGGTCGCGCGCGCCATCGCCCTGCAAGCCGGCTACAACTACCTCGTCACCCGGCTCACCGCCCGCACGCTCGCCCGGCGGGAAGAATCACTCGACACCGAACGGCCTGGCTGGGACGTCCAGTTGCCCGACCCCCACTCCTCCCCCTTCCTCTGGGCGCTCGCCGAGGCCACCGGCCGGGACTACGAGCGGGCCCGCGCGCTCCTGCTCCCGCTCGCCCTGGCCGAGGGCGCCGGCATGCCCGCCGGCTCGGTCTGGCCCGCCGTCGCCACCGCACTGTCCGGCACCCAGGTCACCGCCGACGACGTCGCCTGGATCCTCGACGCGGCCGACAACCACGTCGTGGAAGTCCTCGACCGCGACCAGCGATCCGTCTACCGCCTCTACCACGAGTCCTTCGCCGAGGAGCTGCGCGAACGCCCCGACCCGGCCCGGGACCAGCACGCACTGGTCACCGCCCTGACCGGCCTCGTCCCCACAGACCCGGCCACCGGCGTCCGCGACTGGCGCGCCGCCGACCCCTACATCCGCGCCCACCTGGCCACCCACGCCGCGGCCTGCGGCATGCTCGACGACCTCGTCCTCGACCCCGAGTACCTGATGGCCGCCGAACCCACCGTGCTCCTGCCCGCCCTGGCAGCCGTCACCACCCCCGCCGCCCTCGCCGCCGCCGCAACCTTCCAGCGCTGCGCCCCCCTCCTCGCGGACGAGACCGACCCCGCCCGCCAGGCCGCGCAGCTCCGCATGGTCGCCCTCCAGGAAGGCGCCGTCGACCTGGCCGCCGCGGTCCCCCACGACGTACCCGGCCTGCCCTGGGAGACACTCTGGGCGGACACGGCCCCGGGGCAGTACAGCTCCCTCGGCCCGTTCACCCCCGCCCCGCACAGCCTCGCCCTCCTCCACCACGGCGGCCGGCCCGTCGTCGTCACGGCCCAGCGGGGCATCGGGGTCCAGTGGTGGGACGGCAACACGGGAGAACGCCTGGGGAGGCTGTCCGGCCCGCCCGGCGACGTCGTGGCAGTGGCGGCCTGCGAGGGGAGCGGCTCTCCCTGGATCGTCGTCGAGCACGAGGAGGACGGCGAGGCCTTCGTGGCCTTGTGGGACCTGGAAACGGGCTCCGCGCTCGGCCCGCGCGTGTCCGCCGCGATCCCGGCGCACTCGCTGCCGGACGCCTGCGCCAGGGTCGGGGACACCTGTGTCGCCGCCGTACCGGAGGGCGACGAGGTCCGCCTCGTCGACCTGCGCACCGGTCGCGAGCTCGAAAGACTCCAAGGCGCTCCGCCCCCGCGCGTCGGCGGGACGACCTGGACGGCCGTCGGCTTCCGGGGCGACCGTCTCATGGTGGCCGCCGCGAGCGGCGGAAGCCGCTTCGACACCTCGACGCTGCGGCCGCGGATGGCCAGGATGGCCGTGTGGTCCGTCGACCCGACCGGCCGGCGACCCGCGCGGCGCACGCGGTCGAGACGTCTGCGCGGAAACCAGGTGCTTGGCTTGCTGGTCGCGGACGGACGCGCCGAGGTGGCCCTCACCAGCGGGTTCCGCTTCACCAAACTGATCTACGTCGACCGCGTCCGTGACCGTGCCGCCGCGCGCCAGTGGACCTTCGACGAGACCTACCCGCACGTCCGCCTGCTGCACATCGGGCCCGAGGTGGTGGCACTCCGGCTCCATGAGGGGCGCTACGACGTCCTTGGCGCTGACCTCGAACCGCGCTCCATGCGGCTCGCGATGGGGGACCCCCACACGTGGACGGCGGCGTGCGGACCCGACGGGAACGCGGTGCTGGCCTCCGCCGACACCAGTACCTCGGTGAAGCTCTGGCGGATGGGCACCCGTGTCGACGCAGCCGGGTCGGGCGGCGACGTGTTTCCGGGCTCCGGCTGCGCGGTGGCCACCTTCGAGGACCGCACCGTCCTGATCATCGGGAAACGGCGCTCCAAGTACGCGTCCAAGGAATTCCACGCCATCGACCCCGTGCGGGGCGGCCGCAAGCCCGTGCCCCTGCCGACCGACCTGCCCTTCCGCGGCGCGCTGCCGGCGCCCGGTGCCCCGGGGCTCCCCACCGTCCTCTACCAGCACTACCCGGCGAAAGGGACACCCAAGGCCTGGGTCCACCAGCCGTCCGGGTTCCGTTCGCTGCCGCTGGGCGAGGCCGGCACCGGCGGCAGCATCCAGGTCGCACGGCTCCAGGGACGCCCCGTCCTGATCAACTCGGCCGCATCGCCTGTGCACGTGTGGGACCTCGACGGCGTTCTCCTGCACACCCTGCCGAATCTGCACTACGAGGACGTACGGCACGCGGAAACGGAAGACGGGAAGCTCTACGTCCTCGTCCGGGACTTCACGGAACTGCGCGTCACACTCCTCCCCGACGACGTGTCCCGGAAGTGGAGTCCGAACGGCCTGCAGGTCTACAAAGATCCCGCCGACGTGGGCAGTTGGCAGGGCCGCCCGGTCATCGCCTACGTCACCACGCGGCGACAGGCGTACGACCACGCCCCCTTCACGCCCAGCGTCGTGGTCCGCGACCTCGCCGATCCACAGAGCGAGCCCCTCTTCCGCTGGACCATCCCCTACGGCCAGTCCGTCTCGGACCTCCGCCTGCTCCCCGGCACCACCCGCGACGCCCTCCTCCTCGCGGTCTCCGGCCACCGCCTCCTCGTCGTCGAACCGGGCAGCCCCACCCCCACCACCGACATCCCCGTGGGCAGCGCCATCCTCTCCGTCGTCCCCGTCGACGACCGCGTCCTCGCCGTCGTCACCCCCAACGGCGTCATCGCCCTGCGCCTGCCGCCTGCGAGATGAACCTCGGCCGGACGTACAGTGGCGTGTCGGTGACACGCATCTCCGTGCCGCCTCGAAGACCCCCCCCGCATGACGAGGAACCCCGCATGACCCCTGCTCCCGCCGTCGCTCCGACGGTCCGCCGCATCCTCGGCGACCGCCCGTTCGCCGAGATCGGTGAACCCGCCCTCGCCGTTTTCGACGAGCGCTCGCGGACCGTCGCCGTGGGCGGCGACCTGGGGCATGTCCAGTGGCAGGGGAACGGCACCGCGGATGACCGCTGGACGGGGTACCGGATCGGGCTCTACGACCAGGACGGGCTGCGCTGCCGGCGCGTCCTGCGGTCCCGTCACCCCGTCCGGTCCCTCGCCTTTCACCCCGTGCTTCCGTTGCTGGCCGTCGGCACGGGACGGTACGACGGCGGCTACTTCTTCGAAGGCGAGCTGCTGCTCGTACCGCTGGACGCGGCCGACGGCGACGCCGTGTCCGTCCTGCCGTCCACGCGCGAGGTCCTCGATGTCGCATGGCTCAGCGACACGGCACTGCGCCTGGTCCTCGCACCGCACGACGACTGGGAAGAGCCGCGGGCAGGCGAGCAGGGGCACGTGGTTGTCGTGGAGCGCCCGGACTGGACGGCTGTCGGGACGCGTTCGATCCTCGAGAAAGAGCTCGCCGCCCCCGCGACGCCGTACGCACGGCCGGAACACGCTGCGGAGGCCCGCCGGATTCTGACCGAGCTCGCGGCTTCGGCCGGTCGGCAGTGGACGCCACGACGGCGCGTGTGGGCCGTCCACGGCCTGCCGGACGGCCGCGTGCTCGCCGCCGCGGACGGGACGCTGGCCGAGGCGTGGCTGCCGTCGGGGGAACGGCAGTGGGCGATCGAGGACAAGGACGGCGGCCGTGAGCTCCTCCCGGCTTCCGACGGCACATCGGTCTGGGCGAACGCCGGACGCCGTGCTCGCGACGAGGGAAGGCGCTGGGAGACGGCCGCCCCCCTGGTGGCCCGGATCGCCGTCGACACCGGGGAGGTGGTCGAGAACCTGAGTCCCGACTTTCCGGTGGTGCTCGTCGCGGGCGGCCGGCAGCTGATCCTCAGGCCGTCGGAGCGGCGGCGCGCGCGTCCCGAACGCCTGCTGACGCGCGAGCCCGACGGCCTGGCGGAGGGCCCGGACGTCGGCGGCTTCGACCTGTTCAACCACCCCTTCCCCGTCCGGCACGCGACTCGGCCGTACGTCCTCGTCGGTGCCGACCCCCAGGAGCCGTACAAGGACAAGTGGGTCACCACCATCGACGCGGACGGCACCGCGCGGCGGCTCTTCCCGCACTCCTGGGTGCCGCAGGAGCACCACTTCGGCGGCCCCGCCGCCGAGATCGACCACTCCCTCGTCCACGCGGGCGCCGTCCACCACGGACACGGCCTCCAGCCTGGCGGGGCCTACGTCGTACGCCGCTCCCTCGACGGCACCGTCCAGTGGCAACACCGCGCCGACCACCCCGCCACCGCCCTCGACACGGACGGCGACACCGTCTACGTCGCCTTCAACTCCGGCGCCCTGACCGCACTGGACGCCCGCGACGGCTCGGTCCGCTGGCACACCGAAGTCGAGGTCGACGGAGTACCGGCCACGGCACTGTCCCTCTCCGTCGCACCACAGGGACACCTGATCGTGGGGACCGTCGACGGCCGCATCCTCGTGTACGCCGCCTAAGGCCGCTTCGACGGAACGGGCCGGAGCGCGGGCCAGCGCGCGAGCATGCGTGCGCGCAGGGCGACGGTGAGGCCGCTCAGGCCGCCAAGCGCCGCCTCGTCGGCCGTCATCCCGGCGACGACACCGAGCCGGTGCACGAGCCGCTGCCGGGCGGTCGCCGTGCCCCACTTCCAGTCGCGGTGCGGAATCCGGGCCAGGTGCTCGGCGCCCTCGCGGTGCGCCCGCTCGACCAGGGCGTCACCGCGGATCAGCCAGCCGGCGCAGGCGTCGGCCAGCCCGCCGTGGGCTTCGGTGCCGGTCCGGAGCCGCCACTCGTCGCGATACGCGGCCTCCGCCCGTCCGAGCAGCCGCTCCGACGCCGACGTGACACACCAGCAGGTCGGAAAACCGATACGGAGATACGCGAGCTCCATCAGACCGCTGCCCAGCGACGCCTGCTCGAAGTCGACGAACCTGATGCCCGCGGGCGTGTGGAGATCGTTCCCCGGACAGGGGTCCCCGTGCAGCAGCGCATGCCCTGGCGCCTCGGCGAGGCGCCGCACCAACTTTTCCAGTTCCTCGGGCACGCCGACCGCGACGGGAACCTCCAGCGCCTCGGCCAGTCGCAGGAAGGCCTCGACGTCGGCCCGGCTCGGTCCCTGCCACCGGGGGAGCGCCCCCGCGTCCTCCGGGCCCGCGGCCGCGTGCAGGCGAGCCAGCGCGACCGCGTAGTCGACGATCCAGTCGTTTCCCGGGCGCCGGTGCTCCAGATGCTCCAGGACCAGGACACGTCTCGTCGGATCGGTGGCCAGCAGCGCCGGCACCACGGGCGACCCGGCCCGGGCGGCGAGGCGCAGCGCGGTCACCTCGCGGTCGTACCGCGCGTCGGCGTCAGGTCCGTCGACGATCTCCTTGACCACTGCCACGGCCCCGGGCAGCTCGACCCGCCACACGCGCGACCGCGGGCTGCTGCCCAGGGTGCGCCACCGCTTGGGCGATCCCAGCTCGACCCGCAGTTCGTCCCCGAAGGGCGGTCGTGACCACATGGGCTCATCGTGGCAGAGGGCCGAAAGGGGCATCCGGCCAGGGCCGCTGCGCACCTGACGGCGCATCCGCGGGCCCTGCGCCTCGCCGGTCGCACCGGTGCCGGCGGCGGTGAACTCGCCGTGTCGGGCAAGGGGGAGCAGGAGCTCGCCCTCGGCTGGTCTCACCAGCGACACCAGCGACACCAGCGACACCAGCGACACCAGCGACACAGCGACGACGCCGCCCTCCAGCTGCCCGACGGCACCCTGGACGACGGCGCCTACCGCTGGCGCGTCCGCGTGAAGGACGGGCGGTACGGCCTTCGCCTGGACGGCCTGGTGCTCCTTCACGGTCAAGCGCGCCTGACCGGAGCACCACCCTCCCGGTGCCCTGGGGCGTCCACGCGCTCCGGGGCACCGTCGCCTGCCGTCCCCAGGCGCCGCAGCCACCACACCGCGCCCACCACGACCGCCGCCACCCCGTACGGGACGGTCACCCCCGGTGTACCGGTCACCGGAGCGGCGAGATACGCCACCGCACCCGCCAGGGCGACGCCGAGCCACTCGGAGCGGCCGTCCAGAGCGACGAGCGCGACGAGGAGCAGGGCGTACCAGGAGTAGCCGGGCGTGAGGAGCAGGAAGGCCGTGCCGAGGACCGACAGGGCGCCGCGCCAGGGGCGTTCGGGGTCGCCGCGCCACCACACCACCACCGATACCGCGGCGACGCCGAGGACCGCGACGGGCGGTGCCCACGCGTCGGGCAGGACGAGGCGGAGCAGGGCGTAGCGGCCGCCGGTGCCCGCGTCGTCGTATCCCTCCTCCTGGGCGTAGCCGCCGAGGTAGCCGAGGACGGAACCGTCGGAGAGGAGCACGTACGGCAGGTAGGCAAGGGCCACGGTCGCCGCGACCGGCAGGATCACGGCCACGAGCGCGCGGGGCCGCCGGAGGCCGGACAGGGCGCCGGGCAGGAGCACGGCGGGCAGCAGTTTGGCGGCGACCGCGAGGCCAAGCAGCACGCCGCCGGTGACGAGGTGGCGGCGGGCGAGGAGCGCGAGCGCGCCGACGGACAGGAGCACCGCGAGGACGTCGACGTGCGCGTTGTCGACGGCCTCGACGGGGACGGCCGGGCACCACGCCCACAGGGCGGCCTGGCGCGGGTCGCCGCGCCGGCGCAGGACGGCGAGCAGGAGGGCGGTGACGGCCAGGGCGAGCACCGCCGAACCGACCTGGAGCCCCTTGTGCCGTGCCTCGTGCGGAGAGAGGGCGTGGACCAGGAGGAACCAGCCCTCGGCCACCGGTGGGTAGATCGTGTGGACGGTGGGCCGGTTGATCCGCGTGCACCGGCCGTCACCCAGCGGCGAGAGGTCACCGCCGCCCGGCCCGCACGCCTCGGCGGGCGGAAAGAGCCAGGCGTCGCGGAGACCGGCCAGCGCCGGATCCGCCGGCGCGTGATCGTACGGCGACATGCCCGCCGCCTGTACGCGGCCGTCCCAGGCGTACCGGTAGGAGTCGGTGCTCGTCCGCGGGGCCGCCACCAGGCCGGTCGCCGTCACCGCGAGCGCCCCGGCGACGACGAGCGGAACGACGTACAGCCCGGGGACGCGGCGCAGGGCGACCGCGGCCGCCGCGAACAGCACCCACGCGCCCGCGTACCCGCCGAGGAAGCCCGTCCCCCGCGCGCCCGAGCGCAGCAGAACGCTCAGCGAGGCGACCAGGAGGGCGAGGAGGAGCACGGTGACGACGAGGGGCGGCGGGAGACGGCGGGCGCGGGTCATGGGCGCAGACTGGCAGCGCGCACGGCCGGCGAGGAGGAGACCCGGCGGGGCGTTCGGGTTTCGTAAGGTGTCGGACGCCGCGCGCGGGCCGTGACGGCGGTGTCATGGAGGGCATGACGTTCCGCATGCCCCGGCGGCCGCTTTCCTCCTTCCGGCCCGACGCCGTCCGGCCGCCCACCTTCACCGGCCGCCTGCACGATGCCCGGACGGCGACCGCCGTCGGCCGCTGGCTCGGCGCGGCCTTCGCCGTCTGCCTCCTCACGGGCCTGGTCAGCCACTACCTCCAGCAGCCGCCCGACTGGCTGGCCGACCGGCTCCCCACCCGGCCGGTGGCGGGATACGCCTTCACCCAGGGCCTCCACATCGCGACCGGGCTCGCGGCGATCGTGCTGCTCCTGGTCAAACTCTGGGCGGTGTACCCGAGGTTGTTCGTGTGGCCGCCGGTGCGGTCCGTGCGGCACGCCCTGGAGCGGCTGTCCGTCGCCGTACTCGTGGCCTCCGCCCTCTTCGAGGTGCTGACGGGCCTGCTCAACATCGCCGAGTGGTACCCGTGGCCCTTCTCCTTCGTCCCCGTCCACTTCGCCGTCGCCTGGGTGGCGACCGGCTCGATCCTGCTGCACATCGCCGTCAAGGCCCCCGAGATCAGGGACCACTGGAGCCGGCGCTCCACGGGCACCCGCACCCTGCCGGCGGAGGACGCCGTCGACCGCCGGTCCCTGCTGCTCGCCACCGGCGGAGCCGTCGGCGTGGTGACCCTGACGACCGTCGGCCAGTCCTTCACGCCCCTCAAGGCGCTGGACCTGCTCGCGCCACGACACCCCGACCACGGCCCCCAGGGCCTGCCGGTGAACCGGACCGCCGCCGCGGCGGGCGTGACCGCGAGAGAACTGACGGGGTGGCGGCTCGAGGTCGCCGGCCCGAGGCCGTACGCCCTCGGCCTCGACGCCCTGCGCGCCATGCCGCAGACCGGGGCCCGGCTGCCGATCGCCTGCGTCGAAGGCTGGAGCGTGGACGCCGACTGGCGCGGGGTACGGGTCCGTGACCTGGTCGAACGGGCCGGCGGCCGGCAGGGCCGGGACGCGGTGCGGGTGACCTCGCTCGAAGCGAGCGGCGCCTACCGGGTGATGGAGATGGGCGCGGAGTACGCCGACGACCCCCTCACCCTCCTCGCCCTGACCCTCAACGGACAACCGCTCCTGCTCGACCACGGCTTCCCGGCGCGGATCATCGCCCCCAACCGGCCGGGCGTCCTGCAGACCAAATGGGTGCACAAGCTGGAGGTGCTGTGAGGACGGCGAGCGTGCTGCGGTACGGAACCGGGGCCCTGGGAGTCGCCCTCGTGGGACTCGGAGCGTGGCTCGTGGCGGACGAGGCGGATCCGCCCGCCGTCCTCGTGTGGCTGGCGGGCGCGCTCGTCCTGCACGACGCGATCCTCGCCCCGCTGGTCCTCGCGATCGGCCTGCTGCTCGTGGGCCGGCGCCAACGGGGCCTGATCCGTGGGGCGTTGCTCGTCGCGGGGAGCGTCGTGCTGATCACGCTCCCGCTCCTTGTACGGCCGGGCGAGCCGCCCAACCCCTCGGCGCTGCCCCTCCCGTACGGGCGGAACCTCGCCCTCGTCCTGGCGGCGGTGGCCCTCGTGACGGGCGCGCTCGGTGTCGTACGACTCCGGCGACGCCGCCGTCAGGCTCCCGCGGCCCCGGGCGACTGAGGGACGAGCGACAGGAACGTCCGCCCGTCCAGGGTCCACTCCCGCGCCACGCCCCAACCCGCACCGCGTGCGTGCGCGGCCAGGGCGCGGGCGCCGACCCGGGCCCACGGGAAGGGCGCCCCGCGACCGCCCCGGCCGTCGTCGACCCGCACCTCGCAGCGTTCGTCCACGTCCACGGGCACGCACTCCGCGATCAGCCGCCCGGACGGCGACACGACCTGAAGGAGCCGGCGCAGCAAGGCGGCCGGATCGCCGCCGATCCCCGTGTTGCCGTCGATCAGGAGCGCCGTGTCCCAGCGTCCCTCGGCGGGCAGCGGCTCGAACACCGAGCGGCACAGGGCCGGTGCTCCGAGCCGCAGGGTGCGCGCGACGGCCTCGGGACTGATGTCGATGCCGAGCGCGGGCCGGCCCTCGGCGGCCAGAGCGGCGACGAGCCGCCCCGGCCCGCAGCCGACGTCGAGCACCGTGCCACGGCAGCGGTCGAGGACGGAACGGTCGGCCCGGTCCGGGGCCTCGCACCACCGCTCGACCTCCAGCGGCAACAGCCAGCCGTCGTGCCGGCGCAGGAAGAGCGGGCCCCTGCCGCTGCGCAGGGCGAAGTCGTACGGGCCGGCCCGCCACGCCGTGGTCGTCGTCAACGGCCCGCTCCCGTGGTCGTCCCGGTCAGCTCCGTGTACAGGGCGGCGAAACGCGTCCCGGGCGCGGCGGCCGCCACCCGACGCGCGTCCTCGGCCGTGTCCACGTCCCGCAGCGCGGGCAAGGCGCCGACGCGCAGCCCCGCCGCCCGCAGCCGCGCCCGCTGGACGGCGCCGGTGTCCGGACGCGACATGGGCACCCCCAGCAGCAGGGAAGGGTCGGGGCGGGCAAGACCCAGGGCCCAGAAACCCCCGTCGGTGGCCGGCCCGAACCAGGCGTCGCACGCCCCCCAGCACAGGGCGGGCGCCAGGAGGAGCGGTGTGACCTGCGGGGTGTCCATGCCGATCAGCAGCGCCGGACCCCGGCAGGCGTCGAACGCGGCGGCCAGGCGGACGTCGAGCCCCCCGCTCACCTGCGGGACGACCCCGTACCCCGGCGGCAGCCACGGGCCCGGCCGCCCGTCGAGCACGAGGACGTGCCGGTCTGCGGGCACCCGGGCCGCGGCGGCGAGCGTGTCGGCGAGCGCGGCCTCGGCGAGAACCGCCGCCTCCTCGGGCGTGAACGGAGGAGTGAGCCGCGTCTTCACCCGCCCGGGCCGCGGTTCCTTGGCGATGACGAGAAGCGTGGTCACGACCGTCCACCGCCCACCGGCGCCGGCTCGTCGAGCACCTTGCGCATGTCGTGGACCGCCTGCCACGTGCCCCGCCAGGTGCCCGTCACCTTGGACCGGCCCGACCGGGGCAGATACGGGACGTCGACCTCGCCCACCCGCCAGCCCGCGTCGGCCGCCCGCACGACCATCTGCAGCGGATAACCGCTGCGCCGGTCGTCCAGACCGAGACCGAGCAGCGCCTCGCGCCGGGCCGCCCGCATCGGCCCCAGATCGCGCAGCCGCAGCCCGGTGCGCCGGCGAAGCAGCCACGACAGGGCGAGGTTCCCCGCCCGGGCGTGCGCGGGCCACGCACCGCGCACGGTCGGCCGCCGCCGGCCGAGCAGCAGGTCGGCGGAGCCCTCGGCCACCGCGCCGACCAGGCCGGGCAGCAACCCCGGGTCCAGCGAGGCGTCGCAGTCGCAGAAACACACGAACTCCGCGTCGGAGGCGAGCAGCCCGGCATGGCAGGCGGCGCCGAAGCCGCGCCGGGGCTCGTGCACGACGGTCGCGCCGAGGCCGGCGGCGATGGCCGCCGACCCGTCGGTGGAGCCGTTGTCGACGACGATCGCCCGCCATCCGGCCGGCACGCGCGCCAGGACCCAGGGCAGGGCTTCCGCCTCGTCGAGGCAGGGAAGGACGACATCTACGGTCATGAGTGTCACAGCCCTCACCGTAGGAAGCGCCCGGCGGTTCGGGGCCGTTCCGCTCCTTACGAAACGCGGACGTCCCGCTCCGTACGCCCGAGCGGCCGTGACCGCCGGGCCCGGCGGATGCCAGGCTGTGCGGCATGAGCGAGCACAGCGCCCCGCGGCCACCGGCCCGCGTCCTCGTCGTGGACGACGACCCCACCGTGGCCGAAGTGGTGAGCGGATACCTCGAACGCTCCGGATTCACCGTGGAACACTCGGCCGACGGAACCGACGCCCTGCTGCGCGCCGCGCGGTGCCGGCCGGACCTCGTCGTGCTCGACCTCATGCTGCCCGGAACCGACGGCCTGGAAGTCTGCCGCCGCCTGCGCGAGTCCGGACCCGTCGCGGTCATCATGCTCACCGCGCGCGGCGACGAGGAGGACCGGATCACCGGCCTGGAAGTCGGCGCCGACGACTACGTGACCAAGCCCTTCAGCCCCCGCGAACTCGTCCTCCGCGTCGAGTCCGTCCTGCGCCGCGGCCGTGCCGCCACCGCGCCGACCGCGCCCCGGACGGTCCTGGCCCACGCGGGCCTCACCGCGGACCCGGTCACCCGCAAAGCCACCCGCGACGGAAGAGAACTCCCCCTGACCCTACGGGAGTTCGACCTTCTCGTGTACTTCCTGGAACACCCCGGCGCCGCCCACACCCGAGAGGACCTGATGCGACGCGTCTGGGGCTGGGACTTCGGCGACCTCTCCACGGTCACGGTCCACGTCCGGCGCCTGCGCGCCAAGATCGAGAGCGACCCGGCCCACCCCCGGCTCATCCAGACCGTCTGGGGCGTCGGCTACCGCTTCGAGACCGGGCACGGAACGGACGGGGGAGCCGCCGCATGAAGGACGTCCTGCTGATCGCCGCCTTCGCCCTGGCGGGAGCCGTCTGCGCCGGACTCGCCGGAGCCGTCGTCCTGCGCCTCGTACGCCACCGGTCGGTCGCCGTGTCCCTCACCGTCGTCGCCGCCGTTACGGTGACCGCGATGCTCGCCGGCACCCTCGCCGTCGCCCAGGCCATGTTCCTCTCCGCACACGACCTGTGGGTCGTGACCGTCGTCGTCGCCATGGCCTCCCTCGTCTCCCTCGGCACCGCCCTCCTCCTCGGTCGCCGGGTCGTCGCCCACAGCCGCGCCCTCACCCGCGCCACCCGTGACTTCGGAGACGACGGCCGCTTCTCCGCCCCCGACGGCGCCGCCACCGCCGAACTCGCCGCACTCGCCCGCGAACTCGCCGCGACCAGCGCCAAACTCGACGCCTCCCGCAAACGCGAACGATCCCTGGAAGCCTCACGCCGCGAACTCGTCGCCTGGATCTCCCACGACCTGCGCACCCCCCTCGCCGGCCTGCGCGCCATGGCGGAAGCCCTCGAAGACGGCATGGCCGCCGACCCCGCCCGCTACCACCGCCAGATCCGCACCGAGGTCGAACGCCTCACCACCATGGTCACCGACCTCTTCGAGCTCTCCCGCATCCACGCCGGCACCCTGACCCTCAGCCCGAGCCGCATGTCCGTGTACGACCTGGTCGGCGACGCCCTGAGCGGCGCCGACCCGCTCGCCCGCGAGCACGGTGTCCGGCTGGTGGGGGAGGAGGTCGCCGCCATCCCCGTCGAGGTCGACGGCAAGGAGATGACCCGCGTCCTCGCGAACCTCCTCGTCAACGCCATCCGCCACACCCCGGCCGACGGCACGGTCGCGGTGGCCGCCGAACACCGCGACGACGCTGTCGTCCTGTCCGTCACCGACGCCTGCGGCGGCATCCCCGACGACGACCTCCCCCGAGTCTTCGACACCGGCTGGCGCGGCACCCAGGCCCGCACCCCACCCGCCGGCGCCGGCCTTGGCCTCGCCATCGTCCGGGGCATCGTCGAGGCCCACGCGGGCCGCACCGAGGTCCGCAACGTCCCCGGCGGCTGCCGCTTCGAAGTCACCTTGCCGGCGGCGGCGAACTGAACCACGGCCCCCGCGGCCCCACCCCCCCCGCTGCCGACGGGCCGTCCGCGCTCAGCCCAGGCCCGCCGAAGCCCGCTGCTCCGCCCCGGCGAACTCCGCCATGCCCTCCGCGAACCCCACCTTCGGCCGCCAGCCGAGCTCCGCCCGCAGCCGCGAGGAATCGGCGGTCACGTGCCGGACGTCACCGAGCCGGAACTCGCCCGTGACCACCGGCTCGGGACCACCGCAGGCCCGCGCCAGCGCCGTGGCCATCTCGCCGACCGTGCGCACCTCGCCGCTGCCGGCGTTGTACGAGGTGAACGCGCCCGCCGCCATGCCCTCGGCCGACTCCAGAGCCAGGACGTTCGCTGCCGCCACATCCCGTACGTGCACGAAGTCCCGCCGCTGCCCGCCGTCCTCGAACACCCGGGGCGCCTCGCCGGCCGCGAGCGCCGAGCGGAACAGCGAGGCCACGCCCGCGTACGGCGTATCGCGGGGCATCCGGGGCCCGTAGACGTTGTGGTACCGCAGCGAGACCGCCGTACCGCCCACCGCCCGGGCCCACGCCGCCGCCAGATGCTCCTGGGCGAGCTTCGTCGTCGCGTACACATTGCGCGGGTCCACCGGCGCGTCCTCGCCGACGAGACCCGCTACCAACTCCGCGTCGCACGCGGGGCAGCGCGGCTCGAAACGCCCCGCGACCAGGTCCTCCAGCCGCCGCGCGCCGGGCCGTACGACACCGTGCGCGGGGCACTCGTACCGCCCCTCCCCGTACACGACCATCGACCCCGCGAGCACCAGCCGCCCCACCCCCGCCTCCGCCATCGCCGCCAGGAGCACGGCCGTGCCCAGGTCGTTGCAGCTCACGTACTCCGCCGCGTCCCCGAAGTCCTTCCCGAGCCCCACCATCGCGGCCTGATGACACACCGCCCCGACCCCGCGCAGCGCGGCCCTCACCGCCGACGCGTCCCGGACGTCCGCACGCAATACGTCGACGCCCCCCGACTCCGGCGCCACGCGGTGGGCGCTCGGCAGCAGCGCGTCGAGGACCACGGCCTCGTGCCCGGCCTCCGTCAGCGCGGTGACGATGTGCGAGCCGATGAACCCGGCTCCTCCTGTGACAAGTACACGCATGCCCGCGACGCTACAAACCCTCCCCGCCCCCAGCAGCCGCCCGCGCCGTGCCGTAAGACTTCCGTCACCAGGTCGGGGCTGTCCCGCGCCACCCCGATCGCCTTGGATGGCGGGAGAAGCCGAAGAGAAAGAGATGAGAGGGGAACGCGTCGTGGAGCGCACCACGAGGAAGCGGCGCCGCCTGGTCACGGCCGCCGTCACCGGTACGGCGGTGGCACTGGCCGGACTGCTGTGGTTCGAACCCTGGGCCCTCTGGGTCGACCAGACGGTCGACGAGGCACTGCCCACCGCCGGCGCGACCACCACCGCCCCGCCGACGGGCCCGTCCTCCACCGCCCCTGCCGCTCCCGCGCCTCCCGGTCCGGTCACCGTCGCGCGGGGCACCTTCGTCAGCCATGAGCACACCACGACCGGCACGGCGAAGATCCTGCGCCTTCCCGACGGGACGCACACCCTCCGCCTTGAGGGCCTCCGCACGAGCAACGGCCCGGATCTGCGCGTGTGGCTCAGCGACGCCCCCGTGAAGCCGGACAAGACGGGCTGGGACGTCTTCGACCAGGGGAAGTACCTCGACCTCGCGCGCCTCAAGGGCAACAACGGCGACCAGAACTACCCGCTCCCCGCCGACGTGGACTGGGCGGCATACCCGAGCATCAGCATCTGGTGCGACCGCTTCGACGTCTCCTTCGGCGCCGCGGCACTGACGCGGACCACCTGACGGAACACGGCCGCCGAAGCCGACGCCCCGGCGGCGCGCAGCCGTCGGGGCGTCGGGATGCCCGGCCGTCGCCACGCGCCCGGCGCGGCCTCCTCAAGGCCGCGCACGGTCCCCCGACGGCTCCCGCTCCCGCGCCGTGGATTCGACCGGTACGGTTCCGCTCCCGCCGCGACTCCCGACGGCGAGGGCCGTGAGGCCGGCCGCCAGCGATACGACGCCGCCGGCGACGAAACCCCAGCGCACCCCCCAGTGCTCGGAGAGCGGACCCACGAGCAGGGCGCCCAGCGGCGTCGAACCTTGGAGGATCAGCGTGTACAGGGCCAGGACGCGCCCGCGGAGCTCGGGCGGAACGCCCAGTTGGACCCGGTGGTTGGCGGCCTGGGCGAAGAAGATGGCCGCGCCGCCGGTGAGGAAGAGCAGCGTCATGGAGGGCCCGTACGACGAGACCATCCCCACCGCCGCCTCCAGGGCACCGAAGCCGACGGCCGCGCCCGCGACCAGGCCGGCCGACGGACGGCCACGGCGCAGGGTCGTCATCATGGCCGCCGCCAGGGATCCCGCGGCGAAGACGGCGGTCACCACGCCGAACGTGGAGGCGCCGGCGTGATGCACCTGCGCCGCGAGCAGCGGCAGCGTGAGCTGGAAGTTGAGGCCGAAGAGGCCCACCACGGCCACGAGCAGCAGCGGCACCACCAGATCGAAGCGGCCGGCCGCCTTGAGCCCGTCCACCACCCGCACCCGGTCACCCTGCCGCCGGGGGCGTTCGGCGCCGCCCCGCATCAGACGCAGGGCGAGGACGGTGGCCGCGTAGCTCGCCGCGTTCACCACCATCACCCAGCCGACACCGGCCGCCGAGATGAACAGGCCCGCCAGCGCCGGGCCCACGACCCGGGCGACGTTGAAGTAGGCGGCGCTGAGCGCCGAGGCGTTGGGCAGCAGGTCCGATCCCACGAGCTCCCCGACGAAGGCCATCCGCGCCGGAACCTCGACGGAGTTCACCACGCCCAGAACGCACGCGAAGACGTACACATGCCAGAGCCGGACCTCGCCCGCGAGCACGAGCAGCGCGAGGACCAGCGCGAACGCGCTCGACACCCCGTTCGCGACGGTCAGCAGGGCCCGCTTGTCATAGCGGTCCGCGAGCCTTCCCCCGTACAGGGTGAACAGCATCAGGGGCGCGAACTGTAATGCCGTCACCAGGCCCAGGGCGGTCGCCGACCCGTCGGTGAGGCCGAGTACGAGCCAGTCCTGCGCGACGACCATCATCCACGTACCGGCGACCGACACGATCTGCCCGAGGACGAACAGCCGGAAGTCCCTCACCCGCAAGGAACGGAAGACCCCGCCCGAGCCCGCGCTCACGATTCCGGCCCCGTCCGACCGGACCAGTCACCCACCGGCTCCCACTCCCTCTTCGGCATCCCCGCCGCCACGGATCGGCGTACGCGGAACGTGCCGGGAGGCTACCGAGCACGGGTCGGGAGCCGGTCGAGCCGCCGGCCGGACGACGACGTCCCGGCGTCTCAGCCCACCGCCTCCGCGAGCCGGGTCACGGCCGCCCGAGCCCTGACCTTCGGAACGAGCAGCCACTGGCCGAACGCGGCGCCGAGGCACAGCAGGACACAGACCACCCAGAGTCCGGTCGGCCGCCACTGCAGGAGCGACGTGCCCAGGAGGGGAGCGGCGAGCGCGGCCGTGGACCACGTCATGCCGTAGAGACCGTAGTAGCGCCCGCGCAGGGCGGCGGGGGCGAGGGAGGCGATGACGGCCTGGTTCACCGAGCTGACGGCGACTTCGCCCAGCGTCCACACGGCCACGGTGGCCGCGTATCCGACGGGGGTCGAGACGAGTGCCGTGGCACCGTACCCGAGGCCGAGGACGATGATGCCGCCGATGAGCACATGGCTGTGGTCGAGCCGGGAGACCAGCGGGCTCGCCAAGGGCTGGACCGCGATGATGACGACGGCGTTGGTGGCCATCACGTACCCGAAGGTCGAAGCCGGGATGCCGTCCGCCTTCATCGCCAGCGGAAGCGTCGAAAGTCCCTGGCAGAAGACGATTCCGTAGGCGAACCAGGAACCGAGGTACGCCAGCATCAACCGGTCCTTCGCCACGTCCAGGTAGCTGCCGGACGAGGCGGCCGAGTCGGCCGGCCGCTCGGCACCCGCAGCGGACCTGCCCATGAACCACACCAGCAGACCGGCGGCCACGCAGGCGACGGAGTTGACCCAGAACAGCAGGGTGAAGCCGTGGCGGACGAGCGAACCGCCGAAGACCATGGAGAACGCGTAGCCGAGGTTCACCGCCCAGTAGAGCAGGCCGAAGGCCTTCGGCCGGTCGGCCGGGGGATAGTGGGAGGCGATCATCGACGCCGAGGCCGGGCGGTGCATCTCCGCCGCCAGGCCGACGAGGAAGGCGAACAGGGCGATCAACGCCACCTGGTCCACCGCTCCCAGGAGGAAGAGGAAGACGCCCGTGCCGCCCATGCCCAGGGTCATCGTGGCCCGGTACCCGATGCGGTCCACAAGGAGTCCGCCGCACAGCTGAGAGATGATCCCGCCGAAACCGGACGTCGCGAGCACCACACCGACGACGGTGAGCGACACGTTCCGGTCCTGCGTCAGGTAGTAGCTCAGATAGGGGATCACCATCGACCCCAGCTGATTGGTCAGGGTGGCACCCCACACCACCCAGAACTGGCCCGTCAGGCCACCGGACCACTTCCGCCGTACGCCGCCGCCCTTGACGGGGCGAGCGGGGGTCTCCTGGCTGTCAGGCGCGAGCTCGTCTCGCGGATTCGTCATGTGTCACGCTTCCCGCCGGACAACGACTTCCGGCCTGTGCCTTCCGAGAACCGCCTCGCCGGTGACACGGCGGAGAGCCGGGTCACCGGCGTATGAATCACGGGAATCAGTCGGGGACGTAGGTGAAGGCCTTGTCCGAGGCCAGGTACTCCGCCAGGTCGAGGAGCGGCTCCGGGTCCGAGGCGGTCGCGATGAGCCGGGCCAGCTTGCCGCCCGAGGTCCCCCGCGCCCAGTCGGGGCGATCTCCCACCCCGTAGAACAGCTCGGCCTCGACGACCCCGTCGATGGCCGTCAGCTCCTCGACGGTCGGCACCCGGGCGAGCCGGACGTCCCGCGCGGGCGCCTGGGGCACGTACTGACCCGTGCTGCGCAGCCGCGGCCCCAGCGGTGCGATGGGCCGACCGGTGGCGATGTCGGCCATGGCGGTGACGACGTCGTAGTCGAAGCTGAGCTGGAGCATCTCGATGGCGGCCCCGCCGAGCCGGCTGTTGACCTCGATGATCCGCGGTCCGGCCGCCGTGAGCATGACCTCCGTGTGGACCATCGAGTTGGTGATCCCCACGGCCCGGATGGCCTGTGTGGCGGATTCGAGGATCGAGTCGATCCGGTGCTGGGGGAGGCTGGAGGGAAAGATGTTGCCGTTCTCGCGGAAGGGTTCCGAGAGGGGGAACTTGTCGGTGACGGCGCAGTGCGTCACTTCCCCGTTCCGCACCAGCGACTCGACGCTGACGTAGGGCGCGTACCGCGGATCGCCGTGCCACCCCTCGCCGATCAGCATCTCCTCGAGGACGAAGTGCACCGAGCCGTCCCCGCGGGGATCCGCCGTGTAGCGGGCCGTCGCCATGTCCCACAGGCCGGGCAGGTCGACGCCCTCCGTCACGTGGTACGTGGCCATGCTGCCGACACCGGCCGACGGCTTGAGCACCGCGGGCAGTCCCACCTCGTCCACCGCCCGCACCAGATCGGACAGCGAGAGCACGGACGTGAACCGCGGCACCGGCACTCCGCCCTTCGCCAGCGCGGTCCGCTGCTCCTCCTTGCTCCTCAACGCGGGCAGGGATTCGGGCGTGTTCGCCGGCAGCCCCAGCTCCAGCGCCGCCGCGTGGGTCTCCGTCACGACCAGCTCGCTGAACCCGAGGATTCCCTCCGCACGCCACTTCCGGGCGAACTCGACCACGGCGCCCACGGCGTCGTCGCCGCCGAGGAGAGGCGAGTGGGCGCAGAACCTGTCGAGCGTCCGGGCGTGTGACGCGTCCTTCTCGGCGTCCCCCGTCGGGGCCCACAGGACGTGGACCTCGAAGTTCGCCGTGAGCTTCGGCAGGTACCACTCCGGCGGAGGCGGGCCCGGGCCGTCCAGGAAGACGAGCCTGGGCAGATTCTTCTCACTGGGCACGCGTAACTCCTCCGGCGCAAACGGGCGTTGTGGGTACCGCCCAGCAACCTACGAGCGTTCCGCACGCACAGTCAACATCGGAGTCACATCCTCGGCCTCGGTTGTCAACTATGAGTCAAATGAGGGGCACATTCATTGACTCGCTCCGTCGCGGCTACCTAGCTTGAGGGCCGCAGCTCCTGAAGGACTCTCTTCCCCCCTTCGATACCGAGGTGTTTCGTGTCCTTGAACATCACACTCCTTGTCGGCGGTCGGAGCACCGAACATGATGCGTCCCTCCACGGCTACCACCATGTACTGCGCGAGTTACTCAAAGAGCCCCACCGCGTCGAGGTCGGCGCCGTCTGCTACGTGGACCGCAACGGCGCCATCCGCTTCTTCGACCGCGGACCGTGGCCGGAACACGAGAAGGAGCTCCTGGCCGGCGAGGCCCTGACCCTGGGCGCGGCCATCGAACGCCTCAGGTCGGACGACTCGTTCGTCTTCTCCCTGCTCCACGGCAACGAAGGCGAGGACGGCGGCTGGCAGGGCCTCGCCGAAGTCGCGGGAATCCGCGGCAACTTCGGCCCCGTACTCGCCTCCGCCCTCGGCATGGACAAATACCTCCAGGCCGCCGTCGCGGCGGCCCTGGCGCCCGGACTGCGCGTACCCCGCTCCGTCCTGGTCCGCGCGGACTCCTTCGACCCGCAGCGCGTCCTGCGGGAGATCGGGCCCGGCTCCGTCGTGGTCAAGCCCAACCGCATGGGCGCCTCCCTGCTCACCACGTGCCTGCACGATCCGGACGAGGAGGAACTCGCGAAGGCGGTCGCGGCGGCAGCGCCGTACGACAACCAGGTCCTGGTGCAGGAGTTCGTCAGCGGCCGCGAGTACTCCTGCAGCGTCTACCGGGAGAACGGCATCTATGTCGACCTTCCCGTGGCGGAAGTCGTGGCCCAGGGCTTCTTCGGGCACGAGGAGAAGCACGTCAAGGGGAGGGCACGGATCGAACTGTGCGCCGAGGACCCCACCACCAAGGCCCTCCGCGACTATGCGCAATCCGTCTTCGAGGCCACCGAGGTGGCGACCTTCGCGCGCTGCGACTTCCTGGTCCGCGACGGCGAAACGTACTTCCTCGAAATCAACACCCTGCCCGGTCTGATGTCCGGCAGCATCTTCCCGAGGGCGCTGGCGGCAAGCGGCCGCACCATCACCGACCTCGTCATCGCGGCCTCGGGCGAGTACGACTCCCGCCCCGCACGCGACAAGGTCAAGGAATACGACATCAGTCACTGACCGGACCGTCGGGCACACGAACATTCGGTCACGACTCTGATGGGATAGCCATGTCCGTACCCATGTCCGTACAAGAGAAGGAACGACTCCACCCGATCCGCACCCGCCTCGTCCGGCTCCAGCCGCACGGCTGGCGGGGAATCCTCGTCAAAGACGAGACCCGCCAGATATCCGGGGCATTCAAGTACCGCGGCAACGCCCACAAAGTGGCCGGACTGCCGGCCGGAAGCACCCTCGTCACGGCCTCCACCGGAAACCACGCCTCCGGCCTGGCGCAAGCGGCCTCGTCCCGCGGCCTGCCCCTCCGGGTGTTCGTCCCGCGAACCACCCCGCTGGCCAAACGCCAGAGGATCACCGGAGCCGGCGCCGACGTCGTCCTCGTCGACGGCGGCTACGACGACTGCGAGGTCCTGGCACGCGCCCACGCGGCCGAGAGCACCGCCGTCTTCGTGCACAGCTTCGACGACCCCGACATCATCGAGGGCCACCGGAGCCTCTACCGCGAGGTGCGCGAGGAAGCCGGCCTGCCCGACACCGCCTTCGTGCCGGTGGGCGGGGGAGGCCTGGTGGCGGCGGGCATCGCCGAATGGGGCGACACCCCCACCACGATCGTCGGCGTCGAATACCAGGACGCCCCGGCGATGCGGTTGTCCCTGCGGGCCGGACGCCGGATCACGCTCGACTCCGCCCGAGGCCTGCCGGAAGGCCTGCTGGTACGGCGGATCGGCGCCCGCTCCTTCCAGGCCTGCCGGGACTACGGTCTCGACGTGCGCACCGTCGACGACGACGAACTCCACCGCGCGATGCGCATCCTGTGGGCCGAGGCCGGCATCAGGGCCGAAGGCGCGGGGGCGGCGGCGTTCGCGGCCGCCCTGCGCGACCCGGACCCCCGGAAGGTGGCGCTCTGCGTGGTCTCCGGCGGCAACATCGACGACCAGACGTGGAGCGACTGCATCCTCGGCTGAGACGGACGCCCCGCCTCGTGGCCTGGCACCGGCTCGGCCGCCGCCCCCCCCCGGCAATGGCCTTCGCGCGCGGCTCGGCGTCCCGGTCCTGGCCTTCGCGCGCGGTCCGGCGTCCCGGTCTTGGCCTCCGCGCGCGGCACGGCGTCCCGGTCCTGGCCTTCGCACGCGGTCCGGCCGCCTACAGACCGTCGATCCCCAAGGTGACGCCCCGCTGGGCGAAGAACCGAGGCAAGGCCTCCCACGGCACCTCGGCGAAGCGCTGTGAGACGCCGGGCATGCCGGACGGGTTGTGGATCTGCAGGTGGCCGGGCGTGCAGCCGACGGCCAGGACCAGGTGGCCACCGCGGCTGGACGGAGTGCTGTCCGGCTCGCGGATCGAGGGGTGGACGGAGAGCATGACCAGCTTGCCGGAGTCCAGGTGGCCCGGAATGTCCTCGACCGCCAGCGATCCGTGGACCTCGGCCTCGATGTTCCACCGCTGGGCGGCGTGCTTCGCGAAGGGGGCGTAGATGAGTCCGTCCACGCCGTCCTCGCGGCGTACGTACGCTCCGGCCTCCAGGAACTCGTGAGCCAGCGTCACGAGCTTCGGCGACTCCAGGTCCCAGTATTCGAGGGCCATGCGCAGGCAGGCCATCCCGCAGATGCGCCAGGACCAGAAGGCGTATTCCTCCGCGGTCTCGGCGCCCGAGAGGCGCCACAAAGGATCGTCTTCGGCCTTGAGCCGGCCGGAAAGCAGCTCGGGGACGAGTTCCGCGGATTCCCATTGCGAGTAATACGGCACATCATGCCGGACCGAAATGTTCCTCATATTCCTTCCATCTGCCGGTCGCGCGCTTGGAATTCGCAGGGCGAGCGGAGTGGTTCTGGACGATAGCATGGCGTCCGGCGGCCGCTGTCGACCCGGTCCGATGACGGCACTCCAGTCCGTCGACGATTTTCGGCCACTTTCCTGTCTTTCTGCTGCCCGCCCGCGCACCAACGCAAAGGAACAACCATGAGGGTTTACATCAGCGCGGACATGGAGGGCATTACCGGCCTCGTGGACGCGGAGGACGTGCAGCCGAAGGGCAGGGATTACGAGCGCGGTCGCCTGATGATGACCGAGGACGTCAACGCCGCCATTTCCGGCGCCCTCTCCGCGGGCGCGACGGACGTCCTCGTGAACGACGCGCACGGCCCGATGCGCAACCTGCTCCTGGAGGAGCTGCACCCGCGTGCCCGTCTGATCAAGGGACGCCCGAAACCGATGAGCATGCTGGAAGGCCTGGAGCCCGCCTTCGACGCCGTGCTCTGCGTCGGCTTCCACGCACGGGCCGGATCGCCGGGCGTCATGAGCCACAGCTTCATGGGCCACGAGATCGAGGACATGTGGCTGGACGGCAGCCCGGTGGGCGAGATCGGCCTTCTCCACGCCACGGCTGTGTCCATCGGCGTGCCCGTCGTCCTCCTGACCGGCGACGACGCCGCCTGCGCCGAGATGAAGGAGTGGGACAGCGGCGTCACGACGGTCGCGGTCAAGACGGCCCGGGACCGGTTCGCCGCCGAACTGCGGCCCCCGGCCGAGTCCCGGGCCGCCATCCAGGCCGGCGCCCACAGCGCCGTCACCGGCCTGCCGGCCACCTCGCCGGATCCCGCCCTCGCGCAGCGGTCGAGGACACTCGCGGTTCGCTGGCAGTCCGCGGCGGTGGCGAGTCACCTGCTCGGCATCCCCGGAGTGACACGGAGCGACGACAGGACGGTCGAGGTGACGGCGCGGATGCCCGACCTCTACCGGCTGGCGGGCATCTTCCTGCGCGTCGCCACGACCCTGACCAACCAGGCCCCCTACTGCTGAGAGCACGCCGCGGACACCCCGTACGAAATGAGAAAGGGAGCGGCATTTCGCCCGATCCTCCACTCGGAGCGGACGGGGCAAGTCCGTACGAGTCATGGACGAGGCATGATCTTTCCTCGTAATATGTCTGACCTTGACGCATTCGGAGAGTCAAGACCCGTCGCACCACGTTCACCGGCACATCGACCGCCCCGGTTCCGCCCACAAGGCGACCACCGGGGTGAGATCAGGAGTCATCGAGCACACGCATTCCGCTAAGGCCACTCGATCTCGGCAGGCACCCGGGACATCCTTTCGGTATCGCCGGCAGCGCCGCTGCCACTGGTCGTCGCGAGAGCGGCGAGCCGCCTGCGTGTGGACGGTCGAACACTGCGGGGCATGTGACTCTCCTACCGGATCAGAGGACGTTGCATGGACATCAAGCAGCCAGCCTTCGGGCGGCGGCTGAGAAGACTTCGTCTCGAAAGCGGACTGACGCAAGGGGACCTGGCCGGTGGCCCGGTCTCCACGAGTTACATCTCGCGCATCGAGAGCGGCAGTCGCCTGCCGTCCGAGGAGACCCTGCGCCACCTGGCCGGAAAACTCGGACTCGACGTGACCGAACTCGTGTCGAGCGAAGGCTTCCAGGACCCCTGGGGCACGACCATGGCCGAGGTCTCCACGGCCCTGGCGGACAACGACCTCTCCCAGGTCATCGACCTCCTCGAGTCGCACTCCGAACTTTCGGCACGACTTCCGGAGGACTGGGCCTGGCAGGCACTTTGGGCCCGCTCACGTGCCCGCCGCGAACTCAAGGACCCCGTCGGCCAGCGCGAAGATCTGCGTCAGTTGGTGGTTCTTACCAGGAAATGGGACTCTCCCCGTCTACTCGCCAGACTTCTCGTCGAGCTCTCCAGGACGGAACGCAAGCTAGGCGGCATCACCGAAGCCCTGACCGCCGCCCAGGAGGCACTCTGCCTCGTCGACGGATCCAGCTCCTGCAATCACGCCCTCAAGGCGAGCGCCCACCTCGCGCTCATCGTCGCGGAAACCGAGGCCGGCCTGCTGGCGCAGGCCGCCGCCCGCATCCCCGACGCCCTGCACATGGCCGCGGACGCACCCGCGGAACTCACCGTCCAGGCGTACTGGACGTGTTCCGGCGTGAGAATCCGCCAGGGACTCTTCGCCGACGGCCGGCAGCTGATCGACCAGGCCCTGTCCGCGATGGACAGCCGCCGCGACCTGCTCGGCTGGGCCCGCCTGAGACTGGCCGCCGTCTCCCTCGAACTCCGATGTCCCGACCCTTCCTCCGCACGGATCCAGACCTGGCTCGAGGAAGCGGCCGACGCCCTTCGCTATGTGGGAGACCCCGTCCATCATGCCGAACTCACGGCGGTCACAGCCCGCGTGCACCTGACGGAAGGCCGGCTCGACGACGCCCGCACCGCGGCGGCGGCCGCCGAGGACACGGGTCTCCTCGCCTTCCACGACCGGCTGCGCACAAGACTCCTGCGCGCCGAGGCCACCATGCGACTCGGCCTGACCGCGCAGGGAGTCCCGCTCGCACAGAGCGTCGCCGAGGAAGCCGAAGCCGCCGGGTACCTCGATCTGGCGGCGGAAGCGTGGAAGGCGGTGGCGGTGTCCAGGGAACTCCCACCGGCTGTGTGAAGCACCCGACCCCCCTTCGTATGCAACCGGTCTCTCGGACACAGCACTGACAACATCGGGTCACACAAGCTTCAACATATTGACTGCCATGTGAACTGAAAACAGTGAATCCAGTCAGTGAATCATGGCGAGAACCGTCCGCGGCCACCCCCGCGAACGCCACCCCATCCGGGCCGTACCCGCCACAACCTGGGCCCCTGGGGGCGTTTGCGCCCCATGCCTCATGTCTCAAACCCGCCACCCCGAGGCCCTTGCCTCTGCCTAAAACCGTACGCAATCGGCACCCCGCACCCCATGAGGCAGCCCACAGGGAGACCCCGAACCGAACGCGCCCGAACAACCCGACGCCATGGCCGATTTGGGGGGTGATTCGGTGAATACGCGATGGACGCCTGCCGCCCGGCGCCACGATGGGTCCATGAGCGAAGAGAGCGCGGGACCGGAGAACCGACCGGTCGTGGTGAGGGTTCCGGTGGAGCCCGTGGAGGCCGCGATGGAGGCCGACGCCCGTGACGCGGCGGCGCGCAGCACAGCTCTGGCCGTACGAGGCCCGCTGTTCGGAGTGGCCGCGCAGACCCACGAGGACGGACCGCGCTGGCGCGTCGTCATCGAGGTCACTCACGGCTGCCCGCAGCAGGCCCGCGACAGCCTCAACTCACACTTCTGGTTCCGGGCGAAGGACGAGGCGAAGACCCCCGCCGAACGCCGGGCCCTCCTCGCGGCCGTCCGCCGCCTGGAGACCGAGACCGTCGACGAACTCACCGTCCTCGGCACCCGCTACCGCGTCGTGCGCGCCGAGGAGTACACGGCCCTCGACGAACACGGCGACATCGAATCACCACGACCCACCGATCCCGAGCCCCTCACCCCCGACTGGCACCCCGGCTCCGGCGGCCACGGCCCCAAGGTCGACGACGACCTCGTCCTCGACCCGGACGCCCCCCTCACCCCGCTCCAAGCGGCCGAGCGACTGTCCCTCCGCTCCCTCGTCTACAGCGGCGGCCGCTTCCCCGCCTCCGTACGCCAGGACTCCACCCACGCCCTGGACACCCACCCCGACGTCCTCCTCATGCCGGCGGCCTTCCTGATCGTCGAACGGCAGGGCCACGGCCCCTGGTCCCCGGGCAGCGGCCTCCACGCCACCCCCCACGACGCCCGCCGTACCCTCGCCTTCGCCCTCACCTGGCTCCAACCCCGCATGCGCGGCCTGATCCCCTACGAAGCCGAGCGCGAGGTCGACGCCCACACCCTCACCACCGAGAACCCCGGCTCCGCCGCCCCGGAACTGGCCGCCTACGCCGCGGCCGCCACCCGCCTCCGCACCGGCCGCTGCAACCAGGTCGAAGCCCTCGGCACCACCTCCCGCATCGGCCGCGCCCGCCGCCTCCTCCGCTGGGGCCCCGACGGCCCGGAAGGCCCCCGCCCCTCCGACATCAACACCCACGCCCCCGAAGCCCTCCACCCCCACCTCGACGAAAACGGCACCGTCCACTTCGAACCCCACACCGAAGACGACGCCACCGAAGACGACGCCACCGAGGAGGACGCCACCGAAGGGGACCGTGCCGAAGGCGACGCCACCGAGTGACCCGCGAGTGGGCCGCGCCGCTTCAGACGGCCACCGACAGCAGGTCCACCACGAACACCAACGTCGACCCCGCCGGAATCAACGGCGACGGCGACTGCTTCCCGTACCCGAGCCGCGGCGGAATGACGATCTCCCGCCGCCCACCGACCTTCATCCCCCTGATCCCCCGGTCCCAGCCTTTGATCACCCTTCCACCGCCCACCGCGAACTTGAACGGCTCCCCCCGGTCCCACGAAGCATCGAACTCCTTCCCCGACTCGAAGTTCACCCCCACGTAATGCACCCGCACCACATTCCCCGGCTTCGCCTCCGGCCCGTCCCCGACCACGAGATCCCGCACGCTCAGCTCCGCCGGCGCCTCCCCCTGGGGCCGCTCCACCACGGGCTTCGTCAGTTCACTCACCACAACCTCCACACTCACTTCACCGCACGTTGCGGCTGATCACGCTACCGAGCCCGATGCTCTCGTCGGGCGCACGAAACCGGGGGAGCGGAGTGGTCGATCGGCGGGACTTGGGGACAGCGACGCCGTAGGGTCGCCAGCTATGACACCACCACCGGGCCACATACGCACCGAGACGTTGGGCAGCACGGGCCAGCGGCTGGCTCTCATCGGGATGGGGAGCGTTTTCGCGCTGGCCAGCGTGTTGAGCTTGGGCGATGAGGCAGATCCCCTCGGCGTCGCGATCTACTCGCTGGCTCTCGCCAACGGCATCTGGTTCGCCTTCCGCGGCTGCTTCCTCGGGCTGAGGATCGACGCGGAGGGCCTGACGCAGCGCGGCCTCGGACGCTCGCGGACCATGCCGTGGTGCACGATCCGCGAGATCACCACCAGCGTGCGAGGCCTTGGCCCGGCCGCGACCGCGACGCCGGAGGTCGTTCTCGACGGAGGAGAGCACGTTCCCCTGACGGCCATCGCTTCGTACTCCGGTCAGACCACCGAGGCTCAGCTCGACCAGCTGAAGGCCGTGCACGCGGTCCACCTCGCCGACTGCCCCCGGTGTGCGACGGCCCGCCCGCCCGCTGGCGACACGCGTCGAGCGTAGGCCGAGTACGCAGCGACGCCCTCGCCCCGGAGCGGGCCGGCGGGCGCGGTGGCAGGTGCGTCAGCCGTACATCGCCACGTGGTGGAAGGCCGCGAGGGCCTCGTCGATGGGGTGGGGCTGGGGGCGGCCCGAGGGGTCGAGGGTGTTCCAGCGCTGGAGGTTCACGGCGAGGGCCAGCTGGCGTTGGCCGTCGGCGCGGATGAGGGCCTGGGCCCCGCCGCCCCAGACGGTGCCGGCGTGGCCCCAGAAGGTGGGCCGGCCGGGGGCTTCGGTCGGGTAGAGGCCGAGGCCGTAGGTGCCGGCTTTGCCTTCCTGCGTGATGATCGGGACGGTCGTCTGCATCTGGGCCAGGGACGACGGGCTGACGATCCGGCCGCCGAGGAGTGCGGCGTAGAAGCGGTTGAGGTCGGCGACGGTCGATATGAGGGAGGCCGCGGGGCCCACCCAGGACATGTCGTAGACGCTGTAGTCGCGGGGTGGGTCGATCATGGTGAACCAGGCCTCGTAATGACGGGAGTGCGGCCCGTCGATGGTCGGTTCGGTGGGGAAGCCGGTGTGCTGGAGCCCGGCGCGTTCGATGACGTCGCGGGTGATGCACCGCTCGGCGGTGGTGCCGGTGACCTGTTCCAGGAGCCGGGTGAGGAGCAGGTAGTTGGTGTTGGAGTAGACACCCGGTGAGCCGCCCGGGGGACAGACCGGGGGCGCGGTGACGCCCATCGCGATCAGGTCGGCCGGGTCGAAGCGCGTGAAGCGGAGGTCGTCCAGGCTCTGGGGGCTGGTCTCCGCGAGGGCGGGGAACGCCTTCATCGAGGGGTAGGCGTACGGGAAGTACTCGGCGAGGCCGCTGGTGTGGTTGACGAGCATGCGGACGGTGATCGCCTCGCCGCGCTCTCCGGGAACCAGCTCCGGGAGGTAGCGGCCGATCGGGGTGTCGAGACCGATCCGCCCGGCCTCGGCCTGCTGGAGGACCGCGGCGGCGGTGAAGGTCTTGGTGACGCTGCCGACCCGGTGCCGCATGCCGGTGGTGACCGGGCGGCGGGTGGTGACGTCGGCGAATCCGGCGGCGCCGCGCCAGACCTGGTCGCCGGCACGGACCTCGGCGAACAGGCCCGGCATTCCGGCGCGATGGACGTTCTCGAGGGCGGCGTCGAGCGCCGCGCAATCCAGTGAGTTCCTCACGACATGCGTCCTTTCGCAGTGCCTCGGGGAGAGCCCCACACCTGACCCCCGAGCCGGGGGCCAGGGCACGCGTGACACGTCGGCCCGCTTGCTGCCGGGTCGCTCGGCACGCTTGTGCACCCATTATGCACGCGGTGCGTGCAACACCAAGTGCATACGTTACGATGCGTCCGACGAGAGGGGCGAAATGGCAGGTCGCAGGCGCTGGACGACCGACGAGATCCTGGACGCGGCAGCCGAGTTGCTGCGCACGAGCGACGCCGAGTCGTTCAGCGTGCGCAAACTCGCCGCGACCCTGGGGACCGATTCCTCCAGCCTCTACCGGCACTTCCGCAGCAAGACGGAACTCCTGCGCGCCGTCGCCGACCGGATCCTCCTCGCCTCCATGGACGGCTACCGCCCCGAAGGTGACTGGAAGCAGCGCCTCACCGCCCTCGCCCTCCGCGTGCGCGAGGCCTTCGGTGAGCAGCCCCAACTCGCCTCGGTCTGGGGCCGATACGCCTCCGGTGGCGCCGGTTCCCGCATCGTCATGGAAGAGGTTCTGCAAGCCCTGCGCGCCTCCGGACTGCCCGACGAGGAGATCCCGGCGCGCTACCACCGGCTCGCCGTCCTCATCTCCGCTCTGATCGCCTCCGAGGCCGGAGTCAGCAGCATCACCTCGGAGGAGTACGAGCAGGGCATGGAGCTCTTCCGCGTCGCCGTACTCGGCGCCGACCCCGAACGCTTCCCCGCCCTGGCCCACTTCGCCCGCGACGTCCGCCCCCTGGGGGTGGACCGCCTGGCGGCCTTCGAGGAGATCGTCGCCGCCCAACTCGCCCAGATCGAGGTCGAGATCGGCTCCAGGGAGGCGGGGGAGACGGAGTAGGGGGAGGTTCCGAGGGGGCTGAGGGGGTGCCCTGACGCTCAGGTCGCGGCCGGCGATGAGGTCGTGGTCGGGGCGCGGTGGTACCTGCCAGCTGGTGTCCACAACTGACAGATTCCTAATCGCGAACGCGCAGATCGGTATTGCCTGTTGACGAGCTTTGACTGGTCAAGGCCGTGTGTTCATGTCCCGGACGTCCGGAGTCATGTCCCGGACGTCCGTAGTCGGCAAAATCGTTTGAGCTTGGGTGGCGGCACCGACAGGATCGGGGGACACCGATGAGTTCTTCCCGACGCCGCGGTCTTTCGGTGTGACCGCCAAGCGCGGAGGACACTCACATGACGGAAGGCGCCATGCAAGCACCACAGGTAACACCCGCCCGCGTCACTGCTGTGCTGCGGATTCTCGTGCTGTCCACGTTCGTCGTGCTGCTCAACGAGACGATCATGGTCAACGCGATTCCGCGACTCATGCGCGAGTTCGAGGTCACCGCGGCAGCCGCAGGATGGCTGTCCACGGCCTTCATGCTGACCATGGCCGTCGTCATCCCGGTGACGGGGTGGTTCCTCCAGCGTGTGACGACCCGGACCGCCTACGGCCTCGCCATGGCGCTCTTCCTCGCCGGTACGGCCCTGGCCGCCGCCGCGCCCGCCTTCTCCGTACTGCTGGTCGCCCGTGTCATCCAGGCCAGCGGCACCGCCGTGATGATGCCGCTGCTCATGACGACACTCATGACCCTCGTGCCCCCGCAGGAACGCGGCCGGGTCATGGGCAACATCACCCTCGTCATCTCCGTCGCTCCCGCCCTCGGCCCCGCGGCCTCCGGCGTCCTGCTGCAGCTGGGAACCTGGCGCCTGCTCTTCCTTGCCGTCCTGCCCATCGCGGGCGCCATGGCCCTCTTCGGTCACCGCAAGCTCGTCAACATCGGCGAGCCGCAGGCCGGCCCGATCGACTGGCTCTCCGTGCCCCTGGCGGCCGCGGGCTTCGGCGCCCTCGTCTACGGCCTCAGCGGCCTCGGCGCCGAGAACTCCTCCGACGCCCCCATACCGCCCGCCGCCACGACCGCGGTCGGCGCGGTGCTGGTGGCCCTGTTCGTCTGGCGGCAGCTGGCGCTGCAGCGCACGTCCACCCCGCTCCTCGACCTGCGCGCCCTGACGTTCCGTCACTTCTCGGTATCGCTCGGCCTGATGTGCCTCTCCTTCATGGCCCTGATGGGCGCCTTCATCCTGCTGCCGATCTACCTGCAGGAAGTCTGTGACCTGTCCTCGCTGCAGACCGGACTGCTCCTCATCCCCGGCGGCCTCACCATGGGCCTGCTCGGACCCCAGGTCGGCAAGCTCTACGACCGCTTCGGCGCACCTCTCCTCGTCGTGCCCGGAGCCGTCCTCACCGCGCTGTGCCTCGCGCTGTTCGCCTTCACCGGCGAGCAGACCTCGCCGTGGCTCATCCTCGTACTCCACGTGGCGCTGAGCGCCGGCATGGCCTTCGTCTTCACCCCCGTCTTCACTTCCGGCCTCTCCGTCCTCCCGCCGCACCTCTACCCGCACGGCTCCGCCATCCTCGGCTCCCTCCAGCAGGTCGCCGCCGCCGCGGGCACCGCCCTCGTCATCAGCGTCATGTCGGGACACGCCGCCACCGCCGCGGCCGAGGGCGCCGACGCCACCGGCGCCCTCTCCACCGGCATCCGCTGGGGCTTCGGCACCGGCGCCGTACTCGGCACCCTCGCCGTACTCGTCGCCCTCCTCGTCCGCACCCCGCCCACCCCTCAGCCGCCCGCCGCGCCTGAGCCCCAGGACGAGGACGGCACCCCGACGAACAAGCCCGCCCCCACCCCCAGCTGACCCTCCGCCCCACCGGCGCGGCGGACTCGCCGCGCCGGAAGCGGTCAGGGGGCAGGGGGTATGGGGTATGGCGTATGGGCGAGGGGGCATGGGAGCGTCGGTAGGCGCGGCCGGTCCCGAACCCGCCCCCGATCACAGCGAGACGAACGGCTCCGTCAGATGTGGCGTCGCCAGGTGCAGCCTCGCGGCGGTCCCGCGGTCGAGCATCCGCTCTCGTGACTGCCTGGCCGCCTCGGTGTCGACCTCGTGCGCGTAAGCGATCTCCGGGTGCAGCAGCTGCAAGGCGTGCACGAGGAGGTCACCGGTGATGAGCGCCTGCTCACGGCCATCGCCGACCACCACGCTCTGGTGACCGGGCGTGTGACCCGGTGTGGCGACGGCCCGCCCGGTGCGCAGTGGCGTGTTCCCGTCGAGCAGGCGGAGCTGCCCGGCAGCCGCGAGCGGGTCGGTGAGCTCTTCGCGCAGCTGAGGGTTGAGCGCGTCGATGGCGTCGAACTCGGCACGCTGCAGCATGTATTGGGCGTTGGGGAAGTAGGGCCGTAGGGCGTTCATGTCGCCGGCGGCTGCGCCGCCGTCCCTGCCGCGGCCGTCGCCGCCCGCCGACGGGACGGCCGCCTCCGTCACCACCGCCCACCCCACGTGATCAGTGTGCAGATGCGTGAGCACCACGGTGTCGACCTCAGCCGGATCGATGCCCGCGGCCGCGAGCGACTCGGGCAACACCCCGGGCACCGGCGCCCACGCGCGAGCCGGGCCGTCCGCCGGTCCGATCCCGGCGTCCACCACCGTGACGCCCCTGTCACCACGAATCGCATACGCCCGGAACTGAAGCCGCCAACGCCCCTCCGCGTCCACCGCCCCAGGGTCGTAACGGTCGGCGTCCGCCCACTGCGCGGCCGTCGCCTCGGGAAAGACCCCGGCACGCGACGAGAAGAACGGTCCCTCGCCGTCAGCGAGGGCGGTGATCTCGATCGATCCGATCCGGAGGCGAGGAAGGTGGAGAGGCATGATCGCGATCCTGCCATGCTTTCCCCGCGGTCGGAGGCTCAGCCGCATGCCGCGATGACTTCGATTCCGGGTGGGGCGTTCTCACCCTGAACTGCACTGGCTGTGGCGGTCGTTGATGCCCGCTGCGCGACCGGCTGGGTACCTACCGAGGCTTCTCCGTACTGGAGCACAAGGCGCCCGACTGGGAAACGGCGCCCGAGTCCGCGCCCCGCGCATCCCGCGCGGTCCGTGCACCCCTCGCACCCTGCGCACCCCTCGCACCCCGTGCAGTCCCACGGGCCTGCAGCTCGCCCCGTACCCTCGTGCCCCGTCCCGCCCTCGCTCCCAGCGCCGTCGCCGCGACCGATGCGAGCGCGACCGTGCCGATGCCGAGCCACTGGGGCCAGGCGAGGTGCTGGCCCAGGAGGAGGAGGCCGAAGAGCGCGCCGGCGGCTGGTTCGAGGCTGGTGAGGATGCTGAAGACGCGGGGTGGGATGTGGCGTAGCGCTTCCAGGTTCAGGGAGTAGGGCAGGACGCTGGAGGCGACGGCGACCACGGCGGCGATAGCGAGGACGCGGGGGTCGAGGAGGGCGGTGCCGGCGTGGGTGATGCCGTAGGGGGCGGTCAGGAGCGCGGCCCAGGCGACGGCGAGCGCCAGGCCCTGGCCGCCGCTGACGCGTCGGGCCATGCGGGCGGAGACGAGGATGTACCCGCCCCAGCAGCAGGCCGCGACGGCGGCGAGGGCCAGGCCGGCCGGAGCGAGCGGCACACCGCCGCCACCACTGAGGAGTACGACGCCGGCCGCGGCGAGCAGCGCGGGCAACAGGTCGGCCGCTCGCCGCGAGCCGGCCAACGCGATGGCGAACGGGCCGAGGAACTCGATCGTGGCCACCGCCCCCAGCGGGATGTGGTCCACCGCCGCGTAGAACGCCAAGTGGTGTCCGGCCAGCAACGCCCCCGCGGCGATCACCGTCCCCCACGCCCCCTCGACCGCCCGCAACGTCTGCCGCCTCGGCCGCCACACCAGGCACAGCAGCACACCGGCGATGAGCAGCCGCAGAAAGACGACCCCGGCCGCGCCCACCTGCGGGTAGACCTGAGGAGCGAGAGCCGCGCCGAACTGGATACCGCACACCCCGCCGAGGACGAGAGCGGGGGCGGGGACCCGGGATATGGGCCCGGCGGATCGGGATACCGGTCCTGATGCCGGTGCCGTTGTCGGTGCCGTTGCCGGTGTCGATGGTGTTGTCGATGCGGCGGTGGACACATGCGAGGTCACTGGGCAACTCGCAGCAGCAGCTTGCCCGTCGAAGCCCGGCCACCCATCAGTCGGTGGGCTTCCGCCGCGTCCGAGAGTGCGAACTCCGCGGTGACGGGCAGGGTGACGAGGCCGTCCGTGACCGTGCGGAACGCGCGCTCGGCGATCTCGCGCAGTACGTCCGGTGCCGTCTGGGCCAGCCCCAGGATGCTGAAGGCGGCGACCGACCGGCCTCGCGGGGCGAGCTCCTCCTGACCGAGTAGCCAGGGCTCCGCGCCGCTCGCATTACCGAAGGACACCAGCCGCCCGAAGACGGTCAGCGCGTCCAGGCTGTGGCGCAGGTTCTCGCCGCCGACCGGGTCGAGGACGAGGTCGACGCCCCGGCCGCCGGTCGTGCGGAGGGCGTCGGCGGCGAAGTTCTCGGACGGAAACACCTCGTCGTACCCGTACTTCAACGCGGCCTCGGCCTTGGCCGCACGGGACACCACGCCGTAGACGGCCCCGGCACCCGCCGCCCTTGCCAACTGCCCGGCCGCGGTGCCGATCCCACCCGCCGCGCCATGCACCAGCACGCTCTCGCCCGCCCGCAGCCGACCCACCTCGTGGATCAGCGCGTGCGCGGTCGGCAGCACGGTGGGCAGGGTGGCCGCGGTCCGCAGGTCAAGCCCCTGCGGTACGGGGAACACGGAGGCGCTCTCGGCCCGTACGACCTCGGCGTACGCGCCACCGCCCACCAGCGCGGCCACCGCCTGCCCCACCTCGACCCCCTCCACGCCGGGCCCGACGGCCCGTACGTGCCCTGACACCTCAAGACCGGGTACGAAGGGCAGCGCGGCGACCCGATACCCGTCGGCGCGCGCCTTGAGGTCGGCGAAGTTCACGCCCACGTAGGCGGCGTCGATGGTGACCTGACCGGGCCCCGGTTCGGGTGCCTCGACCTGGACGACCCGCAGGACCTCGGGACCGCCGTACTCGTCGAACCGGACCGCACGCACGCGGACCACCTCCCCAAAGTGTTCAACGGAAAGCGAACACCCGGACTGTATGATGCAGATCGAACACTCGGCAAGGGTCGACCGCACTGGGCGCGTCCGGCCCACCGCGACGTGAAGGGGGTGTCACATGGCAGACCAGGCCGAAACCGGCGGCCACCGTCCCGCGCCGGTCCACGTGAACCCAGAGGAAGTCCCCCTCCTCACCGCCCTGTCCGCCCTCGCGGACCCCGTCCGCATCCAGCTCGTCCGCGACCTCGCGTCCTCCCCCGACTGGACCCGCAGCTGCGGCAGCTTCGACGTCCCCGTCGGCAAAGCCGCCCTCAGCCACCACTTCTCCGTCCTCCGCAGCGCCGGCCTCGTCGAACAGCGCGACCAAGGCGCCAAACGCGTCAACCGCCTCCGCCAAGAAGAATTCGACGCCCGCTTCCCCGGCCTCCTGGACCTCCTGCTCCGCGAGGACGACGTCACGGGCGACTGAGGGACGTCGGCGTCAGCCCGCTCCCCGTCCACGCGGAAGCCGCCGGCTCGGCCCCGCCGTCAGTCGCCTCTGTGACAATGGCTCGATGCCAGACGAAATATCGGAACACTCGGCAGAACTCACTGACCGTCAGGGCCGTCCCGTCGTACTCGAGGACATCACCGACGACAACTGGCGCAGCGTCGCCGACGTGGCCCCCACCGACGACCAGCGCCGTTTCGTGGCCGCCCTCGGCGCGCGCTACCTGCTGCTCTCCCTGCGCGGGGGCCTGTGGAACTCCCTCGCGGTCCGAGCTGGTGACGAGGTCGTGGGGCACGTCATGTGGGCGTACGACGACGAGGAAGGCACCCACTGGATCGGCGGCATGATCGTCAACGCCGAAGAGCAGGGCAAGGGCATCGGCCGCGCTGCAGTGCGGGCCCTCGCGCGCCGCCTCGCGGCCCTGCCCCAGTGCCGCGAGATCCGCCTCTCGTACCACCCCGACAACACGCCCGCTGTCGCCCTCTACAAGTCGCTGGGCTTCGAACCCACCGGCGACTTCGAGGACGACGAGATCGTCGCCGCCCTGCCCGCCACCGCTGCCGCAACCGCCTGACCCACACCGGGAGCGATACGACCCCGCTGGGGGCCGGTGAAGGTGGCGGTTACATCGCCGGCCTCCCTCCCTGCATGCCCGCATTCCCTCACGCCCGCAGGCTCAAGGACTGCCGACGAGGTCAGGAGGGCTCGCGGTCCATCAGGGCACGATCTTCAGCGACCGGTAGTCATAACCGTCCTGCTTGAAGTCGAGTGCCTCCCAAACGAGGTCGACCCGCTGCCCGGGCGTGAGCGTCCGCCGTCCTTCCATCTGAATGTGGAAGTAGTTCCCCCAGCACCCACCGGGCGTCTCCGGCGAGTCGAGCACGCCCCACCCTTCCTCGTCGTGCCACTCGCGGACCGTCGCCTTCACCATGGCTGTCACTATATGGACGCGCGGCTCCGGTGCGGGAGCAATCGGCAAGCGGCCCTCAGAGCAGGCCCTCCAGGAACTCCCGGACCTCGACGGCGGTCAAGGGTCCCGTACCGCGCGCCACCTCCGCGCCCTGCTTCAGCAGGACGTAGGTCAGGGCGCCGGTGACCGCGTATCGCCGCGTCGCGGCCGGGCAGCGCGTGATGTCGGTACGGACGATGGCGAGGCGGTCCTTGTACTCCTCCGCTACGGCGTCCATGACCTCGTCCATGGCTCGGCACGGCTCGATCGCCTTGGGCCACGTACCGGTGAAGTAGGCGAGGACCGGAACCTTGCTCATCCCGAGGATGAAATCGAATTCCGCGTCCTCGCGGGCCTGATGCACCCGCTTCGCCATGGAGGCTCCTGTCTTCGTGCGTGGTCTCTCCGGCCCCATCATCCCCGAGTGGATCGACCCGTGGCCTGGCGGCCCGCGCTGGCCGGGCGGCCGGAGGCCTGGGGGTACGCAGCGACCAGACAACCGGCGGCCTGGGGGGTACGCACTGGCCGGGCGACCAGCGGTCCGCAGGCCCGCATTAGGCCGGGCGACCGGCGGCCCCGACGTCAGACGCGGGGGAGGGGGGAGGGAAGGCGCCTACGCCTCCTCGGCCGCCGTGTCACCGGCCGGCACGCCCGCCTTCCTCTTCCGGCTCCGGAGGACTACGACCCCGCACACCGCCAGGACAACAAGGGCGACCACGGCGCCGACCCCGAGCGCACTCTGCTCGGCGAAGAGCCTGCCCAGCACTTCGAGGACGCCGAGCCCCGCGGTCGCGTAGATCAGGGCCCAGGCCGCTCCGCCGAGGAAGAGGGCGGGGAGGTAGCGCGGCAGAGGCATGCGCATGCTGCCCGCGAGGAAGTTGGCGGCGCTCTGGAAACCGACGGTCAGGAACGAGACGGCGACGACTGGCGCGCCCCACCGCTGGATCGCCTTCTCGGCGCGCTGGAACTTCGCCGAGGAGATCCGCCCGGCGAACCGGCTACGCCTGGCACCGGCCGCGGCGAGCCATCCGACGGCGAAGGTTCCTCCGGCGCGGAGCAGAATGATGGCGTACAGGGCTCCGGCTGTGAGCGCGATCTTATCCACGGCCCCTCGTCCCTACTTCCGGGCCGCAACGCGTGACGCCTGTCACTCGCATGGCCATCCCGCCCTGGCGGGCGCACGGCGCGCACGAGGCGGTTCACCGTCTCTCACCTGCGCCCTGCCTTCACGTGTTCTGTCCTTCGGGTCGCCGCCTGTGGCACCGGAACCCGAACCCGTACGCCGGCACGCCCGGCAAGGCCAGCCTAACCTAATGCGCTAGGGGTGGATGTAGGGCGTCGGACTGCCGGAGGGACGACGAGCGAAGGCACGGGCGGCCGGGGACGGAAATCGAGTGGTGGCGGCCACCAGCGGCATGGAATGCTGGCCACACACCGAAGGGGTGTAGCTCAGATGGCCAGAGCGCCGGTCTCCAAAACCGGATGTCGCAGGTTCGACTCCTGTCACCCCTGCTCCTGACTCGTTTAGTGCTCACGGCTCACGGCGGTCGTCTCACCGCGCCATCGCCCCCCCGGCCACCGTCGCCAAGGCACCCGCCAGCGCGTACCGAGCGTGAGCACGACCGCGACCCGGCACGCAACCGTCGCCCCCCCCCGAGACACCAGCCCCACAGCGGGGAACCGCCGCCCCCACCCGGACGTCGAACCGTCATGGCTGCTGACAGAGCTGGACGCATCATCACCACCGCCACGGTCATCCTGATCGCCGCGGTACTCACGGGCTGCACCACGGCCGCCGACGACACCGCACGGCCCGCACAGGCGACACCGCCCGTCAAAGGGACGACGCCCACTCAGGGGACACCGCCCACCCAGTCGGCAACGCCCACCCAGGGGACACCGGTCGCCCCGCCCTCGCCGCGGACGATTCCCTTCGAGCTCTACACACACTGCGGCATCGACGAGGCCCGTGTCGGCTCGACGTACTTCGAGGCGGACGTGCCGCTCTCCGGCGGTTCGGGGAACCCGCCCGACGGGTGGGACAACCCGACGCAACAAGGCACGATGACCCTCACGTCGGCGACGGAGGCCGTGTTCACCGACGACGCCGGACATGTGGTGAAGTTCCATGCCCGGCCGGGTGCGAAGGAATTCAAACGCATCTGTGGCTAGGGCCGTGGCCTTCGACGTACCCGCTCACAGGCCTCACCGAGACCCCGCTGCTCCGTGCTCGGTAGGGCCTGCCCCACCCCGCTCCAGGGGGGTGGTCGGAGTGCTGCGGGCTACCGCTCCATGATCGGCTGTCCGTAAGGGATTTCCGTGACGGAAGGGGTGGGCGGATGAGAGTCCGGATCGGGTACTGGGCGTGGATCGTAGGCATCGTGCAGTTCTTCGTCGTTCAAGTGACTGTCGGGGCGGCTTGGGCGAAGCCGTACAGCTGGGCGCGGAACAACATGAGCGACCTGGGCAACGTCCACTGCGCCCTGCAGGTGGAACCGGAGCCGCGGTTCATATGCTCTCCCGAGCACGGTCTGATGAATGTTTCGTTCGTGACTCTGGGTGCTCTGCTGGTTGTCGGCGTCGCGCTGACCGGTGGCGCCCTATGGCGCGGCAGTCGGGGCACCGGGGCCGCTCGCTTGCTGCTCGCCGGCGCAGGAGTGGGGTACGCGCTGGCCGGGCTGGCTCCTGCGGACGTCGACGAGAATCTGCATGTGTTGGGTGCCCTCCTTGTCATGGCTGCGGGCAACGTCGGGCTCGTCGTGGCGGGCTTCGCCCTTGCGGAACGGCTGCCGGTCCTCTTGCGGTGGGGCGCTGGATTGCTGGGGGTCGTGGCGATCACTGCCTTTGGTCTGTTCCTCTCCCACCACTACCTCGGTCTCGGCATGGGAGGCATGGAACGCGTCGCCGCATTCCCCCTGCTGCTGTGGGTACTGGCTGTCGGTGTTCGTGGCGTCATTCCTCCGGCCGGACGTACGTATGAGGGGGTGCAGACAGCACGACTCAGCCGCGCAGGTTGAGAGTGTCGCGACTCCCGGGTGCGGCGGGATCGACCATCCCGCCGCACCCGGGAGACGCGGCCTCGCGCCGCCGGGAACTCGGGAGCGACGCGAGCCGGGATGAGGAACACTTCACCGGTGATCGTCATGCAGCCCGTCCTGGAGATCTACGCCCCTGATGGCTTCGACCTGTGGCCTGTCGCGGAGGTCGAGCCGTTCGGCTTCCTGCCCCTCAACGGCGCCTTGTCGTCCTCCGAGGTCGGCACGGCGATGATGCGCATCGCCGGCTGCAACGACGTCGACCCCGACGGCGACCGCCCGCCGTGTCCGTCCGACGCCCTCGGCTCGTTCCTCCACGGACTGCTGACGTTCGATGACCTCTTCGCGGCCGGCGGCCTACGAGTATCGGACGATGCCACCGGCGTCGTATTCCTCCCCGGCTGCTGCGACGGACTCGAAGAGTGGCGCGACTGGCACCAGCTCCTCCAAGACCGCAGCCTCCTCGGCTTCGGCCACGACCCCGTGTCACCCATCGCCGAACGCATCGGCGACACCGTCCGGCTCACCGTCAACGCCGACGAGACCGACAGCCCGTGCATCGCGCTCCCACTCGCCGACCTGCCAAGCCTTCTCACCGCCGTCGAGCGCGACCTGACAGCCTTCCTGACGCTGGCAACCGACTGGGCGTCCGAGTACCTGCCCGACCACTCCGCCTCCGTCTCAGCCGCCCTCGCCCGCCTTCTCGACGTCTCCGCGCCACCCACACCGCCCACGCGGCCGATGCCGTGACAGGTGTGGGTCGGGATGGGCCGGTCGGGTTGGGGGGCGGGCCGGGCTGGAGGGCCCGTCACACCGCGGTCAGGCGAAGATCCCCTGCCCAGCTGTCACAACGGACCCGACCGGTAGGAAACGAGAGCTCCAGAACGATGCGCCCGGTGTTCGGTTCGTGTTCCTCCCGCACCGAGAGAACGCTCTCCCCGACGTGGCCCGCGAACGGCGTCTCGCTGGCGATGTCTCTCACGGCGATGACTCCTGCTTCGCCCATGTCGCAGCCGGCGTGCGGCTCCGACTCCTCGACGATCAGACACCAATCCGATCCGGTCGTGATGTGTACAGCGGCAGTCTGGTCGCTTATCAGCCACACATCGAGCGGGCCTGCCGGTGCATCACTGCCGTACAGGTGCCACGACCCGACGACGCCTGTGAGCGGACGCCCGACCAGGCCCTGCGTACTCATCCCAGCACCATGCAGCGGGCAAGCGTTCGAGTTCTCGAAATCCATCGGCGGACGATACCCGCCGCCCAGTCCATGCAGTGCCAGGGGGTCTTGATCGCGACCTTGAGGCCGGTCCTCGGTCAGGGGTGGAGCAACGAGGCGTGGATGCGGCTGATCGCGCGCAACACTTCGTCGCGGTTCTTCGCTCGCTGCATCCAGGCGGGAAGACGGGCCACCACCGTCATTCTCCGTCCGGGCGTGTGCCAGGGAATCCCTTCGCGCAGGGGCGCCTGTACGAAGCTTTTGATCAGGTCCAGGTGCTCCAGGTTGTAGGCCCACACCCACCCGTGCCGCGTCTCGACCTGAAGCCACAGACGCGCGTCGAAGTACGGGTCCGTGGCGGGGAGTCGCCGATCGCGGTGCAGCGTGCGGTATCCGCGGCGCCAGGCCTTCGCCGTCCCACAGCTCCGGCAGACGAGTCGCCTGGGGGCGAAGGCTTCAGGCTCGTGCTCATCGGCCGGCTCCGGGCTCGCCACGACGTGGGCGACGTTGTCGCAACCGGGGCAGTGCACGAGGACGGATTCGAGGAAGTCGTACGTCGCGCTGCGCGGGTCCCGGAACCGGTGGTGTGCGGGCATACGACTCATCGGATCAGTATGTGGGCTGAGCACCGACATGGGCAGCGGGCGGCGAAGGCCGCTGCCCGGCGCTGATGCCCCTGCCTGGCACCGATGCCGCTGCCCGGCACTGATACCGCTGCCCGGCACTGATGTCGTCAGGCGATGCGGAGGATGCTCTTGCCATGGGTGGCACCCTCGGCGAGGCGCTGCACGGCCGTGGCCAGGTCCCCGAGGCCGTACTCCGCGGTGATGTCCATGCGGACCCGGCCGTCGGCGACGAGGCCGAGTGCACGGCGGGCACTGTCGGCGAGTCGCTCGGGGTGCGTCTGGCTGAGCAGGTTGCTGTTGTAGGTCAGGAGCGATTTGCCCTGCGTGAGCAGGTCGTTGGCGTTGGCCAGGACAGGTTCGTACGTGGCGAGGTTGCCGTACGCCACGAGTCGGCCGTGCGCTGCGAGCTGCTCGACGAGGCCGGAGTGCCGGGTCGCGCCGCCGACGGGGTCGAGGATGACATCGAACGTGTCGTCGCCGAGCTTGGCCGGGAAGTCCTCGCGCAGCAGGACCTGGTCGTACCCGAACTGGGCGGCGTAATCGGCCCTGTCGGCGCTGCCGACCACGCCGACGATCCGGTCGGCCCCGGCCAGCCGGGCGAACTGGGCGGCGAGCGTGCCGACCGAGCCGGCGGCGGCATGGATCAGCACGCGCTCGCCCGGCCGCACATGTGCGGCGGTGTTGATCAGGTCGTACGCGGTCGGCGCGCCCCATCCGAGACCTGCGGCCGTCCGCAGCGGCAGGTCGCCGACGTTCAACGTGAGCACGGCGGGCGCCAGGACCACCTCGGCGTAGGCCCCTGCCATGGTCAGTGCGGTGACCGGCTCACCGACACGGCTCGCGTCGACGCCCTCACCGACCGCGGCGATGTGTCCGGACGCCTCGAAGCCGGGAACGAACGGGCGCGGCACGGGGAAGTGGCCGTCGCGGACCATGGTGTCACCCCACTGGATCCCGGCGTAGGCGACCCGGATCGCCACCTGGCCGGGGGCGGGGGCGGGCTCATCAAGTTCGGTGATCCGGTAGCGGTCATCGGTGTCGAGAACAACAGCCTTCACGGTTACAACCCCCTGTGTTGACTCAGTATCCTTACACTCGGGAACCTATGTATATAAGGCTCCTTAGTCAACCCATGAATCTGTGACGTGAAGGAGCGCGCCGTGGAAGCCCCGATCGAGAACGACCTCTGCATCCGCATCAGGCGATCGGAACAGGCGTTGATGGCACACCACGAGGCAGTACTGCGCGCCTACGGGCTGACCATGACGCAGTACACCGTCCTCCTGTTCCTCTCCCGCGAAGGCGGCCTGTCTGGCGCCCAGCTGGCCCGCTCCTGCGGGGTGACCCAACAGACCATGAGCAGCGTGCTGACCAACATGGAGACCAAGGCACTCATCCGGCGCGAAACGTCCCCGGTCCACGCCAAGGTCCAGATCGCCACCCTCACCCATGAGGGCCAGACACTGCTGGACCGCGCCTACCAGGAGGTGATCATCCTCGAACGCGCCCTCACCGAAGCGTTCACGCCCTCCGAACACGCCTCTCTCTGTGAACTCCTGGAACGCGCCACCAACGTTCTGATCCAACAGACCCGCCCTGCGGCAACCCCGCCCGCCACCTGAGACCTTGAGGCCTGGTGGCCTTGGCCTTGAGGCCTTTGGGCACTGCAAGCGCCGCCGCCCCCATCAACGTGACGCCGGTCCGGAGCCGCCCCCGTGGTTGACCAGGAGCCCCCCGCTGGAGCACTCCGCCAGGGGGCCGCATCACGTGCTATATCCTCCTATGCCGTGTCGAACTGGTGGCTGATTCTGAAGGATGCGTTCTGGGCCTGTGACCGGGCCCTGGGCGGGCAGCGGCATCCCACGCGGCTTCAGAAGCGGCTGGCGCGACACCCGGTCGGCACCGGTCTGTGGATGACGGCCCCCTTCACGCTCTTCTTCTGGTCGTTGTCGAGCGAGGAAGAGCTGTCCGGTGACCTGCTGCTCGCGGTGCTGTTCGGGCTGGTCATGGGGCTTTTCTTCGCTCTCGTCGCCTTCGCGGAGCGGCTTCGGCAGCGGCGGCTCAAGCGTCTGGGCGTATGGGACGGATCTTGAGGGGGCAGGGCAGGGCAGGGCGGGGCGGGGCGGGGCTGACGGTACGGCTTCCAGTCCCGCGCTCGACTCGGTGCGCGGCGCTTTCCCGCCCCGAGGGAGGCTCCCTGGCGTGAGCGCCTCGATGGCCTGCGGGGGCGGGTTGCGGGACCGTCGGCGCCGACGGCACGCGGACGTGGGGGACGGGGGACGGGGGACGGCCGCTCTGAGCTTCGCCGCTGAGAATCAGCTGTTGAGGTCGAACACGTACCACGTCATGAACGGCTCGGCCTGGACGTAGATCCTGCTTCCTCGGCTGACCACCCGGCGCCGGCCGGGAGTGGAGCCGTCGGGGAGAGTGAGCAGACCGACGCCACTCGGCTCGACGGATGCTTCGGCGATCTCCCCGTGGGCGAGTCGGTCACGATCGTCACCGGAACCGCCATAGAAAGCGACTCGATCGCCGTGAACGGCCACGGCTTCGGCGCCCCGTACACGGTTCGCCCACACCCTCACGGGTCGGCCAGGGCGCGAGGGGCGAACCTCGACGAGCGGGAACTGCGTGTAGGGGCACGCCCAGGCGGTGGTGCCCGAGACGTTCAGGGCGTAACAGTCGAAGAGACCGGGGATGTGGGCACCGTCGGATGTCCAGGTAAGCCGGCCTGTGGCGCTCCAGCGGCGGATTCCGACCGGGTTCTCGTCGAAGTGCCCGACCCAGATATGACCCGCCTCGTCCACGAGCAGGTGCTCGATGGCGTCTCCGACCGAGAAGGACGAGGTCTCGCGGCCGAGACCGTCGAAGACCTGGACCTGGTTCGCGTCCTCGTCTCGGCGGGCGCGCGACGCGGCGACGACGAACCGGCCGTCCGGCTGGCGGTCCAGACGCAGCCACCGGTCTCGCACGGCGCTCAGCTCGGTGACTTCGACTTCGCCACCCGGAAGGACGGAGACGACCAGGGCATCGAAGGGCGCGACATCGCCACCGCGTTGCGGAACGTGCTCGGCAAGCAGCCAGTGCGCCGCGCCGAAGACGTCGACGGTACTGGTCAGGACGTGGCGGTCGTGCTGCGCTCGGGGAAGGCGGGCATAGGGAGTGAGGGCAGTCGTCTGCACGGGCGGGCTCTCCTTGGTGGGTGGTGGTCACGGCCGTCGGCAGCTGCGGTGAGCAGCGGTCGGCGGCGCGCGAGCCGTGGAGAGCGGGGCGGGGCGCCTAGACGGCATGACCCTTTCTGGTCGTCATGCGGTGATCATCGTCGAGATCCGATCACATGGCCAACCATTTCGGCGCACCAAGACCCATAGTTCTCTTCCGCTCCTTCGCGGCCACCGCTGGACCGTCGAGCGCACGGCGGCCGGGCCCGCCGGCTGTCGATGCCTCCACGACGCCACGAAGGCAACGCCGATCACTTCCCTGTCATCACCAGCGTCGCCCGCCTCCCCATCTCCTACCGCAGGCTCACTTCACGATTCACCGGGGCGCTACAGGGCGAACGGATTCGACTTACGAACCCTCGACAGGCAGCCCCGCGACGAACTCTGCGAGATCGGATACTCGGGGCGGTACCTGCCCATGCAGGAAGCGCTGGTAGTGGTCGGCTACGAGACGGCGCAGGTCTGCCTCGGCCGGGTCATCGCCACTGAGCTCGAGGGTGACCTGATGGGGCTCACCCGTCATATGCAACGGCCTGGCCAGGGCATCGAACCCGCAGACGTACTCGTCAGGCATCTCCCACCAGGCCTTGGCAGACGCTTGGTCCTGGAGGACGTACATGTGGTGGTCGTCATCGAAAAGGATCACGGGACCTATCGGCGCAGTCATTTGCGGAGTATGACGCAACGCAACCTGCAGCTCAGATGCACAGCGGGCCGGCTCTGCTCGCGAGAACGAACGGAAGTCGTTTGTCGATGAGCTCAGAAGGCGTCCTGTTGGCGGCCAGGCCGATGTTCACGAGTTCAGGAGGCACCCGCTGAGATTGATCTTGCTAGGGTCCGCCCAAGAGCTGGGGAGTTCAGCGCACGGGAGGTGGTCAGGCGATGACGCCTGAGGAGCGGGACCTGGTCGAGGGCCTGGTATTCGTACCGGGTAAGGGTCGGAGGCGAACGCTCGATGAGGTGCTTGCCCACTTCGGCGAGTCCGACGGCGGGGCCTTGGCGCTCTGTCTGCTCCGGGACGCCATGGAGCGCCGGGATGCCGACGACGTCGCGATGGCGTTGATCGTGAAGGCCTCCGCCGACGCCTCGGGCGAAGAGTTCCTGGAGCCGTTGATCGAGCTGTCCCGTGCCGACTGGCACACGCGCCACGAGGACGTCGTGCGAATGCTGGGCAAGCTCCGCTCGCCCAGGACGGTGCCCGCGTTGGTCGAGGCGACGCGCTGGGTTCCCGAGTACTTGGACTGGGACGAGAACCGGGCGCTCGCAGTGAAGGCCATCTGGGCTCTCGGCGCCGTTCCCGGCGCGGAGGCCCGGGAAGCCCTCGAGGGGTTCCGCGACGACGAGAACGAGATCATCCGCGACAACGTGCTGAAGCAGCTCGCACGCCGCGGCGAGCTCTGACCGCGGAGCTGTTGCCGTTCATCCGGAACGCCCGGCCGAGTTTCCTCGGCCAGTCATTCCGACCAAGATCAATCTCGCCAGGATCTCCCGTACCCCAACTACTCACGGGATGTCGCACAAACCACCCGCCGGGCCGCGAGTGACTCCCGAACTCATCGACACCGATCAAGGAAACCGGCGCACGCGATGACTCCCGAAGCCGTCGCCAAACGACGTCAGTTCTCGGGCTCTGGCTCAGGTCCTGGGGTGCGGCCACGTTGAGTGAGCGGATCACCTCGTGGTTGACCGTCCTGATAGCGACAACGAACCCCCGGGTTCGTCTCCCGCCTCGGCTACAGACCTCTTGCTGAGGAACTGCTTCGCTGCCTCAACCGCTTCTCCATTGAGTTCCTCGACGGAGACCCCCCAGCTCTCCTCCCAGCCGTCCAGGTTGTGCGCGCAGTACACAAGGGGTTTCAGTTCTTCGGGGTAGCCGAGGTCATAGGCGACGTCTGCCCAGATGAGGTGAGTGCCGGCGGCGGGATCCAGGGACCCGTCGGCGATCTGACCGGCGATCCAGTAGGCCAGTGCCCACTTTGCCGCCCGGGGGTCTGCGGGCGGGTGGAAGAGCAGTCCCAGCTCCTCCAGTACTTGGTCGAAGAGCTCTGGCGCTTCGGGCTCTTCGCTCCGGAGAAGTCCAGTCAGCACGGCCAGGGACGGGCTTTCGACCCCAGTTATCAGCGCGTCCAGACCTGCCTGTATGAGCCGGTCCGACCCGACATGCCTGCCAAATGCCCGCTCACGCGCGATGTGTCTGAGCTGATCGAGGGCGTCGTCGCTGGTCATCAAGGTCTTTCTCCGTCGGCATCTGGGATGGGAAGGCTTGCACATCCGCTGGTGCCGCTGCCATCGCGGTCCTCCCGTCGGCGGTGATCAGGACTTGAGGACGCGCTTCCGCAGGAGGGCGCAGCCTGCCCGACCGAACATCTGGCGCTTGAGCAATCTTGATCCGGTTGACGTGTCCTTCCACGACGCCTGAGCTCCGGGGCAGGGTCAGTCCGGCGACGACGGCGACGGCGACGACGGCATCGACGGCGACGCGGTCGCGGTCGATGCCTGCGGCAAGAGTGTGGAGGCTGGGAAGGGCGTCCTGCCGGACGGCGTCGAGCCAGTCGGGCAGGCGCTCCAGCGCGCGGACGTAGCGCGCGGGCGGGGGCGCCCACCAGGAGCAGTAGCACGTGTTGCGTGGGCAAGCTGTTGAGATACGCGCGGGCCGCTGTCCGGCACAGCAGGTGGGTCCAGTCTCTGGAGCCGTAGCTCAGCACACCCGGGCGGATGATGGCGGACTGGGCACAGCGAGCTCAGAACGGCAGCGCCGGTCTGCCGCCGTGCCCAGCTGATCCCTGTGGGGTGTCGGCGCTTCTCGGTCTTGGGTGTGAATCGCCGCTCGACGGGGGACTGGAGGCCGGGGGAGGTGGGGTGTGTGGGCGGAGGAGGCCGCAGCGTTGGGGAGTTGCTCAGGGATGAAGCGGTAAGGGAGAGGCGTGGTGCGTTGTGTGGGCGGATCAGTGCCGCGGGGGTCGTCGTCGAGGACATTCTGTGCTGTGAGGACAGCTTGGGGTTTGTGGGGCCTGGGCGGGCGGAGGCGTACACGGTGGTGCTGGCGCGGTCCGGCGGGTATCTCAGGAGGATTGCGGGGGAGGAGTTCTTTGTCGATGCGAGTGGGGGGTACTTCACGAGGCCGGGTGACGAGTACCGGGTCGCGCATCCGGTCGGGCCGGGTGACCGGTGTACGGAGATTCGTTTTGGCGCCGAGCTGTTCGCGGACCGGTTCGACGGTCCGGCGATTTCGCGTCGCTTCACGGTGAGGGGGGCCACCGACGTACATCACCGTGCTCTGTTGGCGGCGGCGCGGAGAGGGGCCGACGAGTTCGAGCTGGAGGAGCGGCTGCATCGGTTGCTGGATGAAGTGGCCGGATGTGCGGGGCATTGGCGGCTGGACACCGGGAGCCGGCCCGCGGCTGCCCGCGCGCATGCCCGGCTGGTACGGGATGTCTGTGCCGTCATGGCCGGTGGAATATCGGGCCTGCGCCTGTCGCTGGAGGAGCTGGCACGGGTGGTAGGGGGATCCCCGCACCATGTGAGTCGCGTGTTCCGCGCGGTGACCGGTACGACGCTCACGCACCATCGGAACGAGTTGCGGGTACGGGGTGTGCTGCACGCGCTGGAGGAGGGTGAGGAGAGCCTGCGGACCCTCGCGTACGCCTATGGGTTCGCCGACCAGGCGCATCTGACACGTGTGTGCCGGAGCCATACGGGGCGGGTGCCCAGTGTCTTGAGGGGTGTTCTCGCGGATCGCGCATGAATGTCCAACGCCCTGGTGGTGGGTGCGCCGCACACTGGCGGCGGCCGGAGACCCGGCCGGTGCCGTGCCCCTGGTGGGTGTTGCACGGCACTCCGTCTTCCTCATGGGGGAACGTGACGATGACGACCTTCTTGACCAGAGCCGGTGTCACGGCGGCGGCCGCCCTGACAGCCGTCGCGTGCGTGAGTTCGGCGCCGGGCGCGGCCTCGGCCCCGTACTCCTCGGGGGCGGGAATCTCGTCGGCCCCACTGGGCTCACTGGCCCCACCGGCCTCCCCGGTCCTCCCGGCCCCCTCGGCCCCCTCCGTCTCTTCCGTTGCCTCAGGCGCCTTCGCCGCGACGTCGGGGCTCACGGATCCTCGCCCCTGTCCCGGCCAAGCGGACGTGACCTGCGCCGATCTGGCGGTGCCCCTTGACCGTACGGGCGCGGTGCAGGGCACTCTGCGGCTGAGGGCCGCGGTCTTCGGTTCCGCCGATGCGCCTCGGGGGACGTTGCTGTTCCTCACTGGTGGGCCTGGGCAGCCGGGCGTCCCGTTCGTGCAGCGGATTCGGCAGCGGCTGCCCAAGGCTTTGGCTCAGTATCGGCTGGTGATGGTCGACCAGCGCGGTACGGGCGAGGCGGCTGTCGACTGCCCGCGGCTTCAGCGGGAAGTGGGGAGCAGTGACACCGTCGCTCCTACGCGTGGCGCCGTCACGGCGTGCGCCGAGAGCCTGGGTGAGAAGCGGAACTTCTACACGACGGCGGACACGGTGGCGGACCTGGAGGACCTGCGGCGCGCCCTCGGGGTGGCGTCGTGGACGGTCGATGGGGTGTCGTACGGCACGTTCACGGCAGGCCGGTATGCCCTGACGCATCCGAAGCGGGTGCGGAAGCTTGTCCTCGACTCCGTTGTGCCGCTCGATGGCGCGGGTGTGCTGTACGAGGATGCGATGGGGCACTCCGCGCGGGTGCTCCGTACCGCCTGCCGTGAGCAGGGGTGTGGGTACGATCCGGCTCGGGACCTCGCGGCGGTGGTACGGCGGGACGGTAACGGGGTGGGTGTGTTCAACCTGCTCGTCATCGCGAGCATCATCGATCCGAAGCTCGACAACCCCCAGTTCGGCATCCTCGAAGCCATCCACGCCTCGGCCTCGGGTGACCGTGCCCGGCTCGACGGTCTGGTCGCCGGGTTCTCGGCGCCCTCCGACGAACCGGCGTCGGAGTTCAGCTCCGGTCTGCACGCCGCGACGCTCTGCGCCGACTCCCGCTGGCCCTGGGGCGATGCGTCGGCGCCCGTCGAAGGCCGGGAACGAGCCCTGGATCGGGCCGTTCAGCAGCTCAGCCCGGCGGCCGTCTGGCCCTTCGAGCGTCGGACAGCGGGCGCTCAGGGCATTCCGCAGACCTGCCTGCCCTGGCCCTCCTCGCGCCCCAACCCGGCGGCGCCCCGCCGCACCCTCACGATGCCGGTGCTCATCCTCGCCGGCGACCGTGACCTCTCGACTCCTGTGCGCTGGGCCCGAGACCTGGCCGCCAGGACTCCACGGGCCGAACTCGTCGTACTGCCTGGGGCCGGCCACTCCACTCAGAGCCGTAGCGAAGGCGGGGCGCGAGCGGCCGAGGGGTTCTTGCTCCGGTAGGGGTGGGCTGGTGCCTTGTCCCTCGGTGACCTCGGTGACCTCGGCGAGTTCGGGGGCGGACCTCAGAGCCGGGGCCGGTCCTCCGGCTTCAGCAGGCGTACGTGACACGGTGTTGCCCGTCAGTTGCCGCCGACGTCGTCCTCGCCTTCCTTGTTCACCGCGGGGCACCGCCCCCTGATCGCCCCAGCGTGGCCCGCTTCCGGACTCCCGGAGGCGGGCCATGCCCGGTCAGGAGGGGTTGTCCCCGTGGGTGAGGGTCTCCCAGGCGACGAAGAGGTTGTTGCTGCCGGCGGGGCGGTTGCGGAGGGTCAGGGCTTCGGTGTTGGTCATGCCGAAGCCGAGGCGGTTGTGCATGGCGTTGTAGCCGACTTCGGTGACCGGGCCGAGGCCGAGGTGCAGGGAGCCGCCGCAGAGCCAGCTCGGGGCGGCGGTGCCGAGTTCGTACTTGGACTGGAAGCCGAGGGCCTGGCGCAGTCGTTCGCCGACGTCGGTGCCGTAGAGGTCTTGGCCCTGGATTCGGCTGGTCTCCGCGACGTGTGCGATGGCGGAGATGCCGTAGCCGGTGTGGGTGAAGTCGCGGCAGGTCTCCTGGGTGAGTCCGGTGACGAAGGTCGACTGCCCCTGCCAGTAGTTGACGATCTTGTCGCGCGTGTCGAGGTTCTGGCTCGGCACGGTCTTCGGCAGCGTGCCGTCGGAGGCGAGGTAGACGTAGGCGGCGGTGCGCGTGCGGAACTTCGCCATGGCCTTGTCGTACGACGTCCTGTCCTCCAGGAAGACGGAGATGCCGACGGCGGCCTCCATCATCGAGAGCTCCCAGTTCCCGTTGGAGTTGGAGCCGTTGATGATCTCCGGCAGGTAGACGTTGCGCAGCATCGTCGCGAACCGGCCGGAGTTGGGCCAGCCACCCGTGTACGTGTACTTGATGATCTCGGCGGCCTTGGGCCAGGAGGAGCCGGCCCAGCCGGTCTGCAGAGGCGCGTTGCTGTTCGTGTGGTCCGTGATGACCGCGGACCAGGCGTCCATCAGCTGGATCGACTTCTGCGCATAGCGCGCGTCACGGGTGACGTACCACGCGAGCGCGTTGGTGTACGCGGCTATCGCGTCCTCGCGCTCGTCCGTGCAGCCGTAGTTGGGGTTGGAGTACGAACCGCACTCCACGACCGCACGGGGCTTCGGCGTGCGGTTCAGGTCGGCGTACTTGCTCGCCATCATCTGGTCGTACGCGCCCTTCCAGGGCTGAGCGCCCGCCAGGACCTTGGAACGCGCGAAGTCCAACTGGCCTTGCGAGACGCTCACTCCGGGATGTGCGAAGACGGCGGGAGCCGCTTCGGCGTCCGGTGCTGACGGCCAGACGAGGGCACCGGCGACGAGGGCGGCGACAGCCGCGAGTAGTCCTGTTCTGCGCATGAGTGGGGGGCCTTCCGTTCGTGTGTGTGAACGTGAAGCGCATGGGTGAATGCGTGCGCTGAGCGGAGACCATAGGTCTGTACCACCCTTCCGTCAATACGTGGGGGAAGGGGTGATGCGTGAGGGGAGATCGTCGCGAACTCACGGCGGGGTAGGCGTGGTTGCTCGTGCAGGGCGCTGCTGTGGGGCTATGCCCAAACGATTGCGCCAAACGTTTGGGCATGCCACTGTGTTTGTGCCCAAGGAGCCTTCGGTGTCGTGTAGTTGACCGAGGTGATGAGGGGTTGCGGCGGGGGTTGTGGTCGGGGGTTGTGGTCGGGGGTTTGTGGTCGGGGAGTGGGGTCGGGAGTTGGGGACGCGGGTTGGGGACGGGGGTTGGGGTGGGTAATGACGGCGGCTGAGGGGTCGCGCCGCGAGGCCGGCGGTGCAGGTGAGGTGTCGGGAGTGGACCGCGTGACGGACCCGAGGCACCTGCTCGCGCAGACCGCGCGAGGCGTATTTCAGGTCCCGAGCGCGCCGCCCACACTGGCCGTACCGCCAGCACCGCCCGTCCCGCCCGTCCCGCCCGTGCAGTCGGCGTCCCGCGCCAGCCAGCAGTTCGGGCCCTTCCGTGTCGTCCATCGCCTGGGTGTGGGCGGAATGGGCGAGGTCCACCTCTGTGTAGGCGCCGACGGGGTGCTCGCGGCGGTCAAGACCGTTCGTCCCGAGCTGTTGGGGGAGGAGAGGATGCGCCGCCGGTTCCTGCGCGAGGTGCAGGCGGCGCGGCGTGTGCGTGGGCCGTTCGTCGTGCCGGTGATTGCCGCCGATCCTGAAGGGCGGGTGCCTTGGCTTGCGCAGGCGTTCGTACCCGCGCCCGCCCTCGATCACGTCGTCCGGCATCTCGGTCCGCTCTCCGAGGATCAGGTCCGGGCCCTGGGCGCGGCCGTCGCCCTGGCTCTGGAGGGTATCCACCGGTCCGGCGTCATTCACCGTGACCTGAAGCCGGGGAACGTACTGCTCTCCGCCGACGGTCCGCACGTGATCGAGTTCGGGATCGCACGGACCGAGGGTGGCACCCTCACGGTCGGGGAGATCTGGGGGACGCCCGGGTTCATGTCTCCGGAGCAGCTCACCGATCCCGACCGAGTGACGGGAGCGAGTGACGTCTTCTCCCTCGGGGTTCTGCTGGTCTACGCGGCGACGGGCCGGCTGCCATGGCCAGGTAGCGGCGCGGTCGAGCTTCGGGTGCAGACGGTGGAGTGCCGCCCCGACCTGTCCGGGCTGCCGTCCGCGCTCCGGGAAACGGTTGCCGCGTGCCTCGTGCCCGTACCGTCGGATCGGCCGACCCCTCCCGAGCTGGCATCCCTGCTGTGGCCGGACCGTGGCCCCTTTCCGCTGGACGACAGGCTGCGCGCGGCGGTCGACTCCTACGCCCAGGCGGTCCTGGAGGCCGTGCCGGACGCGCGCGCCCTCGGCGCGGTACTCGACCGGGCGGGGGACCGGCGGCTACGGGCTCGCATCGCAGGACTTGAGGCGCGGGCCCTTGAACTGGCGGGTGCCGGGCAGGCCGTACGGGTGCGCCACATACCTCAAGGCGAGGCGCGGGTCCTGCAGGAGGCGTTCGAGGAACTCGCTGACGAGGCAGGCGCGTTCTATGGTGCCGAGCACCCCGACGTCCTCGCCCTGCGCGGGGAGGCGGCACGTTGGGGCGGGGAGGCCGGCGACGCGGCCGGCGCCGTGTTCGCGCTGGGGCAGCTGGTGGAGGCGGCTGCCGTGGCGCTCGGCCCCGACTGCCCCGAGGTGCTGGCCCTGCGGAGGCTGCGCGCTTCCTGGCTCGCGCGGGCCGGAAGCCAGGCCGAGGCGCTACTCCTGCAAGGAGACGTCGTCCGGCGGCTGGTGGAGATGGCCGGCCAGGGTCAGATGGATGGATCACAACGCGCAGCTATCGAGGCCGAGTTGCACGCTGCCCGCGCGGAACTGGCCGAGCTGTACGGCCTATCCGGGCGGGTGGAATCCGCGGCCGCCGGGTACGCGCAGGTCCTGCTGGCGGCGGACTCTCCACGGACGGCCGAGGAGTTCGAGAGGCTCGGCGAGTGGCGCAACCAACAGGCCTACTGGGCACACCGGTTCGCACCGGGGGAGGCCGTCGGGCTATTCCGTTCGCTGTACGAGGAGTGCGGGCGGCGACTGGCCCCCGAGCATGACCTGACCCTGGCGGCCCTTGAGGGCATGGGTTACGCGCTCGGCGCCTCGGGCGACGCCGTCGCGGCGCGGAACGTGTACGCCGAACTGGTGCCCCGCGCAAGCGCCCACCACGGGACGGACAGCCTGGAAGCGCTGGAGGCGCAGGCCAGCCTTGCCGGCTGGACCGGCGACGCTGGTGACGCCGCGGCCGCGGCAGCGCTGTACGGCGAGGTGGTCGCGGCAGCGGCTGCCCGTTGGGGAGAGACGCATCCGCGGATCGCTCCGTGGATCAGGCAGGCGAAGGTGTGGCGGCGGCGCGCGGCCGAGCGGGACGCGGGCGCCGGAGAGGAGCGTACGGCGACGGGCGAGGGTTCGGCGCCGCCGGGATCGGCCGTACGGGAGACGAGGACGAGGACGAGGAGGGGCATCATGCGGTGGTGGCCAGGGCGGGGGCGTACGCGTACGCATCGGTCAACGGGCGCTGAGGAGGCGTCCGCGACGGCGGAATCCGTGAGCACGCCATCCGTGAAGGGGTCATCCGCGAGCCCGCCATCCGCGAACGGGGAATCCGCGGGCACGCCATCCGCGCGCACGCCACCTGTGAAGGGGGCATCCGCGCACACGCCCTCCTCGACCGCGGCGCCCCTGAAGCAGAGATCCGCCCCTTCCGACCGGAGCGCGCTGGGCGTGGCGGATCTCGTTCACCCGATGTTCCTGCCGCCCGACCGCTTTCCGCCCGCTCTGGAACGGGGGCACCGGGCGATGCTGCCCGGCCTGATGAGTGCTTTGGCGATACGGCGCGGGGATGACGTCTCGTTCGTCGACCCGAGTCAGTTCGGGCTGAACGAGCTGGAGAGTCTGTGGCGGAGCGCGGTGGGTAACGTGTCGCAGCTGGAGGGCGTACGGGTGACCCGTACCGAGACGGAGGACGGGGACGTGATCGCGGAACTGTGGCACCCGGACGATGTCTTCGTCGCTTCCCGTGCCGCGGCGCTCGACTGGCTGCCGGGCGCGCTCTTCGGCGACCCGGCGCCGGAGGCGATCCTGCTGTGCGTCCCGCAGATGCGCAGCCTGATGGCGGCGCCCGTGCGTCCGGAGACGGTCAGGGGCCTCGCCGAGGTCCTGACGCGCACCGCAAGCGACGTACACGCCTCCGTGGCCAACCCCCATCTGGCGGTCTCGCCCGACGTGTACCTCGTGACCCGGAGCCTCCAGGCACAGCGCGTCGGCAGGATGGTCGACGGCCGACCGGTCGTGGGTAGGGCCTTGTTGGACGCGCGGAGCCGGCGCTGAGTACGCGGGCCGATCACGACACCGGACGGCCGGGCTGCGATGATCCGAACCGTGCACGGCGGGCGCCGCCGCGTACGTCCGTGAGGTGAGGTGAGGGAGGGGGCCGCCATGGGGGACGCCGTGACGCTGCAGGGGATCGCGGACCGGCTAGGGCTGCACGTGTCCACCGTTTCCCGGGTCCTGCACGGGTCACCGGACGCCCGAGGGCGTGCGGCGTCGGCGCGTACCGCGGAGCGGATCCGGGCCATGGCGGAGGAACTCGACTACCGGCCCAACCCACACGCCGCCAGCCTGCGAACCCGCCGGAGCAACCTCATCGGGGTCCTCTTCCCCCGCCTTTCCGAAGTCGTGGTCGCCACGATCTACGAGGGCATCGAGGAAGAAGCGACCGCCCGCGGTTTCTCCACCTTCGTTACCAACACCCACGACAGCCCGGACACCCAGCGCCGACGGATCGCCATGGTGCTCGCCCGCCGCGTCGACGGCCTCATCATCGGCGACGCGCACCTGGACAGCGCGGACCTGACCCCCGCCCTCCGGAACACCCCGTTCGTTCTCGTCAACCGCCGCACCGAACAAGGCCATCCAGCCGTGACCTGTGACGACTACCTGGGCGGCCGGCTCGTCGCCGAACACTTCCTCGACCTCGGACACCGAAACGTCGCGGTCATCGCAGGCGAGCCCTTCGCCAGCACGGGAACCGACCGCACCGCCGGTTTCACCGACCGCTACCGCGAGGCCGGCCTCCCCCTCCCGCCGTCCGCCGTACGGCACTGCGCCTTCGACACCACCGGCGGACGCGCCGCCACCACCGCCCTCCTCACCTCACCCCAACTCCCCACCGCCCTCTTCGCGGTGAACGACATGGCCGCCATCGGCGCCATGGGCACCGCCCGCGACTTCGGCCTCCGCGTCGGCCAGGACCTCGCCATCGCCGGCTTCAACGACACCCCCGTCGCGGCCGAACTCCCCGTCCCCCTCACCACCGTCCGTTCCCCCATGACCGAACTCGGCCGCGTCGCCGTCCGCCAACTCCTGAACCACCTGTCCGGCACACCCAGCCGCACAGAACGGCTCACCCCCGAACTCGTCATCCGCGCCTCCAGCGGCGGCCCCGTCGGGCCGCATGCGTGAACGGGCACTCGGTCGCCGCCGCCTACCCGACGGTGGTGGCGTAACCGTCGTATCACTGCGGTCGGTTGAAGCGCCGGGCCGCCCACAGCAGGGCGAGGATGCCGCCGGCCAGGAGGAGACCGGCTTCGGCGGGAAGGGGAGGTGGGTGACCGCCCCAGTCGAGGGTGGAGGGGGTGGGGTGGTCGGGGACGCGGAGGGTGATGGAGCGGCGGAGGAGGTCGATGGCGTAGGCGAGGGGGTTGGCGTGGGTGAGGGTGTGGGCCCAGTGGGGGAGGGCGTCGAGGGGGAAGAAGCCGCCGGAGAGAAAGAGGAGCGGCATCATCACCAGGCCGAGGAGGGTGTGGAACGTCTCGGCTCTTCGGAGGCCGACCGCCAGGGCCAGGGCGAGGGCCGTGATGGTGAACGAAGCCAGGGTCATGCAGGCCAGGAGGAGGGCGAGCAGGAGCGGGTCGTACGGCAGGCCCGCCACCCCGGCGAGGGTGAGGAGCAGGGCGCCCTGGACGGTGGCGACGAGCGTGCCCCCGGCGCAGTTGCCGAGGAGCAGGGTGGAGCGGTGGACCGGGGCCATCAGGAGTTCGCGTAGGTAGCCGCTCTGCCGGTCGGTGATCAGGCGGACGCCGACCATGATCGCCGGTGTCTGCACGGTCATCATCAGCATGCCGGGGAAGAGGTACGTCCGGTAGTCGACGCCCAGTTGCGAACGGGGGATCAGCGCGGCCAGGCCGCCCCCGAGGATGAGGAGGTAGAGCGCCGGGTGGAGCAGCATCAGGGCGGTGTGAGCGCGTTGGCCGGCCAGGCGGAGCAGATCGCGGTGGACGAGCGCGTGGATCGCGCGTAGCTCGTGCCGGAGCCGCCCGGACCGAACACGGTCAGGGGCCACGGACGCGCCGGGGGGATGAACCGGCGCCACCGCAGGTGCCGGAACGGCGGCGGAATCAGCCCCCGGGGCCTTCCAGCTGAACACCGTCATCGGTCACCTCCCTCCCCCGAAGTGTTGTGGGGCGACATGGGCAACTTCACCGAGCTCACCGAGCTCACCGAGCTCACCGACCCCATGGATCTCACCAACCCCATAGACCTCATAGGTCCCATCGGCCCCATCGGCCCGGCCACTATCCCCGGTTGGATGGCGTCCAGGCTGCGCCCCGTGTGGTGGAAGAAGACATCGTCCAGCGTGGGGGATGTGGCGGACGCGGAGTGGACGGCGATGCCGTGTGCCGTCAGTGCCGCGCACAGACGAGGGATCCAGGCGCTGCCGTCGGGCACGCGCAAGGAGATGCCCCCCGAGTCCGTGGTGACGGTGCGGTCGGGAGGTGCGAGGGCCCGTACGAGGTGATGGGCGGTCGTGTCGTCGTCGGTGCGCAGGACGACCCGGTCGTCGCCGATCGCGGCCTTCAGGGCGAAGGGCGTGTCCTGTGCGACCAGGCGGCCGTGGTCGATGATGGCGATGCGGTCGCAGTTCTCGGCTTCGTCGAGGTAGTGGGTGGTGACGAAGAGGGTGGAGCCGTGTTGTTCGCGCAAGGCCCGCAGGTGTTGCCAGACCTGGGCGCGGGCGTGGGGGTCGAGCCCGGTGGTCGGTTCGTCGAGGAACAGCACGGAGGGGGCGTGCAGGAGCTGGCGGGCGATCTCCAGGCGGCGGCGCATGCCGCCGGACAGGGTGCGTACGGGGGAGCGGCGCCGGTCGGTCAGGTCGGCCGTCTCGAGTACTTCGGCGACGCGACGGCGGGTGTGCCGGTGCGGTGTGCCGTACAGGCGCGCGTGGATGTACAGGTTCTGCTCGGCCGTCAGGTCCCCGTCCACGGCGCTGTGCTGGAAGAGCATCCCGACCCGCCGACGTACCTCATGCGGGCTGCCGAGCACATCGAATCCCGCCACCGTGGCGCTACCCGATGTGGGGCGGGCGAGGGTGCACAGCATGGCGATGGTCGTGGACTTCCCCGCCCCGTTCGGACCGAGGAAAGCGAAGGTCTCGCCCCGACGCACGTCCAGGTCCAGGTCTCGTACGGCGTGAGTGGCACCGTCGTCGGCCCCGGAACCCGAACCCGAGCCCGGACCCGTGCCCGAGGCCGAGCCCCTCCCCGACCCTTCCCCCGGATAGCTCTTGCCGAGCCCGCGCGCACTGATGGCGTACCCGAACTCCGGAGGGTCCGCCTCAGCGCCAGGGCCTCCCCCAGGCGGAGCCGTCAAGAGGGCGGCTCGGGGCGGGGCGTCGGAAGCGTCACCGGCATGTGGCGGCATCGGTCTGGTCCTCGTCGTCGTTGTCGTCTTCGTCTTCGTCTCCGGCGCATGGCCGCGAGGCGGCCGCGCTGTGGTGCTCGTCGGTGTCCGGCCGGCGGCGGTCCCGGGCTTCGCCGCCGGCCGGATGGTGCTGCCGGTGCTAGGCGCAGCTGATTCCGATACAGACGGTGTTGAGCAGCGTCAGCAGGCCGACGCACTCACACGTGGCGGCGAACGCCGCCCCGTCGACGCCGACCGGGTCGGTCTCCGGAAGGGCGTGGAGCTGGGCCAGCAGTTCGATGTCGTGGTTTTCCATGGTGTTTCCCTTCTTTGTGCGGAGTGACGGCAGCTCAGCTGCCGCTCACACCGGCACCTGGACGCTCCAGGGCCGGGGGTCTGTGGTGTACGGGCAGAAGCCCACGTGGCGGCCGTCTCCCGCGACGGCAAGCCCTCCCGCCGACGGCCCCGCCGCCGCCCCTCCACCGAGAGGGCCTGCTCCGCGCAGGGCCTGGCCGAGCGGCTCAGGCTTGAGGCTCGACGGTCCAGTGACGACGTGCGCCGGGGTGGCGCAGCCTCAGGAGGAAGGCCAGGATTCCGGCGGAGCCGTCGCTCCAGCTGGTCGAGACGTCCCCGTACTCGTTGGGGAAGACGGTGTGGCCGCGGCGGTCGGCCTTCTCGCGGACGATGAGGTGGGCCAGGTCCCCGGCCATCGAGCGGTAGACCGGGTCACCGGTGGCGTCGGCCATGTCGAGGAGGAAGTCTCCGTTGCCCGCGAGGCCGTGGCATTGGGTGAGGGGGGCGCGGGAGGCGCGTTCGGCGACGGCGTATGTGCTGCGGTGGGCGAGGTCGGCGAGCCTTTCGTCCCCGGTGACCTGCCACAGCCGGATGAGGAAGGTCCCGATGCCCGCCGAGCCGTGGCACCAGTACGGCGCCGTGGGGACGTCGCCGGCCTGGGCGGGCCAGTGCGCCGCCTCGCCGGACCGTACGGCACTGGCCAGGAGGTCCTCGCCGACGCGCATGGCCAGTTCCCTGTGCGCCGGGCGGTGGGAGAGGGCCGCCGCCGAGAGGAGGAAGAAGCCGATGCCCGCGGTTCCGTGGGCGAAGCCGAGGTAGCGCTTGCCCCCTTCCGTAAAGCCACCCGTAGAGCCCCCGCCCTCGGTTGCCCCGCCCGCCGAGCCCCCATTCGGTGATCCGGCTGCCAGCGCACCGGCATCCGCGGGCACCGCCCACCCCACTCCCTCCGGCCCCTTCTGCGCGGCGGCGGTCAGCCGGTCGGCCGCCTCGACGGCCAGTTCCGCCCAACGCGCGTCACCGGTTCGTTGCCACAGGTGGAGGGCGGCGAGGCCGCTGCCGGCGGAGCCGTGGGTGATGTCGTGGTGGGGCGTCGGCTGTTGAGGGGCGAGTGCGAGGGCGAGCGCCCGGTCGGTCAGGGCGCGGTCGTCGAGGGCGCGCCCGGCGTCGTACAGGGCCCAGGCCGTCCCGCGGCCCCCGAAGTGCAGGCCGGGGCGCGGGGAGTGGGCGTCGGTCCGGTCCGCGATCCAGTGGGCGGCGGTGGAGAGGACCTGGGGGAGGCGGGTGTCGCCGGTGAGTTCGAAGTAGCGCGTGAGGACGGCGAGGACACCGGCCGCGCCCTGCTGAACGGTGCAGGGGTCGCTCTCCCCGGCCATGGTGGACACGGGCCAGAGCCGCCGGTCGTCGGCGGGGGTCATGGAGCCGATCAGATGATCCACGAGACCGGCCACGGCGTCGGTGCTTCCGGCTTCGTCCCCGCATGGAACGGGCTCTGTGGCGCCCGGGCTCGTTGCGGGGCGGCGGGCAGCGGCGCGAGACCGCCCTCGTACCGGATTGGTCTCCCGCAGCGCGGCACGGGCCTTGGCCGGCTCCCACCGCTCCGCGGGATCGTCCCTCGTCAGCCCCAGGATCATGCCGGTCACGCCATCCGGCAGATCGAGGGGCCCGGCGCAAGCCGCGAGCCATGCGGCGAACCGCTGCTCCGTGGTCAGGTCGGCAGGGTCCTCCGGGAGCAGGTGGGGGACCTTTCCCGCGAGGACGAAGCAGGCGGTGGCGCCGAGGCTGTAGTAGTCGGCGGTGGGGTGGACGGGGGCGTCGGTGAGGCGTTCCGGGGCGCTGAAGCCGGGGGTTCCGACGCGGGTCGGCAGGGCGGAGTCGTCCGCGTGAACGGCGAGTTCGAGGTCGATGAGGCGTAGTTCGCCGTCGGGGCGGACCATGACGTTGGCCGGTGTGAAGTCCCTCAGCACGCAGCCGCGGGCATGCGCCGCCTCGACCAGGTCCACGAGCCGGGCGACCTGGAGCAGAGCGTCGGCGCGGTAGCGCGCGGCTCCCGCGTCGCGGAAGTGCTCGGCGACCCAGGTGCGCAACGGCACACCCGGCACCTCCTCCTGGGCCAGGAACATATGCCCGGCGTGCTCGAACAACGCCAGCGGCTCCGGGGCGAGCCCCCAGCCCTTCAGACGTTCGAGCATCCGGGCCTCGGCCCGCAGCCAGTCACGGACATCGCGCCCGGAGGTGTCGGCCTCGACGTGGGGCCTGGCCTCCTTGATGACGACGCGGGCGCCCGTACGGACGTCGCTGCCGCGATAGACACCGCCCTTGTTGGTGTGCCGGATCGCTTCCCGTACGGCGAACCGGTCACCGAGTACGACTCCACCGGGCTTCCCGCCGACGGTCTTCCCCGCGCCGGCACGTGAAGGAGCGGCCGCCGTCGTGGGGAACGGGGAGACCGCCCAGGGAGGCGGCGCGTACTGACCTGTCCGCTTGTCCTCCACGGGATTGCCGTCGGGGTCCTCGATGAACCACACGAGCAGACCCTCGTCGGACAGCCGCCGCCGGCCGACGAATGAGCCGTAGCGGTAGTGGACCAGGCTGTGTACGGCATAGGGCTGGTCGGACAGGATCCGCGGCCCCGCCAATCCCGCCGTCGCCTCGTGCAGCCGTCCGGCGAGAACGGCGGCCTCGGCATCGGACGACGGGTACACCGTGATGAACTTCCCCGAGCTCCCTCGGGGCGTCGCACGGGAGTTGAGCGCACCGACCTGCTCCAAGGACCGCGCGAACTTGAACCCGGAGTCTCCCCTCAACAACACCGCCAGCGCCCGTTCGAGCACCGCCGGCGCGGAAGCGGCCGTCGCCGACACGTGCAGCTTCCACCCCTGCTCACGCCGAGCCGCCCCGACTCTCGGCCCGTCGGCGACGCCCACCCGGCACCACATCTCGTCCGCCTCGGCCGTCCACCGCGCGCCTGTCCCCGTATCCCGTAGCGCCCGGCGCAACAGGTCCTGCAGATCGACCTCGGTCGTGTGGCTCGACATCGCGTATCCCTCCCAACGGTGAGCACCGCCGGCGGGAACGTGCCCAGTGGCATAACCACATCAACACCCACCCCGTCATATTCACTTCATTCAGCGAGCGCACAGCGCCCACCACCCCTCCCCACCCACGCCCGGCGCACCCGAGCCCGCCCGCGCACACCTCGCGTGCCAGTCCTGCCACCCTGTGGACCGGCCGAGCGAAGCTCCTGAGAAGGGCGCCGCCTGACGAGGGGCGCGCCCCTTAGCTGCGCGATCGTGGCGTTTATCGTCAGGCTATTGCAATGAGTGGGTGGTTGTCAGTTGCGTTACGCGCAGGGCCACTGCAACGATTTCATGGCTCTGACCTGGGGTTTCAACGTTCCTACGCAACGACGTCGTTGCCAGGGCCTCGAACGCAACGTAGCTTTTCCTTCATCGGAAAGAGTGGGACGGCAAAGAGCCCGCCACTGAGAAGGAGCAGAGAAATGCAGCAGTTCGCCACCCCCGCCACCATCGCCACCATCCTCGACATCCCCGCCGGCACCATCCGCCTCATCGCCGCCGACCGCGCCGACACCACCGTCGAGGTCCTCCCGGCCAACGCCGGCAAGAGCCGCGACGTGAAGGCCGCCGAGCAGATCACCGTCGACTACACCGACGGCGTCCTGCGGATCGCCGCCCCCGCCGCCAAGAACCAGCTCTTCGGCAACTCCGGCTCCGTCGAGATCACCGTCCAGCTCCCGGCCGGCTCCCGCGTCGAGGCCAAGGCCGCCCTCGCCGAACTCCGCGGCGTCGGACGCCTCGGCGACGTCACCTTCGAAGCCGCCCAGGCCACCGTCAAGCTCGACGAGACCGCCGCCGCCCACCTCACCCTCCAGGCCGGCGACATCACCCTCGGCCGCCTCACCGGCCCCGCCGACCTGCGCACCCACAAGGGCGCCCTCACCGTCACCGAAGCCCAGCGCGGCACCGTCACCCTCACCACCCAGCACGGCGACATCACCATCGGCGCCCCCCGCGGCACCTCCGCCACCCTCGACGCCGGCACCGCCTACGGCCGCATCAGCAACACCCTCACCAACACCGAAGGCCCCCAGGCCGCGCTCAACATCCACGCCACCACCTCCTACGGCAACATCACCGCCCGCAGCCTCTGACCCACCCCGCCCCGCCGCGCCCCCCCGCCCGACCCGCCCCGACCCGCGAAGGCGCTCGGATCGCGTTGTCAGTGGTGCCTGGAAGGCTGAGGGGATGAACGGCGATGAGCAGCTACTGCGCGGCCGGGTCTACGGCCACGACCACGACGACCCCGACCCAAGCCCGATCCCCGGGCAGAGCTACGCCGCGCTCGTGGGCGGGCCGCTGGACGGGCTGCTCCTCGACATCACGGGCTGGCGGGACGAGGAGGTCGACGACGGTGCCGCGCTTGCCACCGAGCTCGGGCAGTGGCCCGGCGGGCGCTCGCTGTACGACCCGCGCCCCGGCGAAGCCCGTACCCCCGGCCCCGGAATCGTGTGCCGCTTCCACCATTCCGGGGACACGCCCTGAGGTCAGCGGGCGCCGAAGACCTGCGTCCAGTAGGGGCCACCGGAGGTGTGGATGCCGATGCCGATCTCTTTGAAGTCGCAGTTGAGGATGTTCGCCCGGTGGCCGGGGCTGTTCATCCAGGCGTCCATGACCTGCTCGGGCGTCTGCTGCCCCATCGCGATGTTCTCGCCGTACGTCGACCAGGGATACCCGGCGGCCGTGATGCGCTGGCCCGGACCGGCGCCGTCAGGGTTGGTGTGGTCGAAGAAGTCCCGGGCGGCCATGTCGTCCGAGTGGCCCTGGGCCGCCTTCGCCAGCGTGGCGTTGGCGCTGAGAGGCCCGCAGCCGGCTTTGGCGCGCTCGGCGTTGACGAGCGCGATGACCTGATCCGCCGCCGAACTCTGGCCGCTGTCGTGCTGCGTACCCCCGCCCGGGCCGGTGTCGGTCCCACCCGTGGGCGTGGAGGTCTTCGACGGTGTGGAGGCCTTGGTCGCGGGAGCCTTCGGACGGCGCGGCGTGGTCGTCGCGGTGGTGGGGCGGGAGGTCTTGGGGGCAGTGGACGTGGCCTTCTTCGATGCGCCCGGCGCCGTGGAAGCGGCCGCCGACGCGGAAGCCGAGGCTGACGGGGACGTCGAAGCCGTCGACGGGGACGCGGTCAGCGCGCCCGGTTCGTTCGCCGGCGGAAGGCCGAGGTCCGGGGCGGCGGCCCGGTTCGCCTCCAGCCGGTCGTGCCCGTCCCGCCCGTTCTGCAGCGAGAACGCCCCCGCGGTCACCGCGGCGACGGCGATCCCGGCCGCGACAGCCGCGCGGCGACGCGTCCGCTCGTCCGACTGGCGGCGCCGCCGGCGGGCAGCGCGAGTGCTACGCGAGCCGGCTGCGGTGGCGGCGATGCTGTGGGTGGCAGCGGCGCTTTGGGTGGCAGGGGGGGCAGGGGTGGCCGGGCCGACGGCCGTAGCGAGGGTGGCCGGGCCGACGGCCGTAGCGAGGGTGGCGGGATCGACGGCCGTCGCGGGCGCGTAGGACTGTGCGGCCGTGTCGACCCCGGTGGCGCAGTAGGCGCACTGGCTGGTGTGCAGGGCCAGCCGGTCACGCCACGGGGCGCTCGGGCGGCCGTCCCAGGCGGCGGCCTGCTGAGCCAGGGCGGGGCAGTGGGGCTCGCGAGCCAGAGCCACGTTCACGGAGGCCGCGGCTTCCAGGCGTACCCGTACGGTCTCCATCCGCATCGCGGTGTCGTCCAAGGACCACTTCAGGGCGGCCGCCGTTTCGTACCGGCTCAGGTACCCCTCCTGCTCCAACGACCACAGCGCGGCCATCAGGGCGTCCTCGACGTCCACCCAGCGCAGGACCTCGGCGAAAGCGCCCTCCGCCGAGCTGTGCGGGTCCGCATGGCCCGCCGGGACGGCAGCCGCATGAGCCAGTGTGCTCTCCAGGGCGACCGTCACCACCCACGGACGCAACGCCGCCTCGGCGGGCAACGTACCCAGCGCGAACAGCGCACGCCCGAGCGCATCCCGCTCCACGGCACGCGCCGTCGCCTCCGCACCGGTCCGACCAGCCAGCGCACGAGCCGCCAACGCCTGGACGAGCGGCTGATAGGCGAAGCCGAACTGCTCCCGTACCCAGGGCGCGCCGAACTGCGCCCCTCGTATCAGCTCCGCATCCGTCAGCTGCTCAAAACCCGTGGTCCGCTGCACGCTGCCCGTCCTTCACTTGCCTCTTGTGGAGTCTCTTGTGGAGTCCCTTGCACAGAGGAGAGCCTCAGCCCCGCACCCCGATAACGGAAAGATGAAATCCGGATCCGTGACGTGGGTCACAGGCCTTGCCCCCTCCCGGGACCGGCCCGGGACGCCCCTGCGCCGCACGGCGCGGCTCCGGCTCGAACGGGTTCGATAGGTTCCGGATCATGACTGAGACCACAGCCGAAGCCTGGCCGGAACCACCCCTCGCCGGCACCGAAGCGGCAGCCGTCCTCGGCGCCCTCGAACGCCAGCGGGCGACCCTGGCCTGGAAATGCTCCGGCCTGGACGCCGCCGGCCTTCAGGCCACCCTCGGAACATCCACCATCACCCTGGGCGGCCTCCTCAAGCACCTGGCCCACGTGGAGGACAGCCACTTCGCCCGCCTGTGGCTCGCCTCACCCGTCTGCGCGCCCTGGGACATTGTCGACTGGGAGTCCACCCCCGACTGGGACTACCGCTCCGCCGCCGAGGACGCCCCCGAGCAACTGCTCGCCCTCTGGAAGGCATCGGTCGCCCGCTCCCGCGCCATCATCGACACCGCACTCAGCACCGGCGGCCTCGACCAACTCGGCGCCTACACCACGCGCACCGGCGAGCGCCCCAACCTCCGCCGCATCCTCCTCGACCTCATCGAGGAATACGCCCGCCACGCCGGCCACGCCGACCTCATCCGCGAATCCATCGACGGCCTCACGGGCGAGGACCCGCCCCGGTAGAGCGCTCGCGGGTCGCGTGCGCCGCCCCCCTGGCTGGAAAGTTGAACATGTTCAACTGCTCTGGCAAGGTATGTCTCCACGGCCCCATCCCATGGCTGGCCGATGCGAGCTGAGGGGGCGGTTCTCGTGGTGGGCGGAAACAGACTGCGTACATGGGGGGCGACCCTCGCCGGCCTGATGGTGGCCCTGGCCGCTCTGACGGCCTGCGCGGGTCCCTTCCAGTACTACGACGGGTCCGGGATCCACGACGCCACGGAAGCCGAAGTCGCCGGGGGCTGGGCGAACATCGAAGGCACGCGCGTGCTGTTCCGCGAGGACGGCACGGCCCTCGTCGAGAAGCTCGACGGGGAAGACTTCGACTTCGACGACGGCTGGCGTCTCTCCGGCAAGGGCGCCTGGCAGCTGCTCGACCGCCCCGGCGGACAGGTCGTCCGGCTCGAACTGACAGACAGGACTCAGGTGGAAAGCCGTTCCCCGGAAGCGGGGGTCCCGGCCCCGGCCCCCAGCCTGGCCCCCGAGCCCCCATCGGCGTACACATGGTCCTTCTACGTGGACCGCGACCAGCACGACAAGGTGAAGCTGTTCTTCTTCTACGGAGACCCCGACATCGGGAACACGTATGTGATGAAGCGCGAGGCGGGGTCGTAGCTGTAGCTGCAGCCGTAGTTAGTTGTCGTTGTCAGGAACCGGCTGTCTCCGCGATGAGAGCCACCGCCTCGTCGAGCTTGCCGATCTCCTCCGGGCTGAGCGTCGGGTTCGCCGCCCGCCGCGTCCTGGCCTCCGCGAGGTGTACCGCTTCTACGCCACCGAGTTGCCGTAGCAGCGAGGAGAGCAGAGCCGTTGCGGCAGGCATGGCGAGGGCGACTTCCGCCAGGATCAGCGCGGCCATCGCCGAGTCCAGACCGGGCGGACCCTCCGCCGCCGTGGCCCAGTCGATCACCACCGGTCCCTGTGGTGTCAGCATCACGTTCTCGGGATGGAAGTCCAGGTGCAGGACCCGATGCCCCGGGTCGGCGGAGAGACGCGCCGGGATCTCGTGCAGACGCCGCAGCAGCTCCGCCAGCGTCGCACCCGCCTGCTCGGTCGTCATCGCGCCGTTGACCAGGGCGTCCACCATCGTCGTCCCGGACAGCCGCTCCATCACCAGCTCACCGGCGGCCGCCCCCGGCCAGACGGCGGGAACCGGAAACCCGTGCTCCGCCAGGTACGCCATGACGGCGACCTCGCCTGTGGTGTCCTCGCCACCCCGATAGCGCCGCAGTACACGCCCATCGTCCAGCGCGAACACATCGGCCGTGCGGCCGGCCCCCACCAATTCCCCGATCTTCATTCCGGAAAACCTAGTTGAGGCACTCCAGCCGACGCCAGAGCTCCCGTAGAGCTCCCATAGAGCGCCCACCCTCCCGGGGCGGTGAGGCGAAATCGGCTCGCCGTGCCGGTGAAGCAGATGGCAGGGTGCGGCGCATGACGCCTCAGTATCAGGTTCGTGCCGACTACGACGCTCGCACGATCGTGGTCTATCAGGCGTACTCGCCGGCCATCGCTGACGCGGCGCTGCGGGCGGGGCGCTTCGTCACGCCGTTCTCGTTCCATCGAATGACGTGGATCAAGCCGTCGTTCATGTGGTTGATGCACCGCAGCAACTGGGCCCGCAAGCCCGGCCAAGAACGTGTTCTGGCGGTCCGGATCACCCGTGACGGCTGGGAGGAAGCCCTGTCACAGGCCGTGCTGACAACACGCGATCCGGCGGCAGTGGCCCAGGCGGCCGTACATGTCCAGTGGGACCCCGAGCGCTCGGCGCGCGGAGCGGCGCTCAACCACTACAGCATCCAGGTCGGCATCGGTCGCCACCTGATCCGCACCTTCACCGACGACTGGATCGTCAGTCTCACCGACCTCACCCCTCAGGTCCGCAAAGCCTCGACGCTCATGCAATCCGGGCACGCCACCAAGGCACAGCGACTGTTTCCCACGGAGCGCACCTACCCGATGCCCCAGGCGCTGGAATGCGTCATTTCCCCCTGAGGGGCCATCTGGCCAACTCAACGCAGCGCGGCACGGAGCAGGGCAACGTCCGCGACGGGGACGGCGATTTCCCAGTAACGGTCAGCGGCTTGGAACGAGAGCAGACGGAAGGCGTACTTGTCGACCGCCCAACTGCCCGCGCCGGTAACGCGCCCGGCCCCGTGAACGTGAAACGGAGCGACCAGCGCGACAGCGGCCCGGCTGGTCCCGCCGACTATCCGCAGCGGCCTCCAGGCCACCGGCGACGGCGCGGCCGGATCGAGCACCAGCGTCCCTTGGCGGAAACGCCGGCCATCGCGGACGAACGCGGAGACCTCGAGAACCTCGCCTGAGCCCAATGCGAGGACGTCCCTCTCGCCCCGGTGGCCGGCGCCCCCGGCGAGTTGATCGATGAGACGGCTCGGATGCCGGAGCAGGTCCGTGAAGGACTGTGTGCCGGCGGCCCGGCGTGGCATTCGTCCCACCGTCGTTCGCCCTCCGGCTCCTTGGTGGTATCCAACGTAGTGACGGGAGCGTACCCCCGACGTGAGGAATCACGGGGGCGCGCGATTAGAACTTGTCCGGCCGATCATGATGGTCGTTAGGCTGGCGTCCAGGGAGGCTGTGATGGGTGCCGTGGAGATGACCCGGACTGAAGCGGTCGCGCTCGTGCAGCGGATCATGGATGCGGACTATGCGTCCGAGGACGAGGCGGACGGGTGGCTGGACAGGCTCGACAGAGCCCTGGTCTGTCCATCGGGCCACGTCAGCGGCCTGATCTTCTGGCCAGAACAAGAGCTCTCTGCCGATGAGGTGGTCGATCAGGCATTGGCCTATCGGGCGATCGCGTTGTGACGCGCGCGCTCAGGCGCGATGCCAGAGGGCGAGGGCCGCTGCGGTTGCGGTGCCGAGGAAGACGTAGCCGCGCTTGTCGTAGCGAGTGGCTACGGCTCTGGCGTGCTTGAGCCGGTTGATCGCCCGTTCGACGGTGTTGCGTTCTTGTACCGCTCTTCGTCGAAGCCGGTGGCCGTCCGCCGCGTGCCCCTTTGTGCAGCCGGGCGGCCTGGCTGTCGGTCTTCTCCGGAATCGTGTGCCGGATGGCCCGGGGCCGCAGGTACTCGCGGCACGGACCGTTGCTATAGGTCTGCACGGGCTTGGACTGAGTGCAGTCCTCTGACTGTCCCGGTGTGACGATCAGGGGCAGCGGGCGGCAGCGTCCGTCGGCGCTCAGGTGGAGCTTGGTGGTGAACCCGCCGCGCGAGCGGCCCACGCCCTCACCTCCTGCACCGCCTCCACCAGGCGGGCGACGAGGCTCTGCCACGGCGTTTCGCCCTGGCGTTATGGCGCCTCCGCCCCCCCTTTGGCGCCCGGGGCGGGTCGGCGCGGGAGTCGGTTGCGTGCTGATGGGCGCGCACGATGGTGGAGTCGACTGAGATGTCCCAGCCGATCGCCCCGGCCTCGGCCTGGACCTTCTGAAGCAGGAGATCCCAGGCTCCGTCGGCCGACCACCGTCGGTGACGTTCATCCACGATCTTCCACGGCTCGAACCGTTTAGGCAGGTCACGCCACTGCACTCCGGTCCCCACCCAGTGCGGAATCCCGTCGATCGCCTGCCGGTGATCCCGCCATCTGCTCAACGCCTATTGCTGACCGGTAGAAACGGTCGCAACCGTGCCCGCACTGCATCACTCAGATCACCCCGCCCCATGACAGGAAGTACGAACCGGACGCACGCCAGTCACAAGATCACACTCTCTCCGACCCCTAATCCGTGACGAAGGGGGCCTATCCGACCGAAACCTCGCTCACCTGGAGGTCAGAGAAGAGGAGTAATAGTCAAGAGTTGTGGGTGAGGCCCTGCGACTCGACGGCGGTGATCTCGGCTGCTGCGAGCCGAGCCTCCTCGCGCACCTCTGGGTCGGAGTGATGGAGGAAGGACTTGATCAGCGGTCGAGCCTGCGGGTCGTGGGTGGCGCCGAGGATGTAGAGCGTGTGGACGAGGAGTTCACGTTCCATCGTCGGCATGGCTGTTGCCAGCGGTTCGACGAGGGTCAGAGGCAGGTGGTAGTGGTTGAACGCCTCGCTGATCGAGTTCAGGGCGGACTCGCGCACTTTGGTCACCGGTTCGTTGACGGCCACGCTGACCAGACGTCCGACAGCCAGGCGAGCGGAGCCCGCGTCGAGTGCGGCGCCGCGCAGGAGGTCCCCGAGGACGTCGGCGGCGACGTCCCGACGGTCTGGATCGCGGTCGCTCAGTGCTTCAAGTGCCTCGAACATGTCGTTCATGCTGCCACCTCGGACCGCTCGACCAGTGGTCCGATTTCGAAGTGCGCCCCGGCACGGACCAGCGGCACTAGGTGGGCGCCGGGTCGTGCATCCCGCGGCGGCGGCAGTCACGCAGCAGGTCGGCCCACGACTCGGTGCTCTCGCGCAGGCCCTCGGCGAGAGCGATGAGCTCCTTGGTGCCGTCCAGGCGGACGCCGAGCAGGACCAGGACGCACGAGTGGGCCTGGCCGAGGCGGACCTTGGGGTGCACGCCGTCGGCCCCCACGTAGACGTAGTCCCGGTCGGCCAGGCCCCGGGTCTCGAAGGCGGCGTGGTCGTCGCTCCACTGCTTGGTCAGCCGGGTCACCGTGGCCGGCGGCAGGCCGGCGGCGCCGCTGAGGAGTGGGAATCACGGCTCGGCTCGCCGACAAGCATGGGCGGGGCTTGGTGTTCCTGAACGGGGCGCGTTCGGCGACGTGATGAAGGAGGAGGGGGCCGACCTTCACGCCGAGCGTTTCGACGGAAGGCTCGACTTCCTCGTCTACTCGGTCGCCGTGCCCCGGCGCACCGAACCGGACACCGGTGACGTGTACGCCTGCGTCTTGAAGCCGGTCGGCTCGCCGTACACGACCAAGACCCTCGTCTTCGACCACGATGGCGCGGCGGAGGTGAAGGAGGTCACCACCGAGCCCGCCGAGGGCGATGACACCGAGCAGGCCGTCGCCGTGATGGGCGGCGCCGACTGGGAACGGTGGATCAGCATCCTCGCCGACCGCTCGCTGCCCGCCGACGGCTTTACCATCGCCGCCCTGTCGTACGTCGGCTCGCCGCTCGCTCTGTACGTCGGACTCCTGCGTCGTGTCCTCGGCGACGCCATGGTGGCCCCGGTCGGCCGGCTCGTACAGCTGTGGGGCCAGCTCACCGCTAGTGCTCTGGCCGCATTGGTTCGCCGGGGTGTGGCAGCCATCTCCTCCCCCTGCGCTGTCAGCGCCCAGGGCTAGGTTGAGCGCGAGTCGATGAGGGAGCGAAGGGAGTCCAACGTATGGGTGCCAGCGGGTGGAGCCATGTCACGCCGTACCGCGGGAGTGTGGGTTCGAGTCTGGAGGCTCTGCAGGGAGAGGTCTTTGCGCAGAAGTACGGCGATGGCGAGGAGTACGGCACCATCAAGGAGCTCTATGCCGATGAGGAGTTCATGGGGGAAGAGGGAACTCACTCGATACTGGACGTTCGTCGCGTCGTGGAGTCGACGAAGGTGCCTCGGGAGTCCAGCACAGAGGACTACTTCACCGTGCGACCACTGGCCCCTGCTCGGGTCTTGATCCACTTCGGTACGGTTCGCCCTACTGTTCAGCAGTACGAGGAGGCAATCGCTCAGTCCTACGCGTTCATGAATGCTTGGCGCCCGGGCGATAGGGACACAAGTCTGCTGGGGGAGCACGAGATGCCCTGGACCGGCTTTTACGTGCTACTTCACGCCGATGACAAGCTCACACACGTCGGTTTCTTCGGGTCTTCCGGAGACTGACCTAGCGACGGGTACGGCCTGACCTCTTGGTGTGGATTAAGCAGCCGTCTGGGGGCGTCCGCCCCAACGAATGTCCTTCGCGCTGCGGACGCGAGCGCGCTCGCGCCGTTGGGCGATCAGCACGTCGGGGATGCGGGCGTTCGCGTTGCGCAACCGCAGGTAGGCGTGCCGGGCACGGGTCTGTGCGGTGTGGTTGCGGTGGTCGGAGTTGGCGACGCTGAGCTGCCGCGGCGGCCCGAAGCGCGCTTCGATCGGGTTGGCCCAGGACGCGTAGGTCGGGCTGCCCGACCACCAACCCGGCGAACGAATGTGGCCAGAGCACTAGCTGCCTCCTCGACCTCGACGACGAAGGCCGGGTCCTCCTCGACACCTGGGAACTCGACGCCGCCGTCCAGGACGCCGTCGTCGAAAGCTGGTCCACCACCGCCACCGCCACCACCGCCACGAGCGACACCAGACCGACCTCGCCGACCTGGACTGGTTCGGTGACGAGGTCCGCCGCCTGTACGGCTTCTCCGTCCCCGGCGTCGACTACACGGCCGTCGTCGAGACCGAGGTTCCCTTGCCTGCCCCGATGGCCTGATCTCGGCCAGCCGTCAGGAGGAGGACTGAGGGGCCGGGGTGGCCTGTTTTGCGGCGGCGACGAAGGTACGGATCAGGTTGTGGTCCTTGATGCCGCGGGAGGACTCGACGCCGCTGGAGACGTCGACGCCCCAGGGGCGGGCAGAGGTGATGGCTTCGGCGACGTTTGCCGGGGTGAGGCCACCCGCGAGGAGCCACGTGCCGGTGGGGCGGGCCGTGTCGAGTAGGGCCAGGTCCCAGGGTTCGCCGGAGCCGGCGTGCGGAGAGTCGAGGAGGAGGACTTCCTCGCCGTACGCGCCGACACGGGTGTCGGGGTGGTCGTTCAAGGACGTGGCGCGCCACAGGCGGGGGAAGATCGTGGCCGCGGCGGTGAAGTCCTCCTCGGCGTAGGCCGTTCCGTGCAACTGGAGAGCACCGAAACCGAGCTGCTCCGCGATGCGGGCGGCTTCGACGGCCGGGGTGTCGTTGACCACCAGAACGGAGAGGACGTTCGGCGGTACGTGAGCCGCGAGCCGTGTCGCCCGGTCGCGGTCGAGCCCGCGCACGCTTGTTCCGCTGATCACCAGGCCCACGGCATCCGCGCCGGCCTCGACCGCCACGTCGATGTCGGCGGTGGACCCGAGCCCGCACACCTTGACGAACACTTGTCTCTCCTCTGCTGAACCCGGTGCTGCACCCCGACCCTACTCACTCCTGAGCGCCCGCCGACCGCCTGATTCCGCGGAGCGGTACCCCCGCATGCCATATGCGGTTTCCGTATGCGGGTTGCTAGGTTTGCCTCATGATGGGTACGGAGGAGCTCCTCAGAGTCACGGTCTCCGCGTTGATGACGCGGACAGGGGAGCGCCAGCAGGATCTGGCGGCCGGGATCGGCCAGTCCCAGGCGCAGGTATCGCGCAAGCAGCGCGGCCAGCAGCACTGGTCGCTGGAGGACATCGACCTGCTCGCCGCGCATTACGGCCTGCCCGTCCTGGACCTCCTCGCCGGGCCCACGCACGCGGTCGGCGTTCTGCACGGCGCGGTGTCCCGCCTGCACCCCTCCGCCGAGGCGTCCCCCGTGCTGCCCGCGCAGTCGCAGGCCGTGCCCGTCGCGGAGCCCGCGCAGCGCCTTCTCGATGCCGTGCCCACCCTTGATCCGCAACCGCAACCGCAACCGCAACCGCAACCGCAACCGCAACCTCAGCCGCAACCTCAGCCGTGTGTCCTGTGCGGGCAGCCGGCCCTGGACGACGTCGACGGCTATCCGCAGCACCTTGACCCTGCCGAGTGCGCGGCCGCCGTTGCCGCGGCGAGCGCACCTCAGCACACGGGTAGGTCTCAGGATGCTGCTGAGGCTCAGGTCTCCCCGATGCCTCGGCACCCCGTGTCGGAGCCGCAGTCGTCCTCTGCGGAAGCGCCGTCCGGCCCCACCGCTCCGGCCGAGCCCAAGCCCGATTCACCGTCGCAGTCCTCGGTGGCCTCTCCCCCCGCGCCTCCGCCCACGCCCCCGGCACCGCCATCGTCGACGCGCCGAAGCACCCCCGTATACGCCTCCGGCTCCCTCGTGGAGCAGATCACCGGACGGGTGCACGAAGTGCTCGACGACTGCGCCGGCGATGTCGAGGCAGCGCAGGCCGCGCTGATCAAGTCCGCGATTCCGGATGTGATGGCCCTGCTGAAGGTGTCCCGGGTCGGGGGCCGATATGAGCATTCCGAGTTTCCGCCCACGCAGGAAATCCTCAGGAAGAAGTCACAGAAGGGCGCGGACGAGATCTGGGAAGGCCGTCCGAAATGGCGGAATGCGGAGCTGCTGGCGGCGGCGAAGCGTGGCGAGCACATCGAGGTGACGGCGCTCGACATGAATGCCGCGTATTTGTCGGCGTTGAAGTCGTGGCTGCCGATCGGCCAGCTTCGGGAGGACACCAGCGGGGTGCATGATCCGAAGAAGGCGGGAGTGCACCTGGTGACTCCGTCCGCCTGGGAGCACACGGACCTGCCGAACCCGCTGGGGAACCGCATGGAACCCGGTGAGCTGTGGGTGAGCGAGTCCACGCTCCGCCTTCTCCTTGATTGTGCGCGGCAGGGGCTTGCGGGTCCTCCCGTCATCCATCGTTCCCTCGTGTCGGGGGCCTCGGAGGCGCTCCTCGAGAAGCTCCGCCGTGCCCTGGCCGAGACGCGTAAGGCGGCTCTCGCCGAGGGGGACGAGCTGACCGTGGCCTACGTGAAGGCCATGTACTCGAAGTTCGTGTCGACGATCGGGGAATCCAGTGCGAACCGCGAGATTCGGCGACCCGACTGGATGCACATCATCAGGGCGAAGGCGTTCGCTAATCTCTGGATGAAGGCCAACAAGGCGCGCAAGGCGGGACTCGACGTCGTGGAGATCTCCGGTACGGACGAACTTCACGTCGTGGGTGACTGGCGTGCGGTGTTCCCGGAGGGCCGTGACCTGAACGAGGTCAAGGAGAAGTCGACGTACGTGCTCGGAGGTAAGCGCTGATGACCGGTTCTCCGGACCTGTGGTCCCGTTGGGGCGAGTGGCAGAAGGCCGACGCGCGGGGGCTGAAGGGCGGCGAGGCGCTGATCCTGGAGCTGAACAGGGTCGTACACGCCTCCGGAATCGTCTCGCCCGTGACGACGAAGCGCGGCCTCGCCGCCCGTCTGCGCTATCTCGACAGCCCGGCCGGCCGTACCGCACTCTCCGCGCAGGGAGTCACCGCCCGTACTCTCCGCTCCTGGGCCCGGGGCAAGGCGACCCCCTCGACCGCGAGCCGCCAGCGGATCGACGCGGCCTACTGGGCCCGGCGCCGCGAGAACCTGATCAAGTCCGGCTGGCTGGCCCGCCACCTGGACAACGACGGCCGCGGCAGCCGCATGGAGATCTACCCCGTCGACCAGAGCCACGTCGAAGCCAAGTACCAGCGCCCCAACATCAGCCAGCGCTCCATCACCGTCCGCTATATCTGGAGCGACCTCGTCGACGCCTGGGCCGCTCGCGACCAGAACCTCGTCGACGAAATCTGGGACGACGTCATCTCCGACCTCGACTCCGACTACGCCGCCTACGCCTACGTCTCCGCCATCGGCATCAGCGCCTGACGCCGCGTCCTGCGGCACCGGAAGGTCCTTCACTCACCCCTTCACGGCAGCCGCGATCCGCTCGGCGGCCTCGGCGGGCGTGAGGTGCGTGGTGTCGACGACCTCCGCCTCGGCGTGCAGCCACGTGCGCGCCGCCTCGGCGTAGGGCTCCAGGTACTGCAGCCGGAACGGTGAGTCGGGGCCGATGACTGTGTCGCCCGCGATGCGCGCACGGAGCGTCTCCTGCTCTGCGTGCAGGACGAAATGCCGGACCGGAATCCCGTGCTCGGCAAGCCCCGAGCTGATCTCGCGCCAATACCGCTCGACCAGCACCGTCATCGGCATCACCAGCGTCCCACCGGCGTACTCGAGCACACGTCGTGCCGTCTCCACCACGAGCGGCCGCCACGGCGGCCAATGCTGAAAGTTGTTCGTCGCCGGCAGCCCCGGCTTGATGTCCATGAGCGTCTCCCCGACCTTCTCCGCGTCCAACACCCGCGAGTCGGCGATCAGCTGCTGGACCAGCACGCTGGTCGTCGTCTTACCCGCACCATGGGTGCCGTTGAGCCATACGATCATGCCCTCGACGCTAGCGGTCACACGGGGCAGGTGGGCAGCACTTGGCCGTGCCGGGGGCCGTGGGGGAGTTGGGCACGTTCCGGTGCGGGCGGCCGTTGGAGGGAGGGAGAGGGGGAGGGCGAGGGGGCCAAAGGGCGGCCGTTGAAGGGGTGTTGATGGCCTGTTGGTGATCTGTTGCGGGTGGCTGCGACGGTTCGGTCATGAACAAGTTCAAGAAAGCGGCTCTGACCCTCGCGTCCGCCCTCGCACTGACCGTGGGGGCCGCCACGGCGGCGCACGCCGACGGCAACGTGACGTGGCGGAGCGCGTACACCGACCTGTGTCTCGCTTCGATCGACAACAACTGGGGCTACCCCAGCAACGTCGCCATGCGCGGCTGCGGAAACGCCGGGACCACCTGGTACGAGCAGAACCTCGGTGACGGCACGTGGCTGATGAAGACCACCAGTGACACGGACTTCTGTCTGACGGCCTACAGCGACCACGACGTCTACATGGAGAAGTGCTCCGGCAACATCTGGCAGCGCTGGTCCGAGGAGTGGGACGGAGGTCGCGGTATCTGGCGCCTCAAGCACGCCGCCACCCAGTGGTACATCACCGACTACGACCGCGGTCTCCAGATCGGCGTCGACCCGCTCAACCCCGGCGACAGCCGGCAGTGGTGGCGGTGATGCACCGCTCTCCCGTGCGGTAGCCGTGACGGGATGAGCGACGGGGGCGCCGCCTCCTGGCCCTTCTTCCTAGCGAGCCGGTGGCTCGTTGACGGGAGGGGTGGGCCAGGGGGCGGCGCCCTGGGTGTTTCGTGGGTCGCCGCCATCGCCGCCGTCGTCGAGAGTGCCGCCAACGCGGCCATCGCGGCCATCGCCGCCATCGTCGGCGCCGGCATGGACGCCTCGGCCGCCCGGCATCGACTCCGCGGTTTCATCGAAGCCGCGGAGTGTCCAGAGGCCGTAGAGGGCCAGGAGTGGTTTGGCGGGGAGCCATTCTCCGGGGCGGTAGTCCTTGGCGCGTACGAGGCGGGCGGCGAGGTCGGGGCGTTGGCGTCGTAGGTAGGCGCGGGCTTTGAGGGCGTGGGCGGGTTGGGAGACGATTTTGATGAGGTCGGCGTCTTCGAGCAGGGGGATGACGTTGGTGATGTTTTCCCAGGTGGTGGTGCTCTGCTCTTCGAGGAGCGGGGTGCCGTGGAAGGCGAGGACGGTGGTCGCGTAGTCGGCCATCAAGCGGGCTTCTGTCGTGCCTCCGGCCGGCGCGCCGCCACTGAAGATCAACTGGGTGTGCTTGCGTGTGCGGCCGGGGGTGAGGGAGCGGATTCCGGCGCGGACGCGCCAGCGGTTGATGAGGTTCGCGCGGGGTTGGGGGTTACGGAAGCCCAGGACGACCACCGCCTCCGTATCGCCCTGGCGCCGGCCCACGAGACGGTGGGACCACCGCCAGTTGACCCACTCGCCCCAGGCCAGGAGCGCTGCCCCGGCCATCGCCACTCCCGCGCTTCGTCGCATGGGGGGACTTTAGGACCTCCTCGGCCGGGCCGTGCGTCGGCGCATCGCGGCGCCGGCCAGGGCGCGGAGAAGGCGGACGTACGGCGACCAGCGGGCGGGGTGGGGGAGGGTGCCGGTGCAGGCGAGTTCGGCGCGGTCGAGGCCGTCCTCGAGGCAGGCGTCGTGCAGGGGGCGCCAGGCGAGTGGCCAGGTGAGCCGGGCGAGGCCGCGGGGGGTCATGGTGAGGGTGTGGTGCAGTCGGGTGCGGTCCGGGTCGACGGGTAGGACGGCCAGTTCGTGGAAGCCGTGGAAGCCGCGGGGGCCGGTGAACTCGAAGCGGATCCAGCGGCCGGGGGTGTAGCCGGACACGGTGTAGCGCACGGGGCCGTGGCCGCCCACGGCGCCGGGGCCGAGCGGGCGGTCGAACCGCATCGGCGACCAGGCCTGGCCGGGCCACAGGCGGTCGCCCTCGCCGGTCGCCAGGGTGTCGATGAGTGCGCCCACCTCGCTTTCCTTGGCGGGCAGCAGGCGTTCGTGCACGTTGTGGACGCCCATGCGTCCTCCCTTCCAGAGTATTGGAGACCTCTCTCCAATTAATTGGAGGGTACTCTCTGATTCATGGCGAGACCACCCCGCTTCGACACGGACCAGCTTCTCGACGCCGCCGTCCGCCTCGCGGCCTCCGGCGGACCCGCCGCCGTGACCATGTCGGCCGTCGCCCAGGCCGTCGGCGCGCCCAGCGGCTCCGTGTATCACCGCTTCGCCGGGCGCACGGCGCTGCTCGCCGAGGTCTGGCTCCGTACGGTGGAGCGCTTCCAGGAGGGCTACTTCGCCGTCCTGGCCGGCGAGCCCGACCCCCGGCGGGCGGCCCGCGCCGCCTCCCGGCATGTGGTGGCCTGGTGCCGCGAGAACCCGGACGAGGCGACACTCCTCCTTTACGGCCCCGCCGACTTCGGCCGCACCGAATGGTCCGAGGAGCACGGCCGGCGCGCGTCCTCCGGCAACAACCGGGTCTTCGCCGCCCTGGCCGACCTCTCGAAAGCCCTGGGCGCCCAGGACGAACAGTCCCGCGACCGCATCGCCCTGGCCCTCATCGACCTCCCGCTGACCGTCGTCCGCCGCCACCTCCGCGCGGGCACCCCTCTGCCACCGCACGCCGAAGACCTCACCGAGCAGTGCACCGCGGCCCTCCTGGACCAGAGCCTGTCGTCAGGTGAGGGTGGTGGGCCTGCGGGGCGGGGGGATCGCGCGGAGTAGTTCCCACAGCGGTCGCGAGCCGGAGGCCCAGGTGGCGAGGGTGTGCCGGTCGACCACGTGAAGGCGCTGTTGTTCGGCGAAGGTCTGCGCCGGGGCGGTCACGCGACCGTTGGTGACGATGACCGCCACGTCGGCGCCGTGGACCTGGCGGGCGGTGCCGTTCAGGACCTGCAGGTCGGGGGTGCCCACCGGGGACCCCGCGATGCCGTTGCGGCGGTGCTTGCACTGGATGACCCAGCGGCGGCCGTACGGGTCGGTGGCCTTGACGTCCGCGCCCAAATCGCCGCGCCCGCCCACCCGGACGGCGTCGCGGCAGCCGTCGCGGTGCATCAAGTCCCGTACGGCGTCCTCGAACCGGGTGTGGTGGAGGCCGTCCAGGTGGGAAAGCGCGTAACGCAGGCCCTGGGCCCGTACCGCATCCCACTGCGCTTCCTGGCGCTTCCGGTGGACCCTTCCGGCGTATACGAGCGCGGCCAGGGCGCCCGCGACGATCAGGACCCACCAGTGGGCCAGCAACCAGGTGACGACCGCCACCACCAGGGCGATGACGGCGGCCGCCGCCACGAGCAGGCCGATCACGCGGTCTTCCGCGCGGCGCCGCCCTCCGGACGTGCGCCGTCCGCGCCGCCGGGCCGGCGACCGCCGCCGGGTCACCTGCGCGCTCCGCGCGCACCGGGCCTCATCGGCTGGCCTGCGTCACGCCGGTGGTGAGTTGGCCGAGGATGTTCAGAATGCCCTCGCCTACGGGCGTCGATGCGAGGAGCACGCCCAGGGCCAGGACGATGAGCGCCGTGTTGCGCTCCTCGACACGGCTCCGGGCTTGCGTGCGCCGTCGTAGCCGGAAGTAGACGATCACCGCGAGTAACACGGCCACGTTGATGGTCACCAATTGCCCCACGCCCCCTACCGCATCCGGCCGACAGACTCATCCCGGGCGGCAGCGCACCCGCCCAAGCCTTCCTGTGTAGCGGCGTGCCGCTGAAGTCGCAGCCGGGTCGGCGGTGAATGGCGGCAAAACGATCTGTCTGGCCGGATTGCGTGGCGGGTGCCGGGTCTCTGACGGGTCAGAGCGGGGTGACGGTGAGTTCCCAGTGGTGGCGGCCCTTGTCGATGGCGAGGAACAGGGGTCCGGCGGGGAGTTGGAACGTCTCCTTGACGCGGCGGCCGTTCCAGGCGTGGACGAGTTGTTCGTCGGGGCGGCGGAGGTCGCCGGGGGTTTCGCCTCGGTACTGGTTCAGCTGGAACCAGCCGCTGTGGGGGTCGGTGGCCCGGACCTTCACCTCGGCGGCTGGGCCGGTGTGGACGAAGACCTCGCGACCGCTGCCCGCGAGGGTGCCGGGGCCGAGGGGGACGGCGGCCGTCAGGGGGAGGACGGTGAGTTGCCACGACCCGGACTGGCGCACCTTGAGCTTCAGGGGGCCGCCCTTGCGTGGGGGCTGGAGCAGGGCGCGGCCGTAGTACTCGGGGAGGTCGTTGCAGAAGGTGTCTCCGGAGCGGCCGACGATGGTGACCTGGAGGAAGTGGTAGTCCTTGACCCGGGCTTCAAGGATCACGGGGGCCGAGTCCGGCGGGAAGGCGAGGTCCACGGAGACGGTCTTCTCGCCCTTGCCGCTGAAGACGAGCGGTTCGAAGTGGAAGAGGCCGGCACCCCAGGCGGGCGGGGTGGGGGAGGGTGACAGGCCGACGCCGGTCGGCGGGTGCGGGGGCGCGGCCCGGTGTGGCGGGGGAGTCGCGGGCGTCGGGAGTTGGAATGCGGGCGAGGGGATTCCCTGGGGCGGCGAGTCCGTCTTGGTCACGGAGCTGAGTGGCATCGGCCCCGAGGGCGGCGAGGCCACGGGTGGGGCGGTCTGCACGGGCGGCGGCGGGACCGCCGGCCCCGCGACATGAGCGGGCACCGGCCCAGCCCCCGACGCGAGCGGTGCCCCAGCCGCCGACGCGGACACCGCCCCAGCCCCCGACGCGAGCGGCGTCCCAGCCGCCCCGCTCCCCGTCCCCGCGACCCCGAAGTCCGCCGCCAGCCCCGCCAGCCCCGTGTCGTACCCCTGGCCCACCGCGCGGAACTTCCAGGCCCCGTCGCGGCGGTAGAACTCGCCGAGGAGGAAGGCGGTTTCGATGGAGGCGTCGGTGATGTCGTAGTGGGTGAGGAGGGTGCCGTCGAGGGTGGTGACCTGGGCGTACAGGCCGGGGATCTGGCCGAAGGTGCCGGTGTCGCAGGAGCCGGCGATGAGGATGCGTTGGATGGCCGGTTCGATGCGTGGGAGGTCGAGCTCGAGCCATTCGGCGACTTGGCCGGAGCTTTCGCCGGTGCCGATGTGCCGTACGGCGCCGGAGGGGTGCGTGGGTTGGGCGTGGAAGACGATGTCGGCGTCGGCGTGGACGGTGCCGGTCGCGTCGAGGAGGAGGGCGGAGGCTTCGACGGCCGGGGCGCCGGGGGTGCGGTTCCGGCCTACCGCGATGCGCAGTGGGGTGGAGGGGACGGGGGCGTTGGCGCCTTTGGTGATGTGCGGCATGCGGCACATGGTGGCAGTGGACATGGTGTGAAGAAAAGATCTTTGGGGTGGATGGGGCGCGTTGCGTGGCTGCCTCGGTCGGCGCGGGGCGATAGGCGTTGGGTGATAGGCGGCCAGGTCCGCCTCGGTCGAACTCCATGACTGTGTTCAGGAGTTGACTGCAAGAAGGGTTGACGTGGCTCCGCCGCCTCCATAACTTCACACCTTGATGTAAGCCTTGCCGCTCGTGGGGCTTCCCTAACGAAGGGTCTGTCAGGTGCATTACAGATCATGGTTGTTCGTGCGACCGAGCCGGGCGCCACGCCGCCACGCACGCCTCGCCGCGCTGGTGAGTGGAGCGCTTCTCGCGAGCGGGCTTGTGATGAGCGGTCCGGGCGTGGCGCAGGCCGCGGGCGAGCGGGTCGATGTGTGGCTCACGACGACGTCGGATGCCGGTGGTCGCACGGTGACGAGGGGGCTCGCGCCGCAGTCGGCGGTGGCGTTCGGGCCGGCGGGCGGGAGTGCGGGGCACACGATCAGCGTCGACGAGGGGACGACGTATCAGCAGTTCGAGGGCGGGGGAGCGTCGCTCACGGACACGACCGCGCATCTGTTGCGGGGTGGGGCGGTCAGTGCGGCGACCCGTGACGAGGTGATGCGGAAGTTGTTCTCGCCGACGGACGGCATCGGGCTGTCGTTCGTGCGGAATCCGATCGGGGCTTCCGACCTGTCGAGGCCGGGGAACGTGTCGCTCGACGACACGTGCTGCGACCTGAACGACTTCGGGGTGAACGGGTACGACACGAACGTGCGGCTGCTGACGGCGCAGGCCAGGCAGCTGAATCCGGCGCTGCGGGTGAAGGGGGTGCCGTGGAGTGCGCCCGGGTGGATGAAGGACAACGGGCGGATGGACCAGATGGGGTGGCTGAAGTGGGAGTACTACCCGCTGTACGCCCAGTATTTGGTGAAGTACGTGCAGAGCTATCAGGCGGCCGGGATCAAGGTCGACTACCTGTCCGTGCAGAACGAGCCGAACTGTTGCCAGGCGGGTAATCCGACGGCCATGAACTACCCGGGGATGAGCTGGAACCCGGCCGGGCTGGTCGAGTTCACGAAGAACCACGTCTACCCCGCGTTCCGGGCCGCCGGGATCAGCACGAAGGTCCTCGTGCACGACTGGAACTACGGCGACTACGCGAACTTCGGCGCGGCGATCCTCGGAGACGCGGGCGTGCGGAACGACCCGCTGTTCGGCGGCATCGCCTGGCACGGCTACTTCGGTGACCCGGCGGTCGGGAGCCAGGTGCACGACCAGTACCCGTCGGTGCGGCAGTTCAGCACCGAGCACTCCGGGGGGACCTGGATCTCGAACCAGCACAACGAGGACCTGAAGGACATCGTCGGTTACGCCCGCAACTGGAGCAGCAGTCTGGTGAAGTGGAGCCTCGCGCTCGACCAGAACATGGGGCCGCACAACGGGGGCTGTGGCACCTGTACGGGGCTGATCACGGTCCAGGACGGCGGGGCGCGCGCCGGGCAGGTCGACTACACCATCGAGTACTACACGACCGGGCACCTGACGAAGTTCGTCCGGCCCGGCGCCTATCGGATCGCGTCGACCGACGACGCCGGCCTGCCGAACGTGGCCTGGCGCAACCCGGACGGCTCCAAGGCGCTCATCGCGCACAACGGCGGCGCGTCCGCCCAGTCCCTGCGCGTCGACTGGGGCGGTCAGTCCTTCACGTACACGCTGCCGGCGCGGACCACCGCCACCTTCACCTGGGCGGGTACGACGAGCGGCGGCGCGCCCACCGGGCCGCTGACCGGCCTGGCCGGGAAGTGTCTGGACGTGGCCGGGGCGGCCACCGCCGACGGCACTCCGGTGCAGCTCTACACCTGCAACGGGACCGCGGCCCAGCGGTGGACGCTCGCCGCCGACGGCACCGTACGGGCGCTCGGCAAATGCCTCGACGTGGCCGCGGCCGGAACCGCCGACGGTACGAAGGTGCAGCTCTACGCCTGCAACGGGACCGGCGCGCAACGCTGGTCGTACGACCCGGGGAGCCATGACGTCGTCAACGCGGCGGCCGGGAAGTGCCTGGACGTGACGGGCAATTCCTCGGCTGACGGTACGCGCGCCCAGATCTGGACCTGCACCGGTGGCGCGAACCAGAAGTGGACCCACCAGCCTTCCTGAAGCCTCCGCCGCCCCCCGTAACCCCCGTAACCCCCGTAACCCTCGTCCGAGGAGCCCGTATGCCGCACCCGCGCCACCGAAGAAGGGCGAGCGCAGCCGCGCTCGCCGCCACCGCGGTCCTCGCCGGACTGCTTGCCGGAGCCGTGCCCAGCGTCGCCGCCCCAGGTGCCGACGGAGACCCGGCACCCCTGGCAGTCGACCGCTTCGAAGGGGAGGTGCCCTTCGCCGGACCACCCGCCGAAGGCCTCTTCACCTGGGGCAGCGACGCCGACGACCACCCCGCGCTCGCCCTCGCCGAGCGCGCCGACGCGCCCGAGGGCACGAAGGTCCTCGAAGGGCGCTACGACATCAGCGGCTGGGGCGGGTTCACCCACGACTTCGCCTTCGACCGGCCCGCGCAGGACTGGACGGCCCACAAGGGCATCCGGTTCTGGTGGTACGGGCAGAACACGGCGCCGCTGCCGCCGGGGTCGGGGAAGCGCGTCAACTTCGAGATCAAGGACGGCGGGGCGAACGGCGAGGCGTCCGAGCTGTGGACGACCTCCTTCACCGACGACTGGGAGGGCTGGCACCTCGTCGAGATCCCGTTCTCCGAGTTCCGCTACCGCGCCGACTACCAGCCCGTCGGGGGCATCGACCAGGTCCTCGGCCTCGACCGGATGTGGGGGTACGCGCTGACGCTGCCGACCGGAGCGCCCGGCCGGTTCGCCCTCGACGGCGTCGAGCTGTACGGGAAGGCCGATCCCGCGCTCAACACCCGGGTCGTCACCGGGGCCGTGGTCCACCCCGTCGACGAGGGCGGCACCGCCCGCATCGACGTCTCGGTGGCGACCACCGGATCCGCGCCGACCGACGGGCCCGTGACCGTCACGTACACGACGGACGACGGCGGTCCCGCCCAGCCGGGCAAGGACTACACGCCGGTGTCCGGGAGCCTGGAGTTCCCCGCAGGGACCGCGTCCGGGACCACCCGCTCGATCACCGTGGCGACCCTGAAGGACAAGGCCGGCGAGGAAGCCGAGACGATCCCGGTCAAGCTGACCGTCGAAGGCGCGAAGGCGCCCGCCGAGACGCCGGCCGTCGTCATCGACGCGCACGGACTGCCGTACCTCGACGCGCGCCTGCCGGTGAAGAAGCGGGTGGCGGACCTCCTCTCCCGGATGACGCTCCGCGAGAAGGCCGGGCAGATGACGCAGGCCGAACGGAACGCGCTGCGCTCGCCCGGGGACATCGCCGGCTACGGCCTCGGCTCCCTGCTCTCCGGCGGCGGTTCGGTGCCCACCCCCAACACGCCGGAGGCGTGGGCCCGGATGATCGACGCCTACCAGCTGCGCGCCCAGGCCACCCGGCTGCAGATCCCGCTGATCTACGGCGTGGACGCCGTGCACGGGCACAACAACGTCGTCGGCTCGACGATCATGCCGCACAACATCGGCATCGGTGCCGGCCGCGACCCGGGCCTCGCCGCCCGGACCGGAGCCGTCACCGCGAAGGAGGTCAGGGCCACCGGAGTGCCCTGGGACTTCGCCCCCTGCGTGTGCGTCACCCGCGACGAACGCTGGGGCCGCTCCTACGAGTCCTTCGGCGAGGACCCGGCGCTCGTCACCGCCATGGAGACGGTCATCGACGGGATGCAGGGCGCCAGGGACGGCCGGGACCTCGACCGGAACGACAAGGTCCTGACGACCGCCAAGCACTTCGTCGGCGACGGCGGCACCGCCTTCGGCTCGTCCACGACCGGCTCGTACACCATCGACCAGGGCATCACCCGCGTCACCCGCGAGGAACTGGAGGCCGTCCACCTCGCGCCCTTCACCGAGGCCGTGAAGCACGGCGTGGGCACCGTCATGCCCTCCTACTCCTCGCTCGACGTCCTCGGCGACGACGCGGGCCCCGTGAAGATGCACGCCAACGCGGAGATGATCAACGGCGTCCTCAAGGACCGCATGGGCTTCGAGGGCTTCGTCATCAGCGACTGGCAGGCGATCGACCAGATCCCCGGCGACTACCCGAGCGACGTCCGCACCTCCGTCAACGCCGGCCTCGACATGATCATGGTGCCGACGAACTACCAGGACTTCACCCGCACCCTGATCGCCGAGACGGAAGCCGGCCGCATCCCCACCACCCGGATCGACGACGCCGTCGCCCGCGTCCTCACCCAGAAGTTCCGCCTCGGACTCTTCGAGAAGCCGTACGCGGACACCACCCACCTCGCCTCCGTCGGCTCGCCCGAACACCGCGCCGTCGCACGACAGGCCGCGGCCGCCTCACAGGTACTGCTCAAGAACGACGGCGACGTACTGCCCCTCAAGCCGACCCAGAACGTCTACGTGGCCGGCTCCAACGCCGACGACCTCGGCAACCAGGCCGGCGGATGGACCGTCACCTGGCAGGGCTCCTCCGGCCGCCCGACCACCGGCACCACCATCCTCGAAGCCCTGCGCAAGTCCGCCGACCCCGGAGCCACGCTCACCTACTCCAAGGACGCCACCGCACCCACCGCAGGGCACGACATCGGCGTGGTCGTCGTCGGCGAGACACCGTACGCCGAAGGCATCGGCGACGTCGGCAACGGCCACGACCTCGAACTGAGCACCGCCGACAAGGCGGCCGTCGACCGCGTCTGCGCCGCCATGCCCTGCGCCGTCCTCGTCGTCTCCGGCCGCCCCCAGCTCATCGGCGACCGCCTCCCCGCCATCGACGCCCTCGTCGCCTCCTGGCTCCCCGGCACCGAAGGCGACGGCGTGGCCGACGTCCTCTACGGCCGCCGCCCCTTCACCGGCCAACTCCCCGTCACCTGGCCCAAGTCGGAGACCCAACTCCCCCTGAACGTCGGCGACACCCACTACGACCCCCAATTCCCCTACGGCTGGGGCCTCACCACCCTCCGCCCCACCCCCGGCGGCGGCGAACCCGCCCTCCGTGCCCTCGCCCTCGCCGCCCGCGCCCTCCAGAAGACCGGCCACGGCGACTCCGCCGCCGCCCGCCAACTCGTCGGGCGGGCCCGCCTCATCGTCCAGGACCGCATCCACGACACCCTCACCGAACAGGTGGCCAAGCCCTTCGCCGAAGCCGACCACCTCCTCCTCACCGGCGACCCGTCCGGCGCCATCGCCAAGCTGACCCAGGCCTTCCGCGCGGCGCACTGACAAACCGCGTCTACGTGACGCAGACGCGGGCAGGGCCCTAAGCGGGTGCCTGCGGGAGGCTGCGGGGGCCCATGCACTGGGCGCCCGTGGCCTCCACCCGCTGCCGGAGGCCTCGATCGGCCGTGATCACCACACAGGGACGTCCGCCCGCTTCCCGCGCCAGATCGGCGATCAGGTCGTCGCCACTGCCCGGCGCCTCCTCGACCCGCACACCGGGCACGGACTCGACGCCCCGCGCACGCCCCTCCACCACCAGCACGATCTCGTACGGTCCCGGGTACGGCCCCTCCACCGGCCCCCCGGCCACCGCCAGCCGGTCCCGCAGCCGCTCGGCCGCCCCACGCCGGTCCCGCCACCACCCGTCCGGCACGGATCCCACGACGTTGGCCCCGTCGACCACCAGCAGCGGACGCGTGTCCTGGTCCTCAGAAGTCATGCCCCCAGAATGTCAGCCCGCCCGTCACCGTCGTACGTACTCCAGAGCGCGCCCCGCGTTCCGCCGCTGCGACGGTTTCGCGCGTGGTGCGGTACGGCCGCGGTGGGGGCCGCTGGGCAGGGCATACGAACGGGACCGGACCGCCGTCGGGGGCCGGTCCCGTAAGTGTGCAGGGAGTCAGGGAGTGGTCGTGCGGAGGTAGCGGGGGGCGCGCCAGGCGTTGAGGTGGTGTTCCACGGCGGCGCCGAGGGAGAGGAGGGCGGGGTCCTGGTGGTTGCCGGCCATGAGGAGGAGGCCGACGGGGAGGTCGCCGACGAAGCCGGCGGGGACGGAGAGGGAGGGGTAGCCGGAGACGGCGGCGGGGGTGGAGGAGGGGATGACGTCGTTGTCGCCGCGGGCGCAGTCGGTGGTCCAGGCGGGCGGGTTGGCGGGGGAGGCGATGGCGTCGAGGTGGTGGGCGGCCATGGTCTCGTCGATGGAGCGGCGGGAGAGGTCGTTGAGCTCGGCGCGCATGGCCTGGTAGTCCGGGTCGGTGGTGGGCGGCGCGGCGAGGGCCATCTCGAAGAGTTCCTGGCCGGCGAAGCAGGACTGCTCGGCGGCGTGCGTGCGGTTGAACTCGATGAGCGCCGCGAGGTCGCGGGGGCCGTTGCGGGTCGCGAGATAGGCGTCGATGTCGCGGTGGAACTCGCTGAGGAGGGCCGGGAACTCCAGCTCGGCGAGCCGGGCCTGGTACGGCGGCGTCACCTCGACGACCTGGGCGCCGGCGGCCCTGAGGCGGGCGGCGGTCCGTGTCATCAGGGCGTCCACGTCGGCCCCGAGCGAGGGGAGGCGCCACAGGCCGATGCGCTTGCCGCGCAGGCTGCCTGGGTGTGCGACCGCTTCCGCGAGGCTCGCGGCCCCGCCGCGGCCCGGGGTCTTGTCGCCGCTGATGACCGAGAGGGTCAGTGCGGTGTCGATGACGTTGCGGGCCATGGGGCCGGCCGTGTCCTGCTCGGCGGAGATCGGGACGACGCCGGACTGACTGACAAGGCCGAGACTGGGCTTGTGGCCGACGACGCCGTTCATGCCGGCCGGGCACACGATCGAGCCGTCCGTCTCGGTGCCGATCGCCACCTGCGCCAGCGACGCGGCGAGGGCGGCTGCGGAACCGGCGGACGATCCGCACGGATTGCGGTCCAGGACGTACGGGTTGTGCGTCTGCCCGCCCACCGCGGACCAGCCCGAAGTCGGCTTGGCGCCGCGGAAGTTGGCCCACTCGGACAGGTTGGCCTTGCCGAGGATCACGGCCCCGGCCGCCCGTAGCCGCGTGACCAGCTCAGCGTCCGTGGCGGGCGGCTTTCCGGCCAGCGCCAGCGAACCGGCCGTCGTCGGCATGTCGCGGGTGTTCACGTTGTCCTTGAGGAGCACGGGAATCCCGTCGAGCGGGCCGCGGACCTTGCCGAGACGATGCCGGACATCACTGGCGGCCGCCTGGGCCAGGGCCGTCGGGCTGGTCCGCAGGACCGCGTTGATCTTCGGGTCGACGGCCTTGATCCGGCGTAGGTAGGCGCGCGTCAGCTGCGACGAGGTCAGTTCTCCGCGCGCCATGCGCTTCTGCAACTCGGGGATCGTCACCGTATCCAGGTCGACCCCGCCCAGGAGCGCCGACTCGACACGGCCCGACGAACCACTCGCAGGCGAACCGTTCGAGTTCGAACCACTCGCGTATGAACCACTCGCGTACGAACCACGTGCAGACGAATCGCCGGCGCCGGATTCGGCCGCCACCGCGCGTTGGCCCGGCACGCCCGCCGCCAAGAGGGGCGCCACGGCCAAGGCCGCTGTCAGTGCCGCAATGCTTCTCTTCTTCATGGCGGCCACCCCACTGCACAACTCCCCCTGTACGCAAGACACTTACCGTCCCGCGTGTCGCCGCCGCCGGTGAGGGCGGGGTGCCGGTCAGGGCGCGCCGCTACCCCGGTCCGTCAGTAGTGCCTCGGCGGCGGCCGTCGCCACGACCTCGGCGACCGTGGACAGGGCGGGGGAGTCCAGCTTCCACTGCTGCCAGTACAGGGGGATGTCCATGGGCTGCGCGGGTGCGAGTTCCACCAGGTGTCCGGAGTGCAGGAGCGGCATCGCCTGGGGTTCGGGGACCAGGCCCCAGCCGAGGCCGAAGGCGACGGCGTCGCGGAAGCCGTCGGTGGTGGGGACGAGGTGGCGGACGCGGCCGGCGTCCGAGCGGCCCTGGGTCAGGGAGCGGACGAAGGTGTCCTGGAGCCGGTCGCGCCGGTCGAAGACCACGGTCGGCGCCTCGCACAGGTCCTCCGGCAGGGATCCCCTGAGGTGGGCGGCGGCGAAGGCCGGGGAGGCCACGGCCCGGTAGCGGGCCAGGCCGAGGCGCCGGACCGTGCAGCCGGCCACCGGGTCGGGCGATGAGGTGACGGCCGCCATCACCTGCCCTTCGCGCAGCAGGGCGGTGGTGTGGGACTCGTCCTCGCGGTAGAGCTCGAAGCAGATCGGCGGCTCCTGGGGAACCCGGGTGAGCGCGGGCAGGAACCAGGTGGCCAGCGAGTCCGCGTTGACCGCGATCGGGACACGGGCAGGGCCCTGCTCGGCCTCAAGGCCCAGTTCGGCGCGGGCATCGCGCTCCAGGCGCGCCAGCTGGCGGGCGAACCGGACGATCACTTCGCCGGACTCGGTGGGACGCACCGGCTTGGTGCGCAGCAGCAGGACGCGGCCGGTTCGCTGCTCCAGGGCCTTGACGCGCTGGCTGACGGCGGAGGGGGTCACGTGCAGGGCGGCGGCCGCGGCGTCGAAGGTGCCTTCGTCGACCACCGCGAGGAGGGTCCGGACCTGGTCCAGGGGCAGCTCGTCCATAAGTAGGGCTTAGGGTACCTAAGAATCTTTAGCTGTACTCATCCTGATGCTTTCCTTACGGTCGGAGCCATGACCAGCACGCTTCTCGCCGCCGTACTCGCCGGCTTCGGAACCGGACTCTCGCTCATCGTGGCCATCGGCGCGCAGAACGCCTTCGTCCTGCGCCAAGGCGCCCGCGGCCACGGCGTCCTCGCGGTCGTCGCGATCTGCGCCGTCTCGGACGCCGTACTGATAGCCCTCGGTGTCGCGGGAGTGGGCGCGGTCGTCACCGCCTGGCCGGCGGCCCTCACCGCGGTCGGCCTCGCGGGCGGCGCCTTCCTCATCTGCTACGGCGTCCTCGCCGCCCGGCGCGTCCTGCGCCCCGACCCCACCGCCGCCCTCACCACCACCGGCCCGGACTCCGGCTCCGCCCGCCGCGCCGTCCTGACCTGCCTGGCCATGACCTGGCTCAACCCCCACGTCTACCTCGACACCGTCCTCCTCCTCGGCTCCCTCGCCTCCGACCGCGGCGACCTCCGCTGGGCCTTCGGCATCGGTGCCGCCCTGGCCAGCCTCACCTGGTTCTTCGCCCTCGGTTTCGGCGCCCGCCTGCTCAGCGGCGTCCTCTCCCGCCCGAAGGCCTGGCGCGTCCTGGACGGACTCGTCGCCGCGACCATGCTGGCCATGGGCGGAATGCTGGTCGCCGGCGCGTAGCCCTCTCCGGCCCGTCAGGGTCGGACAGCTCCTGCCCTCGCGGCGGGCGGGGCGCGTCACCCGGCCCTCAGGGCGGTCGAGTCCTTCCTGAGGGACGCCTCAGCCGGCCGTCAGGAAGGACTCGACCGCCGTGGTGAAGGCCGTCGGGTCGTCGAGCCACGGGTAGTGCCCCGCACCCGGCAGCACGGTCAGACGGGCGTCGAGGAGGGCGGCCGTGTGCGTGGCGGAGGCCGCCGTCGGCCAGAGGTCGTGGGCGCCGGCCAGGATGTGGACGGGGGCGGCGAGGGACGCCAGGCGGGAGTGCAGGGCGGCGAACGCGGCCTCCGTCGGGGCGTAGCCCGCGTAGTGGGCCTCGCTGACGGGCAGGGAGCGCTGCGCGGGGTCCGCGGCGGCGTGGGCCTGCGCCGTCCCGTCCCAGCGGCCGTACATGAGCGGCTCGAAGGCGAGGCGGTGCGGGGCCGCCTCGGCGAAGGAGCGGGCCGCCTTCATCGCCCGGTACGCGGCGAGCGCGGCCGGGTACCACGGCTCGGCGGCCCGTCCCGCGAGGACCACCTCGGCGTCGGTGTCCGAGGGGAGACCAATGGCGGCGAACGACGGGGTCACGAGCGTCACGGACCGTACGTGCTCCGCGTGCTCGGCGGCGTACAGCAGGGCCGTGCCGCCGCCGGCCGAGTGGCCGAGCAGATCGACGCGCTCCAGATCGAGGTGGCGGCGGAGTGCCTCGACGTCCTCGGGGAGCCGGTCTACCCGGCAGGTCGTGAGGTCCGCCGGCATCGCGGAGGCGCCGGTGCCGCGCGTGTCGGGGACGATCAGTGTGCGGTGGGCGGAGAGGCCGCCCAGGTCCGAGAGGTACTCGGCCGCGCGCCCGGGGCCGCCCGGCAGGCAGATCAGCGGGGGCCGGTGGGCTGCGGTGCCGGCGGTGAGTACGCGGTAGGCCAGGGTCGTGCCGTCGTACGAGGTGAAGAACTCCATGCCGGGCAGCCTGCGGCCACGCACGGGGCGGCGGCTACTGTTCAGTCTGAGCTACATGATCAGTCTGAGCCGCTTGAACGAGGGAGAGGGGAGCCGGCCATGGCCGTGGAGATCACGCTGACGGCCACCGAGGTGGCGCGGGTGCGCTTCGCGGTGTCGCCGCTGTCCGAGACCGTCCTGGGCCTGCGTCTCGCCCTGGGTGCGGGCGAGCACGCCGTCCACCGGCGCTGGGTGCGCGAAGCCCGGGAGGTTCTTCGACGCGACCCCGACATCGACCTGTTGCGGTTGCTGTCGGGTGGCTGCCCGCCCTCGTTCCTGTTCCCGGTGCCGACGAGGCGGCTGCCGGACGTCGAGGAGGAGCTCGCGCGTGTCGGAGCCACGGACCCCGACTTCTTCCGGCGGGAGTGCGTGGCCGCTCTGGGACCCGCGGCCGCGCGCCGGATGGGTGACGGGCCCGACGCCCTGCCCCGTGTCGTCACGGCGTTGCGCCGCTGCCACGACCGGCTCATCGCCCCGCACTGGGGGCGGATGCTCGCGGTCCTCGACGCCGACGTGAACAAGCGGGCGGCGGCGCTCGTCGACGGGGGAGTGGAAGGCGTCTTCGCGGAACTCCACCGCGATGTCGCCTGGCGCGAAGGGGAGTTGCTGGTCCACGGCCGGCGCGGCCCGGCCGGAGCGCCCTGCGTCGTGGAGGCGGGCGGGCACGGGCTTGTCCTGATGCCGTCGGTGTTCACCTGGCCCCAGGTCCTCGTCGACACCGCGCCCGTGGGCGCGGCCTCCATCCGCTACCCCGCCACCGGCGTGGGCCTTCTGTGGGAGGACGAACCGCCGACCCGTGACGGCCTCGCCGCCGTCCTCGGCCCTACCCGCGCTGCCCTCCTCGCCGCCCTCGCCGAACCCCTCGGCACCCCGGCCCTCGCCACCCGCCTCGGCGTCACCCCCAGCGCCGTCTCCCAGCACCTCGGCGCCTTCAGGAGCGCGGGCCTGGTCACCACCCGCCGCACCGGCCGCACCGCTCTGCACCTGCGCACCTCCCGCGCGGCCGCCCTTCTGCACGACGGGAACGAGGGTCCGTCCGACGGCGCCCACTGATCCGCCCTTCGGACCGGACGGGTGCCGTGCCTACGGCTCGCCCCAGCCGGTCGTCGCCACCACCTCCCGCGCGATGTCCCCGACGCCCCGCCCGTCCGTCGCGACCCGCACCGTGCCCTCCACCGCACGCTGGTCCAGGACGCGCGCCTTGCGGAGGCTGCCCGCGATCTCCTGCTCCAGCTCCGATCCGAGCTCCCGGCGGACGAGACGCTCGCGGGCGGTCGCGTCGGAGGCCGTGAGGAGGGCACGTACGAGCCTCACGCCGGCGCCCATGGCGCGCTCGAACATGCCGGTCGCCTCGGGTAGCACACTCGCCGTGTTCGTATAGATCAGGCGCCGGTAGCCGCGCAGGGCGAAGTTCCCCCACACGGCGGTGAGGTTGCTTTCCGTCTAATACCGGTCCAGGCGGTGGGCGTACGGCATGGGCAAGGACGCCGTGCCGCCGCCCGGGAACCAGGCCGCGCAGGTCTCGCGGTACCGGTCGGGGACGGGCGTGCCGTGGGCGTAGGCGTCGTGGGCCGACCAGTGGCCGAGGAGGAGGCGGACGAGCACGCGGTTGTCGGGGATGAGGGTGCCGCTGTGGAGGGCGGAGAGGGCCTGGAGGTAGGCGGGGTCGGGGAGTTGTTTCGCGGCCCGGCGGTGGAGCTCCGGTTCGAGGGTGCGTAGGAGGGGTGGTCGGTTCAGGATGGCGGCCATCATGCCGCCGGTGGGCGGGAACGTCTGGTGGTAGGCGCAGCCCAGGTGGCGGGCGACGCGGCCGGTGAGGCTGTCGGAGGGTTCGCGTACGGTGAAGTGGCCGAGGCGGCGTTGCCAGCAGAGGTGGGCGACGGCGGCGAGCAAGTGGCGTGTCGCGGCGGGGTCTTCGGCGACGAGTTCGTCGACGGTCACGGTGCCGAGGGGGTCACCGAAGGACCGGCCTTCGAGGACGGCGTAGCCGGCGGGGGTGGGGCCGGTCTGGAGGATGAGGGTGTGGGAGCCCGGTTTCCAGGTGGTCCGGGGGACGAGCCGGTTCCAGGTGGGGTGGCGGGCGTGGGTCCAAGGGCGGTGGGCGTGCGCGGAGTTGTACAGGTCGACCATGGCCGGGAGGTCGGCCGTGGAGGCGTCGCGGATGCCGGGGACGGCCGTGGCCAGGTCGATGCCGGTCGCTCGCTCGACGTTGCGTACGGGGACGGTGAGGTGCCCTTCGGCCACGGCCCCGACGAAGCCGAAGCGCTCGTAGACCCCTTCGATGCCGTCGGACACGAAGGCGATGTCCACGCGCCGGCCCATGCCCTCCAGCGCACGGCCCAGGAGCCGGGTCATGTGTCCTTGGCGGCGGTACGCGGGCTGGGTCTCCACCCCGCCGATGCCTTCGGCGGCCACGGCCACGGCGCCGAACCGCAGGCGGAAGGAGAGCGCCTCCAGTTCGGCGACCGGTTCGCCGGTGGCGGTCCGCAGGCGGCAGAGCCGTACGGGAAGGGTACGGGCCACCCCGGACGGGTCCTCGCTGTAGCCGACCGCTGGTGACTGATCCGGCACGCAACCTCCCGAGCCCCTCGTACGCGCGCAGCCAGTCGTGTCCTTCACCGGCCCGAGGGCGTCGAAACGCACACGGTCATCCGGCGTCGCCGCAGCGCTCCGTGTCGATCTCGGCGAGGGTGGCCTCGTTGTAGCGGGGGCCGTGGACGGTGTCGGCGTCCAGGACGCGGGCCGCCGCGTCGAGGACGTCGGCGGGGACGTGGGTGTCAAGGGTGGAGAGGTTCTCCCGCAGGTGGGCCACCGACCGGGTGCCGGGGATGGCGATGACGTGCGGGCCTCGGGAGAGGACCCAGGCGAGGGCGAGCTGGGGGAGGGTGAGGCCGGCGTCCTCGGCGATCCGGTCGAGGTCGTGCCGTAGCGCCAGGTTGGCGGGGTAATGGCGGTCGTCGAAGCGGGGCATGGCGCGCCGGATGTCGTGGGCGGGAAGGCCGCCGAGGTCCGGCGGGGCGGAGGTGAGGAAGCCGCGGGCCAGCGGGCTGAACGCGACCAGGGCGACGCCCAGTTCGCGGGCTGTGGCCAGCGTGCCCTGTTCGGGGTTGCGCGACCAGAGGCTGTACTCGTTCTGGAGGGCGGCGATCGGGTGTACGGCGTGGGCGCGGCGGAGTGTCGTCGCGGACACCTCCGAGAGGCCGAGCGCGCGTACCTTGCCGGCCTCGACGAGTTCGGCCATGGCGCCGACGCTCTCCTCGACCGGGACGGCCCGGTCGAGGCGGTGCAGGTAGTACAGGTCGATGACGTCGGTCCGCAGCCGGACCAGGGCCTCGTCGGCGGTACGGCGGATGGTTTCGGGGCGGCCGTCGATGACGCGCCGGCCGTCGACGCCCGTCATGCCGCACTTGCTGGCGAGCACGATCCGGTCCCGGTGGGGGGCGAGCACCCGGCCGACGAGTTCCTCGTTGGCGCCGAAGCCGTAGAGGGCGGCCGTGTCGAAGTGCGTGACGCCCTCGTCCAGGGCCGAGCGGAGCAGGTGCTCGGCCGCCTGCGGGGTCGGGGGGACGCCGTAGGCGTGGCTGACGTTCATGCAGCCCAGACCGAGTGCCGGGACCTCGAAGGGGCCGAGGCGGCGCGGCGTGCGGCCCGGTGCCGCCGCGGGTGCGGCGGTCACGAGGCGGAGGCGGCGGTGAGCTGCTGCTCCAGGGCCGCGAGCGTGCGGTAGCAGGGCAGCACCTGGGCGATCGAGGAGTTCGGCTCGCGGCCCTCGCGGATCGCGGCGATGAACTCGCGGTCCTGGAGCTCGATGCCGTCCATGGAGACGTCGACGCCACTGACGTCGATCGGCTCGTCCTTGCCGGTGAACAGGTCGTCGTAGCGGGCGAGGTAGGTGCCGGTGTCGCCGATGTAGCGGAAGAAGGTGCCGAGTGGCCCGTCGTTGTTGAACGACAGCGACAGGGTGCAGATCGCGCCGCTCTCGGCGCGCAGCTGGATGGACATGTCCATCGCGATGCCGAGCTCGGGGTGGATCGGGCCCTGGATCGCGTTGGCCTGCACGATCGGCGAGCCGGTCTGGTAGGCGAACAGGTCGACGGTGTGCGCCGCGTGGTGCCACAGCAGGTGGTCGGTCCAGGAACGGGGCTGACCGAGCGCGTTGAGGTTGGTGCGACGGAAGAAGTACGTCTGCACGTCCATCTGCTGGATGCCGTAGTCGCCGGCCTCGATCCGGCGCTTGACCCACTGGTGGCTCGGGTTGAAGCGGCGCGTGTGGCCGACCATGGCGACCAGGCCGGTGCGCTCCTGCGCGGCCTGGCAGGCCTCGGCGTCGGCGAGGGAGTCGGCCAGCGGGATCTCGACCTGGACGTGCTTGCCCGCGTCCAGACAGGCCAGCGTCTGCGCGGCGTGCAGCTGCGTGGGGGTGGCGAGGATGACGGCGTCGATGTCGTCCATGGCCAGGACCTCGTCCAGGGACGCGACACCGCGGCCGACGCCCTGCTCCGAGGCGAACTTCTCGGCCCGCTCCAGGCTGCTGCTGACGACGGCGGCGACCTCGACGCCGTCGATCCGCCGGAGTGCGGCCGCGTGCTTGGCGCCGAAGGCGCCGCCGCCGGCCAGGGCGACGCGCAGGGTTCGGTCGGTCATGTCAGTTCACTCCTTCGGCGGGCCGCTGGGCCCGGGGACGGTTTTCGAGGATCAGGTGGCCGACGGCCGTGTTCGACGCGGGCACATGGTAAAAGCGGTGCTTGACCTCGACGTGGCCGGCGTCGGCCACATCGCTCATGGCGCCGCGGGCGATCAGCCACATGACCAGCTCGATGCCCTCCGAGCCGGCCTCCTCCACGTACTCCAGGTGCGGCACCCGCGCGAGCCCGGCCGGGTCGTCGACGAGCCGGTCGAGGAAGGCGTTGTCCCACTCCCGGTTGATCAGGCCTGCGCGGGGGCCCTGGAGCTGGTGGCTCATGCCGCCGGTGCCCCACACCTGGACCTTCAGCGGACGGTCGTACGACTCGATGGCCCGGCGCAGCGCCTGACCGATCGCGAAGCAGCGGGCGCCGGAGGGCACCGGGTACTGCACGACGTTGACGTGGAACGGGATGACCTTGCACGGCCACTTCTCGACGTCGCCGAACATCAGCGACAGCGGGACGGTCAGGCCGTGGTCGACGGTCATCTCGTTGGCGAGGGTGAGGTCGAAGTCGTCCCGGATGAGGGAGTGCGCGATGTGCGCGGCCAGGTCGGGGTCGCCCTCGATGCCGGGGACGGGGCGGGGCCCGTACCCCTCGTCGGCGGTCGGGAAGGACGCGCCGGTGCCGAGGACGAAGGTCGGGATCAGCGACAGGTCGAACGAGGAGGCGTGGTCGTTGTAGACCAGGAAGACGACGTCGGGGAGGTTCTCCTTCTCCCATTCCCTGGAGAAGTCGTAGCCCTCGAACAGCGGCTTCCAGTACGGCTCGTCGGTCTTGTCGTGATCCATCGCCGCGCCGATCGCGGGCACGTGCGAGGTGAAGACGGCGCCGGTGACGATGGCGTGCTCGGCGGGCGGCTCCGGGTTCGCGTGGGCCGCGTCGAGGACGGCGTGGTCGATGCGGTTGCCCTCGACGGAGCGGCCGCCGCCGACCATCATGTCGCGGTACTCCTGCTCGGTCATCCCGGTCATCGAACCGGCCATCTGCTGGAACGAGAAGCCCAGCGTGGCACCCCACTTGGCGAGGAAGTAGATGTTGCCGCCCTCGCGCATCGCGGCGTTCAGGTCGCGGTCGAGCAGTGCCCGCTTCTGCTCCTCGCGCAGCGGCCACGCGTCCAGATAGGCGCGCTCGTCGGCGAGGTAGGCCGCCCGGTTCTCCGCCGTCATCAGCGACATGCAGAACTGGTTGAGGTGGTACCCCTTGGCGGACTGCTCGGCGTCGAAGATCGTCGTCCCGGGAACCAGCCGGTAGCTCTTGTCCAAGGCCATGGTCAAGGTCCAATCGTGAGGGGGGTCAGCGGGCGTCCGGCCAGTACAGGCGCATCGGGTTGTCGACGAGGAGCTTGCGCCGGTGTTCGGGCGTCGGCGCGATGTGCGGGACGAAGTCGACGAGCAGCCCGTCGTCGGGCATGTGGGCGGTGAGGTTGGGGTGCGGCCAGTCGGTGCCCCACAGGACCCGGTCGGGGAACTCCTCGACCACGCGCCGGGCGAAGGGGACGACGTCGGTGTACGCCGACCGCTCACCGTCCAGGGCGGGCGGCCCGCTGACCGAGAGACGCTCGGGGCACGTCACCTTGCACCAGATGTCCGGCCTGGCCCGCAGGAAGTCCAGGAACTCCTCGAACTCGGGGCCGTCCGGGTCCTTGGTGACGTCGGGGCGCCCCATGTGGTCGATGACCAGCGGCACCGGGATCGACAGGAAGAACTCGCGCAGGTCGGCGAGGTCCGCCGCCTCGAAGTAGAGGACGACGTGCCATCCGTAGGGCGCGATCCGTTCCACGACGTCCCGCAGGTCCTGCCGCGGCGCCGCGTCCACGAGTCGCTTCACGAAGTTGAAGCGCACCCCGCGCACCCCGGCCTCGTGCAGCTCCCGCAACTCCTCGTCCGTAATCCCGGGCCGTACGGTCGCCACCCCGCGGGCCAGTCCGCCGGAGGCCCGCAGGGCGTCGACCATGGCGGTGTTGTCGGCGCCGTGACAGGTCGCCTGCACCACGACGTTACGGCTGAAGCCGAGCCGGTCGCGGAGCGCGAACAGCTGCTCCTTGGAGGCGTCGCAGGGCGTGTACTTGCGCTCGGGGGCGTACGGGAACTCGGCGCCGGGACCGAAGACGTGGCAGTGCGCGTCGACGGCGCCGTCGGGGAGCCGGAACCGGGGCTCGCTCGGATCGGCGTACCAGTCGAGCCAGCCGGGGGTCTTCTCGAAGTGGTTCGTCATCGTCAGTCCTCGTACCGCAGCCCGAGCTCGGCCAGCGGGCCGCGCATGCCATAGATGTCCAGGCCGAGCTCGCCCGCCCGGAACCGCGCGCGCTTGCCCTCCTCATTGGCCTCACGGGCGGCGCACTTGGCGGCCACCTCGGCCGCGCGTTCGCGGGGCACCACGACGACTCCGTCGACATCCGCGACGATCACGTCGCCGGGGCGTACGAGCGCGTTGCCGCAGACCACCGGCACGTTGACGGAGCCGAGGGTGGCCTTGACCGTGCCCTTGGCGTGCACCGCGCGGGAGAAGACGGGGAAATCCATGCCCTCCAGGTCGGCGACGTCGCGGACACCGCCGTCGATGACCAGGCCCCGGCAGTCCCGGGCGCGGAACGAGGTGGCGAGCAGCTCGCCGAAGAAGCCGTCCTCGCTCTCCGTCGTGCAGGCCGCGACGACGACGTCCCCGTCCTGGATCTGCTCGGCGGCGACGTGCAGCATCCAGTTGTCGCCGGGCTGGAGCAGCACGGTCACGGCCGTGCCGCACATCCGGGCCTTCGGGTAGACCGGGCGCAGGTACGGGCGCATCAGGCCGACCCGGCCCATGGCCTCGTGGACGGTCGCGACGCCGAACTCCGAAAGGGCCGCGACGGCCTCGGGGTCGGCGCGGTCGATCCTGGTGCGGACGACGCCGAGCTCGGTGTGTTCCATGGCTGCTTCTCCTGGGTTCAGCGGCCGGCCGCGGCGAGGCGGGCGGCGAGTCGGGGGTAGACGCGCAGGGCGTTGCCGGAGTAGACGGCGGCACGCTCCTCGTCCGACAGGTGCGGGGTGGCGTCGACGTACCGCTTCGTGTCGTCGAAGCAGTGGCCGGTGCGCGGGTCGACGTCGCGGACCGCGCCGATCATCTCGCTGGCGAACAGCACGGAACGGCTGGGGATCACCCGCGTCAGCAGGTCGATGCCCGGCTGGTGGTACACGCACGTGTCGAAGAAGACGTTGTCGAGCAGCGCCTCCGGATCGGGCTTGCCGAGCGCCATCGCGAGGCCGCGGAAGCGCCCCCAGTGGTACGGGACGGCGCCGCCGCCGTGCGGGACGACGAACTTCAGCGTCGGGAAGTCGGCGAACAGATCGCCCTGGACCAGCTGCATGAACGCCGTGGTGTCCGCGTTCAGATAGTGCGCGCCCGTCGTGTGGAAGGCCGGGTTGCACGAGGTGCTGACGTGGATCATCGCCGGGATGTCGTACTCGGCCATCGCCTCGTAGACCGGGTACCAGCTGCGGTCGGTCAGCGGCGGCGCGGTCCACCGGCCGCCCGACGGGTCGGGATTGAGGTTGACGGTGACCGCCCCGAGCTCCTCCACCGCGCGCCGCAGCTCCGGCACGCAGGTCGCCGGGTCGACGCCGGGCGACTGCGGCAGCATCGCACCCATCGCGAAACGCTCCGGGTAGAGCGTGCTGACCCGGTGCACCAGGTCGTTGCAGATCCGCGCCCAGGTCGAGGAGACCCGGAAGTCGCCGATGTGGTGGGCCATGAAGCTGGCGCGCGGCGAGAAGATCGTCAGGTCGCTGCCCCGCTCGTCCATGAGCCGCAGCTGGTTGCCCTCGATCGCCCGGCGCAGGTCGTCGTCACCGATGACCAGGTCGTCCGGGTCGGGCGCGTCCTCGGGGGAGCCGACCGCGGCCACCTGCCGGTCCCGCCACTCGGCCAACTGGGGCGGTGCCGTGGTGAAGTGACCGTGACAGTCGATGATCATCCGTTGTCTCCTGAGGTGGTTTCGGGGTCAGGCCGGGGAGCCGACGGGCCAGCCGGTGTACTGCTCCGCCAGATAGGTGCGTCCGGCGCGCGTGCCCACGACGTTGTCCAACTCGCCGAGCTGGCGCCGCAGGTCGAACGTCGACCCGCCGGGCGCGGTGTGCAGCAACTGGGTCATCCAGTGCGAGAAGTTCTGCGCCCGCCAGACCCGCCGCAGCGCCCGCGGCTGGTACTCGTCGAGGGCCGCCTCACCCCTGTCGCCGAGCGCCCGAAGCAGCACGTCGGCGAGCACCTTCACGTCGTGCAGCGCGAGGTTCAGCCCGCGCGCCCCCGTCGGCGGCACCGTGTGCGCGGCGTCTCCGGCGAGCACCAACGACCCCCAGCGCATCGGCTCCTGCACGAACGACCGGAACTTCAGCACCGACTTCTCCAGGACCGGGCCCTCCTTGAGCCGGAACCCGTCCTCGCCGGCCACCCGCGCCTGGAGCGTCTCCCAGACGCGGTCGTCCGGCCAGTCGTCGACCGACTCGTCGGGCGCACACTGGAAGTACATCCGCTGCACCGTGTCGGTCCGCTGGCTGATCAGCGCGAACCCGTGCTCGGAATGGGCGTACACCAGCTCGGGCGCGCTCGTCGGGGCCTCGGCCATGATGCCGAACCACGCGAAGGGGTAGTCCTTCCCGTACCGCACCCGCCGGTTCTCGGGCACCAGGTTGCGGCACATGCTCCGCGACCCGTCCGCCCCCACCACGTACCGCGCCCGGATCTCGTGCCGCGCCCCGTCGGCCGCCGTGTAGCGGACCCTCGGCGCGTCCGTCGTGACGTCCAGGACCTCGGTGTCACGGACCCCGAAGTGGACCGTGCCGCCGTCCCGGTCCCGCGCGTTCGCCAGATCGACGAACACGTCGGTCTGCGGGTACAGCCACACCGACTCGCCGACCAGCTCCTTGAAATGAATCCGGTGCGGCCGGCCCCCGAACCTCAGCTCCGTGCCCTCGTGCTCGTGGCCCTCGCGCAGAATCCGGTCGGAAACCCCGGTCTCCACCAGCTCCCGCGCCGCGTCGGCCTCCAGAATGCCCGCCCGCTGCGTCGTCTCGATCTCCCGCCGCGTACGGGTGTCGATCACGATCGTGTCGACCCCCGCGCGCCCCAACCGATGCGCCAGCATCAAGCCCGCCGGCCCCGCGCCGATGACAGCGACCGGAACCGAGGCAACAGAGTCGACGACGGCATCAGCCATGACATCTCCCGAGCAGGTGTGAACGTCCGAACAGGTCGAACGTTGACACCCGCGCACACAGCCGGTCGCCGGCGTTTCCGTCAGGCGGAAGCCGGGCGGGGAAATCAGCCCGCCGTACGGGCGCGGCGCCCGCGCCTCAGCCCGTCGTACGCGCCCGGCGCCCCAGCTCCTCCGAGATCCCGTGCGCCGCTCTCAGCAGCGGCTCACGCAGCCGGCGCGCCCGGTTCGCGCCCTGTGCCGTGATCACGATCCCGAGGGATGCGCTGACCGGCCCGGTCCGCCCGATCCGTACCGGAGCCGCGACCGCGACCGTGCTCTCCGAGAGCTGCCGGTCGCTGACGAAGACCTGCTCGCGGCGGATCCGGTCCAGCTGGGCACGCAGGGCCTTCGGGTCGACGACGGTGTACGGGGTCCAGGCGCGCAGCGGCGAGTCGAGGACCTCCTCCTGGATCTCGAGCGGCGCGTGCGCGAGCAGGACCCGGCCCATTCCGGTGGAGGCGATCGGGAACCGCGTCCCGACCATCGTCAGGAGCTCCACCGACCGGTGCCCCGCGATCCGTTCGACGAACACGAGCTCCGTGCCCTCCCGCACCGCGAGCTGCACGTTCTCGTGGGTGACCTCGTACAGGTCCTGCATGAACGGCAGCGCCACATCGCGCACGATCTGCGTGCGCGGGCACCCCGAGGCGATCTCCCAGAGCCGCAGCCCGACGTGCCACGAGCCGTCCTCGCCGCGCTCCAGCGCGCCCCACGCGGCCAGTTCCGAGACCACCCTGTGCGTGGTGCTCAGCGCCAGCCCCGTACGCTGAGCGACTTCCGACAGGGTCTGAGACGGGTGCTCACGGTCGAAGGCCGAGAGGACCTGAAGGACTTTTCCCGCCGCCGAGATCTGGGTTGCGCTCACGCGGCCAGTCTCGCATCCCGGCGCTGAGCAGCCACGACTGCCCGCCGGAGCATCCGCCGCACACCAAGGAGGACTTGTGAACCGAGAGATCTCCGGACTCTCCTCGATGGCGACCCGCCCCATCCTCGCCGAGCTCTCCGAGCACATCCGGACCGCGCACCGCATCCCCGTGCGCTTCGACGCCGCAGGCGGCGTCGAAGTCGCCCGGCGCGTCCGCGAGGGCGCCGAGGCCGACGTGCTCGTGCTCGCCGCCGGAGCACTGGCCGCGCTGGAGAAGGAGGGCCATCTCGTCCCCGGCACCGTCCGCCCCCTGTGGATCTCCCAGGTCGTCGCCGCCGTCCCCGAGGGAAACCCGATCCCCGCCCTCGACACCCCCGCCGACCTGCGCGGCGCCCTGCTCTCCGCGCGGCGCATCGCCTACTCCACGGGCCCCAGCGGCACGGCACTCCTGGACCTGATCGCCCGGCTCGGCCTCACCGACACCCTCGGCGACCGACTGGTCCAGGCACCCCCGGGCGTCCCCGCCGGAAGCCTCCTGCCATCGGGCCAGGCCGACCTGGCCTTCCAGCAGCACAGCGAACTCATGGACCTTCCCGGCGTCCTCGTCATCGGTCCCCTCCCCGGCGACACCGCGATCACGTCCGTCTTCAGCGCCGGCGTCCTCGCCACCTCCCCCCGGCCGGCCCTCGCCCGCGAAGTCCTCGACCTCCTCGCCTCCGACACGGCGACGGAGACGGCCCGCGCCCGAGGTATGCGGGCACCCGGCGACGACTGACGACTGAGGCCTGGTCGGTCAGTGACAGAGGCCTGGTCAGTCAGCCAGTCAGCCAGTCAGTCGGGCCGGTCCGGCCGAACCGGATGTATCAGTCGGGCCCGGTCCAGTCGAACGGGAAGTACTTGCTGGACTTCCCGCTGCGGTCCCAGGAGAACCCGAACGCTTCCGCGCGGTCGACCGTGGCCCGCCCCCACGTGGCGACCTGACCAGGACCGACCTCCGCGCCCGGCGCGTTGAGCACCTGGACGCGCGCGCCGTCCGGAGTGGTCGGGCCGGTCAGAGCCTCGGCGCTCGCCGTGACACGGCCCGGGACCTCCGCCCGCCAGGTGGCCAGGTCCTCGTCGATCTCCACGTGGACGGGCGCGAACTCCATGCCCTGCATCTCGGCGTGGAACATCGCCCCGAACTCCGCCGGCCATCCGCCCGCCTCACCGCCGAAGACCGCCCCGAGCGCGGCGCGCTGCCCGTCGTCGGCGCGCTCGTCCAGGAAGACCGCGGCGCGCGGATCGGTGTGCGAGTTGTCCCAGACGTTTCCCGTGAAGGAACCGATCATCAGGACGTTGAGGCCGTCGAGCGTCACGTCACCGTAGTTGCCCTCCCGGATGTGCCAGACCAGTACGCCGGAGCAGTCACCGTAGGTCGGTGGCTGTGCGAACGTACACGGGCAGGGAATGGCGCACTTGCACACGTCGAACCAGTCGCCGGCCAGATGCCAGCGCGTCCCGTCGGTCGCCTGCTGTGTCATCTCGCTTCCCTCCAGCCGGGCCCGAAAGGGGCCCACTCGGAGTGCGAGACCGCGCGTCCCGAGCCCGTTCCGGCAACCGGAAGACGGTCTCCCTTCCAGCTTGCACCCCAGGCCCCGGCGGGAAAACCCCTGAGGACCGGGAACCCCGGAGGAGCTCCGGCACACCCGGGGAATTCACACCCGCACACGTGCGCTTACATGCTGCCCATCGACGGCATCGTCTCCCGCAGCCCCGGCAGCATCCAGTCCTGGAACGGCGCGAGCACCCCTAGGACGAGAAAGGCGACGCCGACGATACCGCTGAGTAGGTAACCCCGTGACCACAGCTTCTCCACGAAGATCACCACGGCGAGCCCGGCCATCGCCGCCACGTTCATCACGCCCAGCGGAACGAACACCACCATCAGTCCGACGCAGCAGCCCACGCAGTACGCGCCGTGGTGCATGCCCACCCGCACGTCCCGGGTCGGTCCCCGGAACCCGGCGTACCGCACCAGATGACCCAGCGGGTCCCGGCAGTGCCGCAGACACACGTGCTTGAGCGGACCGAGCTGGTACAGCCCCGCGAGGAGGAAGGCGATCGAGCCGATCCACCGGCCCGCGGTGGGATGGTCCGCCACCAGATCGCCGGTAAACGCCAGCGCCGCATAGGCGAGCAGCCCGAAGGCGGTCCACACCAGCAGATACCCGGCCACGAACCCGGCGGTACGGGCGACCCGCGCCCACCCGGAAGTCCGTCGGCCGATCCCGCGCACCCAGCTGATCGCCACCGGTGCCATCGACGGCAGCATCATCGCTGCCATCATCGTCACCCACAGCACCAGGAACAGCGGCAGCGCCATCCCCATCGTGCCCGGCTCGACCCCCATGTCCCGGGCCTGTCCGATCGTCAGCACCCACGCCGGCACCGCGATCAGCACGACCACCAGCCACGCGGCCGCGAGCTCCCGTGTCGGCAGCAACCCCCCACCTGCCCCGGTCGGTGCCTGCGGCCGGGCGCTCACGAAGGTGGAAATCCGGCTGCGACGCATCGGAGTGCCTGCTTCCAGCGGCTACTTCCACGACAGCACACGCCCACCGGCGACGCGACCCGGCCCGACGCGACGCGACCCGACCCGGCCCCACCCGACCCGGCCCGACGGGGCCCGACCCGACGCGCCCCAGCCCGACGCCCACCGGCGACGCGACCCGGCCCACCGGCGACGCGACCCGGCCCACCGGCGACGCGCCCCCGCCCGACGGGTCGCGCCGTCGCCGGGAGTCCCCGTTCGGCTACGACCGGTCGCCTCCCCGATCCGCCACAGGGAATGTCATAGGTTGTGCCCGTTCGCCAGGCTTCCGGCAGCGAAAGGCCGTCCCGTGTCCCACGTCCGTTCCTGGCTCTCCGAGCGCCCCAGGTCCTCGGTGAGCTGGACCGTCGCGGCCTGCACCACGGTCCTGCTCCTCCTCGTCCTGGACGACACGGACCAGTTCAGCGGCGCCGACGTCGGCGTCATCGTCCTCCTCTCGTACCTGCTCACCTACCTCGTCGTCACCGTGACCGCCTTCTCGACCGCCACCCCTGAGGCCATCCGCGCCTGGGCCGGCCGCCACGAGGAACGAGGCACAGTCCTCCAGCGATACGTCCTCGGCACCACCCCCGGCCCCGGCGTCTCCCTCTTCATCGCCGCGGCGGCGCTCCTGGTGGCTGTGGTCTGGCGCCCGGGCCACCTCGGCAGCCAACTCCCCAACTCGGTACGGGTGGTGATCGCGCTCACCCTCGTCGTCGCCGCCTGGGCCTGCGTCCTCACCGCCTTCGCCGTCTCCTTCCACGCCGACAACCTCGTCGAGGACGAACAAGCCCTCGAGTTCCCCGGCGACGACCCCGCCCTCTGGCCCGACTACGTCTACTTCGCCCTCTCCGTCATGACCACCTTCGGCACCACCGACGTCAACGTCACCTCCCGCGAAATGCGCCGCACCGTCGCCGCCAACGCCGTCATCGCCTTCGTCTTCAACACCGTCACCGTCGCCAGCCTCGTCGGCGCCCTCGACGCGACCTGACCGAAAGCCGTTCTCGCCCGGGTTCGGTGGTGCACGAGGAGCCCACCCGCCGCACCGGCCGGGCCGTCCCCTGAAGTCCCCTCCCAGCCCCCACCCCCCTCCCAGCCCCCACCCCCCTCCTCCCACCCCCGGACGGCCGCCGTGTCCTCTCCTTCCCCCTTCGACTACCGGATTCTCGACCTGGACTTCCCCGCCGGCACCCTCGCCAAGACCGCGACCCTGGTCACGGGCGAGCGCGAGGCCCTGCTGATCGACGCGGGCTTCACCCGCGCGGACGGACACCGGCTCGTCGCGGCCGTCCTCGACTCGGGCAAGACCCTCACCGAGGTCTTCGTCTCCCACGGCGACCCCGACTTCTACTTCGGCGCCGAGGTCCTCGCCGACGCCTTCCCCGGCGCGAAGTTCCTGGCCGCGCCACCGACCGTGGATCACATCCGGCAGTCGTACGAGGGCAAGCTCACCGCCTGGGCCGGCCTCGGCGCCAACCTGCCGACCCGGCTCGCCGACATCGAGCCCCTCGGCGGCTACGGCCTCGCACTCGAAGGGATGGCCTTCGAGCTGCGCGGAGGCGTTCCCGCCCTCCCGGCCCACCACTACCTGTGGCAGCCGGAGACCCGTACCGTCGCGGGCGGAGCCCTCGTCTTCCAGCACCAGCACGTATGGGTCGCCGACACCCCCGCACCGGAGCAGCGGAACGCCTGGAAGGGCCTCCTCGACGAGATGGCCGCCCTGGAGCCGCTGCTCGTCGTCCCCGGCCACCGCGACCCCGGCACCCCGGCCGACCTCAGCGCCGTCCACCACACCCGCGCCTACCTCGACGCCTTCGACGAGATCATCGAACGCGCCCCCGACGGCGAGACCGCCACCGCCGAACTCCTGCACCGCCACCCCGACCTCGGGATGCGCATCGCGGCCGAACTCGGACCGAAGGTCGTGAAGGGCGAGATGGCATGGGACTGACCGACGACCCACGCGCGGCCGCCGACGCCGGCACCCACCCGTCACGCCGGAGGACGGCCTACTCCCGCACCGCCGTCAGCCGTGACTCCGCCCGGCTGAGGAGGGTGTCGAGGACGACGGGATAGGCGCTGTGGTTCATGCGTTCCGCGAGGAGGTGGGCGGTGGCGGCGATGTGGGGGTGGGTCTGCGGGGGGAGGCGGGCGTAGGTGGAGGTCCACATGTGCTCGTCGGCTTGGCGGACTTCGTCCTTGATGGCGAGGGCGCCGGCGTCGAGGGCGGCGAAGGCCAGGGCGAGGTCGATGAAGGCGTGGTAGATGCCGACGGCGTCGGGGTCGGCGAAGCCGGCGCCGCGGAGGATGCCGAGGATGGTCTCGTCGACCTCGATCTCGCGGGGGCGGCCGGTGACGCGGCTGGCGGTGAGCAGGGCGGCCTGGGGGTGGGCGAGGTAGGAGGTGTGGATGGCGAGGCCCAGGGAGCGGAGGTCGGTGCGCCAGTGGCCGGTGGCGGTCCAGCTGTCGAGGGCGCGTCCCATCAGTTCCTCGCCGATGGCCCTGGTCAGGCCGTCGAGGCCGGCGAAGTAGCGGTAGACGGTGCTGGGGTCGGCGCCGAGGGCGGCGCCGAGTCTGCGGGCGCTGAGCCCGGCGTCGCCGTGTTCGCGGAGCATCCGCAGGGCGGTCTCGACGATCAGCTTCTCGGACAGGACGGTGCCCGTCCGCGTGGGCCTCCGTCTCCTGCGTTCCGCCTCGGGGACGACCTTCTTGGGCACCGCGCCACCACCTGTCCGAGCCTTATGCCAACGCCGTAGACCTTAACGCGAGGGTTCGTGTTCCATCGGGACGTCCCCGGCCGACTGTGCCGGGACCGTCTCGAGGAATGGGTGTGTGACATGCGTGTACTTCTCGTGGGTGCGGGCGGCGTCGGAACCGCCGTCACCCGGATCGCGGCCCGCCGCGACTTCCTGACCGCCATGGTCGTCGCCGACTACGACCTCGCCCGCGCGGAGGCCGCCGTCGCCGCGCTCGGCGACGACGAGACCCGGTTCAGCGCGCGCCGCCTGGACGCCACCGACGAGGCCGCCGTCCGGCAGCTGCTCGTCGAGGAGAACTGCGATCTGCTCCTCAACGCGACCGACCCCAGGTTCGTGATGCCGCTGTTCGAGAGCGCCCTCGCCGCCGGCGTGCACTACATGGACATGGCGATGTCACTGTCCGTCCCGCACCCGACCGCCCCGTACGAGGAGTGCGGAGTCAAGCTCGGCGACGAGCAGTTCGCCCTCGCCGAGGCCTGGGAGCGCGCCGACCGCCTCGCCCTGGTCGGCATGGGCGTCGAGCCCGGCCTCTCGGACGTCTTCGCCCGGTACGCGGCCGACGAACTCTTCGACGAGATCGAGGAGCTCGGCGTCCGCGACGGCGCCAACCTGACCGTCGAGGGCTACGACTTCGCGCCCTCCTTCAGCATCTGGACCACCATCGAGGAGTGCCTCAACCCGCCCGTCGTGTACGAGGAGGGCCGCGGCTGGTTCACCACGGCACCCTTCAGCGAGCCGGAGGTCTTCGACTTCCCCGAGGGCATCGGCCCGGTGGAATGCGTGAACGTCGAGCACGAGGAAGTCCTCCTCATGCCCCGCCGGCTCGACGCGCGCCGCGTCACCTTCAAGTACGGCCTCGGCGACGACTTCATCACCAAGCTCAGGACCCTCCACGAACTCGGCCTCGACTCCACCGCCAAGGTCACCGTCCCCGGCCCCGACGGACCCGTCCAGGTTTCCCCGCGCGACGTGGTCGCCGCCTGCCTCCCCGACCCCGCCACCCTCGGCGACCGCATGACCGGCAAGACCTGCGCCGGCACCTGGGTCAAGGGCACCAAGGACGGCGCACCGCGCGAGGTGTACCTCTACCACGTCGTCGACAACGAGTGGACGATGCGCGAGTACGGCTCCCAGGCCGTCGTCTGGCAGACCGCCCTCAACCCGGTCATCGCCCTCGAACTGATCGCGAACGGCACCTGGAAGGCCGCCGGTGTCCTCGGCCCCGAGGCCCTCCCGCCCCAGCCCTTCCTCGATCTCCTCGGCGTGTACGGATCCCCCTGGGGCCTCCGCGAGGAAGGCTGACCCGCCCACCTCAAGGCACGACGCCTCAACGGCGGATCCCCGCCCACCCGTACGGCCCCGGCGCTCACCCGGTTGACAGGGCCACGGTCGCCGGGCAGGGACGGCCCACCTAGTGTCCGGAACGGGCGCCGCTCGGCGCCCGCCCCCAGACCCACGTACGGAGGTCGTCGTCCCATGACCCGTCCGCTCACCACCGGTCTGGCGGCCGCGGCCCTGCTGCTCCTCGGCACCCCCGCGACCGCCGTCGCCGCCCCGCCGACCTGCTTCGGCCTGCCGGCCACCATCACCGGCTCCGGCACGATCAACGGCACCCCCGGCAACGACGTCATCGTCGGCTCCTCCGGCGCCGACATCATCGACGGCCGCGGCGGCAACGACACCGTCTGCGCCCTCGGCGGCAACGACCTCGTCTCCGGCGGCCTCGGCAACGACCGCCTCGACGGCGGCGACGGCGACGACGACATCAACGGCGACGTGTACGCCGTGAGCGGCCCTGCGACCGGCGGCGGCCACGACATCCTCTACGGCGGCAACGGCGCCGACACCCTCCTCGGCGACTCCCAGTCCGACAACGGCAACGCCACCGGCGGCGGCAACGACCAGCTCTACGGCGGCCCCGGCAACGACCCCCACCTCGACGGCGACAGCCTCAGCCTCGGCGGCGGCAACGCCTCCGGAGGCGGCAACGACCGCATCGAAGGCGGCGACGGCAACGACAGCCTCCTCGGCGACTCCGCCGCACCCCTCGCGGGCTCCGCCACCGGCGCCGGCGACGACATCCTGCTCGCCGGAGCGGGCGCCGGCGACAACGCCATCGGCGACAGCGAAGGCGTCACCGGCGCCCACGGCTCCGGCGGCGACGACCTCATCGACCTGGGCACCGACGGCGGCTTCTTCGCCCTCGGCGACCACAACATCAACGACCCGGCAGGCGGCCCCGCCACCGGCGCCGGCCACGACCGCCTCCTCGGCGGCACCGCCGACGACCTCCTCGTCGGCGACAGCTCCGTGGGCGACACCTCCGTCACCGCCGCCGGCCACGACATCATCGAAGGCCGCGGCGGCTCCGACACCCTCTTCGGCGACAACGTCAACTTCGACGCCGACACGACCGTCGGCACCGCCGGCGGCACCGACATCCTCCGCGGCGGCGACTCCGACGACACCCTCTTCGCCGGCCCCGGCAACGACCGCCTCGAAGGCGGCCCCGCCACCGACCACTGCGACGGCCAAACAGGCCCCTTCGACACCGCGACCCAGTGCGAGTCCGTCGTCGGCGTCCCGTAACTCCCCGGCCGGGGTGGCCGCCGACGTGCGGGCGACCACCCCGGTGGACGACCCTTACCGGTTGAGGACCTCCTCGACCTTGTCGGCCACCTGCTTGGCCTGGATGTCGCGACCCTTCTCGTTGGGGTGCGCGTACCACGGCAGCCACTGGTCCTCGCCGAAGCTGATCTGCGAATTCTCCAGGAGACCACCGATGCCCCGGTCGGCGCCGTCGCAGGCCGTGTTGCTTCCGGTCTGCGCGTAGAGGTCGACGAAGTCGGCGCCGGCGTTCGCGACGGCCTTCTTCATGGTGTCGTCCAGACGCTTCTGGATGCCGTCCAGGACCGGCAGCGCGTCCTGCGAAACATCGGCGAACGGCAGTTCCGTCTGACCGGGCGCCGGCGTCAAGCACTTCGCCGGGTCCGCGGGCACGAGTCGCGGGTATCCGACCAGCACGGGCTTCGCGTCGGGGGAGAAGTACCGGATGCGCTCCAGCAGCTCCTCGAGGTCCCATCCGACCCGTTCGATCTGATCGTCGAGCCACTGCTTGCCGTCACCGGACTCGAAGAACGCCCCGCACGTCGCCGCCGGTTCGTCCGCGTCGACGGGCTCGCCCGGAAGCAGCGCGTTCTCCGGGCTGCGGAGCTTGTCGGAACACTGCTTGAGAATCCGGTTGAAGCCCACTGTGTTGCCGCCCATGCTGCCCACGGCCAACTGCGTGTCGGCCTTGAGCGCGTCCTGCTGCGGGGCGAGCTTGCCGATGTTGAAGGGAAGCTCCTGCTCGGTCCAGAAGTGATGGACGAGCGCGGCTCCGCAGGACACGTCCGACTGCACGTCGAGCGTGACGCCCTTGTCCGCGAGGCGCCGGGTGGCGACCGCGGGATAGTTCTCCTTCGCCTGGAAGCAGAAGGTCCTTTCGCCCTCCTGGTTCCAGGGGGCGATCCCGAAGTTGGCGGTGTACGAGTCGCCGAAGAAGACGGTCGGCACGGGCTCGGCGGGCGCCGCGCCCGCGGTCCCGGCGGGGCCGGCGAGCGTCAGGCAGCTGCCCAACGCGACGGCCGCGGCCACCAGCCGCCGTACCACCGGGGATTTCGTCGTCTTACGCATGGCCGAAGACATGGCTGTGCCCTTCATCGAGGCTCACTGGAGAAGCGAACGGTTCGGAACGCTCCGTATTAGGTCAGATGCGGAATGTGATCTTCCAGCTGACGCGTGGCGCAACCACCGCTTATTGGACACCTCGTCAAGTGCTGCCATGAGGCCTGGTCAACAGGCCTACCAGGGCGACGCGCCCCCGGCCCCGGACCCGATCACGACCCGAAAGAGAAGGCGCGCCCCCTGGACCGCCCCACAGCCCGGGCGGCACGGCCATGTGCCGAAAGGGCGGAGGCGCCCTGGCGGACGCGCGCCCCTGCCGTACACCCGAGCGACAACCGAAGACACGTCCCGACTCCCGCACCGACGCCCGCGCGTACTTGGCCGGAAGTCCGCCGACGCCACGTCAGGACACCGCCGTGCCCCTGGCATCGACTACACGCGGGCCGGCAGAGCGGCGCGACCGGTTCCCCGAATGCGCCTTCGCTCCCCGACCCCGTGCGCACCATGGCACAGTGGCCCCATGTGCGGCCGATACACCTCCACTCGCAGCCCTGAGGACCTGACCCGGCTCTTCCAGGTCACCGAATGGCAACCCGAAGAGACCCTCGCGCCCAGCTGGAACGTCGCGCCCACCGACCAGGTCTACGCGATCCTCGAACGCGCCGGCCGCGACGACGGCGACGAGGTGCGCCGCACGCTTCGGGCGCTCAAATGGGGCCTCGTCCCGTCGTGGGCGAAGGACCCGAAGATCGGGTCCCGGATGATCAACGCCCGGGTCGAGACCGTGCACGAGAAGCCCGCGTACCGGAGTGCCTTCGCCAAGCGCCGCTGCCTGCTCCCCGCCGACGGCTTCTACGAATGGGACCCGGTCAAGGACGAAGCGACGGGCAAGACCCGCAAGCAGCCCTATTTCATCCACCCCGCCGACGGTGAGGTGATGGCCATGGCGGGCCTGTACGAGTACTGGCGCAACCCCGACATCGCCGACGCCGACGACCCCGACGCCTGGCTCATCACCTGCACCATCATCACCACCGAGGCCACCGACGAAGCCGGCCGCATACACCCCCGCATGCCCCTCGCCCTCACCCCCGACCACTACGACGCCTGGCTCGACCCCCACCACCACGACACCGACGACCTCCGCGCCCTCCTCACCCGCCCCGCCGACGGCCGCCTCAACGCCCGCCTCGTCTCCCCGGCCGTCAACAACGTCCGCAACAACGGCGCCCACCTCCTCGACGCGATCTGATGAATAATGATCACGAGAGCGAGACAGCAGGGGGATTCGGTCATGGCTCAGTGGATCGTGCTCATCAGCCGTGTAGGCGGGGGCGGCGGCGACGAAGTGTCCAGCATTCGCACCGCCGCCGAGTTCGAAGGCAGCGCGGAGGAGGCGCTCACACGGTTCGCCGAGGAGGTGAACGCCTACGACCGTGACGTCACCAAGGTCAAGCGGCGCGAGGTGTTCAAGGTGTCCGACCGCTCGTACTTCGTCCGCATCACCGGCCGCCTCTCCCAGTTCGAGTACTTCTTCCGGCTCGCGGAACTGACAGCCGACACGCAGTCCCCCGACCTGCCCGACACGATCGGCTGACGGCCGTGTGGCGGGCGAGGTCAGATCCTCGGCCCCTCAACTCCTCAGGTATGAGGCTCCGTTGAGATCCAGAATCGTCCCGGACGACCATTCGGCCGCGGGCGACGCGAGCCACAGCACCGACTCCGCGATTTCCTCGGCGGAGCCGACGCGGCCGAACGGGCTCTGCTCGCGGATCGAGTCGCCCTCGGGCCCCTCCAGTCGTGGGGCGACACGTTCGGTGGCGAAGAAGCCCGGGGCCACCGAGGCGACGCCGATCCCGTAAGGAGCGAGCGAGACGGCGAGCGACTGGCCCAGGGCGTGGACGGCGGCCTTCGTCGCCCCGTACGCCGGATGATCCGGCTCACCGCGGAACGCGCCCCGGGAGCCGATGTTCACGATCCGGCCCCCGGTGCCCTGGTCGATCATGATCCGGCCCGCCAGGTGACTCAGGTTAGCCGTGGCCAGCAGATTCACCGCAACATGCTGCTGCCAGACCGCCACCCACTCCTCGTACGTGGTCTCCGCCAGCGGATGCCGCACGTTCACCGCCGCGTTGTTCACCAGTACGTCGATCCCGCCGAGCCCCTCGGCCGCCATGTCCACCACGACCGCCGCCCCCGCCGGATTCGAGAGATCCCCGCCCACCAGCACGTGCCCCGTACCGGCCAGCGACTTCAACGTCACCCGCGCGTCATCGGCCCTCGACCCGAAGTGCACCGCGACCCGATCCCCGTGCGCCGCGAACGCCTGCGCCACCGCCCGCCCCAGCCCGCGCGACGCACCACTCACCAGCACCCGCCTACCTGCCGCCGGCAGCTTCATGAAACTTCCTTTCACACCCCAACGAAGGAAAAGACCCTAACGTCCCATCCACCCCACCCCTCACCCGATCACCCACCCCTCCCACCTGTCACGACACACCTCAGCCATTCGCCCACGCCCCCGACCTCGGCCTCGGCCTCATTCCGTCGACAGGAACCACCGGCTGGCCAGCCCAAGGCGTTCGCCCCGCCCCGCCGAGAGCGAACATCCTTGGATCCGGGGCGCGTTGCGTGAAAGCTGGGTGGCACCAGCCCAGCCCAGCCCCGCTCCACCCAGCTCACTCCGGAGGCCTTCCATGAGCGCCGAGCGCACGAACACCCTGTACGAAGCCGCGGGCGGCGCCGAAGCGCTGCGGCGCCTCTCCGTCACGTTCTACGAGGGCGTCCTCGCCGACCCGCTGCTCGCCCCCGTCTTCGCCGACTTCACGCCCACCCACGTGGAACACGTCGCCATCTGGCTCGCCGAAGTCTTCTCCGGTCCCGCCGAGTTCACGGCCGAACACGGCGGCCACCAAGCGCTCCTCCGCGCCCACCTCGGCCTCGGCATCACCGAGGAACAGCGCCTCCGTTGGATGGAACTGATGACGGCCGCCGTGGAGAAGGAACTTCCCGACGACGCCCTCCTCCGCCGCCAAGTCATCGCCTACTTCGACTGGGGTACCCGCATCGCCAAGGACGTCTCCGCCTCCGCCCCCGGCACCGACCTCGGCACCCCCGGCCCCACCCCCCGCTGGGACTGGAACGGCCTCGCCTGACCCCCGCCTTCGGTGCGGACCGCGCCGCGTCCGCACCGACACACCTCGGCGGCCGCCCCCCCAGTCCAACAATCGTCCGAAAAGCCACCTCGCGAGGCCGAGCCGCCACATCAGGCGGAGGGCTGCTCACGCGGGCTCGGCCGCCGAGATCGGGCGAGCACGCGGGGGTCTGGGCGGTCAGTTCCAGTCGGACGGCAGCTGGTCGACGCGGCCACCCTTGTGGGGGGAGGGCATGTGGTCGCGATCGCCGGCGGGCAGGGAGGCGACACACTCCGACGAGCAGGCGTTGACCAGCAGGGGCAGTACGTCGGTGGCCACGCGCAGGGAGATCCACACCTGAACGAGGCTGCCCGCCTCGATGGGGCCGTCGCAGACACTGCAGGTGTGTATGGCGGTGGCGCCCCAGCGGCGGGGGTCCAGGTTTCCCAGATCGAGGTCCGCGACGGAGTCGGGGGAAGGCTGGAGCCGCGGGAACGGCGGCCGCAGTTTGAAGTTGCCGAACAGCGCGCGCGTGCTCACCGTGCTGTCGGTCAGCTTCCGGCAGCGGGTGATCTCGTAGGGGAACCAGTGCAGCCGGGCGGAGGTGTAAGGGGTGAACTCCTCCAGGCTGGTCATGGCGCCGATCTCGGGCGGGATACGGACCAGGTTGCTCGCATAGAGGACGAGGTGCTTGACCGCCGTCAGTTTGGCGATGCTCGGCGGCAGGGTGATGATCTGCTGCCGCTCTTCCGGGCTGAGTTCGGCCAGGGGGCGGAACTCTTCGCGCCCGTCGGCGGCGGCCTCGTCGATGAGCTCCAGCAGGTGCTGCCAGCCGGGAGCGGAGGTGTCCTGTCGCTCGGCGTGGAATCCAACTCGGGCTTGAGGAACATGCCTTGCCATGTTGAAGCACGAACAGGGGCCGCTCTGCGCGCCGCGCTGGCTTTGGGCCGGCTCGCCCTCGTCCGTCACGGCGTCGAGATGCGGCTGAGAGGGTGCTTGGGTGGGTGAATGCCCCTTCTCGGAGCCCGGTCGCTGATCGCGAAGAAGGGAGAGTTGTTCGCGTACCCAGGCGGGATCGGGGTTGGTGTGCGGCCGGCCCGCGAGGACGACCGTCGGCACGGTCTCGTTGCCGTCGTTGGCTTCGCGCACCGCGGCGGCTCCGGCGGGGTCGCGCCAGATGTCGACCCAGTGCAACTGGCGGGCGCGGAGGCCCAGTCGGACGCGCAGGCGTATGCAGTACTGGCAGCCGGGTCGCCAGAAGACGACCGGTCGGCCGTCGACCGCGCTGAGGTGTTGTGCCTCCTCAGCGGGGATGGACCGCGGGAAGATCAGGGGCGAGTTCACGCCCGCGAGCGCGAGGAACAGCAGCAGGAGGGCTGTGGCCGTGCCTGGGCTTCCCATGAGGGTCTGTGCCGTGGCGAGGGCTGAGCCGCAGAGCACGAGCAGCGTGGGCAGGATCCAAGCGCGCATCATGGAGCCGCATGGTATCGAGGCGCCGACGCGGTCGTCGGGCCGGTGCCACATCAGCCGACGTTCGCCCCGCATGTGCGGTCCTGTACGTGGACGCCGGCCGTCGGCCGAGACGTCCGGCGGGGCCGTCGCGCCCGTCGCCGCCGCACCACACGGGCCAGGGGGGCGGGTGGGGCGGGCGTGAGTGGTGATTGAAGAGGGGTGTGCACCCAATTCGGCTGTATGAGGGGTTTGAAGCTGTATAGGGGGGATCTGGGGTAGGTCGTCGCTATGCTCCCGAGCGGAGATTGCCAGCTCAGAAGGCGTAGAGCCCCGTCATCAGGTGAGGCCATGACCAGTTCAGCCGCCCCCCGTTCCGTGACCGTTCAGGGCCGAGTGTGCCGGGAGGACGGGGGCCCCGTGGTGGGGGCCGCGGTCGTGGTGTCGGTGAGACGGCTGCGGTCGGTGGAGGTGATGGGGGAGGCGCGGAGCGGGGACGGGGGCGCCTACCGGGTGGAGGGCTCGGTGCCGGACGGGGCCGTGGAGCTGGTCGTCGAGGCGAGCCTGGACGGGCAGGTCGGTCGCCGGGTCGTACGGCCGCTCGCCGGCGGTGCTGAAGGTGTCGAGGGGGTGGACCTGCGGCTGCCGGGGAGTGGGCCGAGTCGTTACGAGGCTTTGCTGAGCGCGGTGGGCGTGCACCTCGACGGGGTGGGTCTCGCGGAGGTGGGCGAGGACGCGGACGGGCATGAGCTGGCCTTCCTTTCGCGGGCGACCGGCCACAGCCATCAGGAGATCGGGCACGCGGCGCAGGCCGCGAGGCACGAGCGGAGTACGGGGCTCTCGGCTGAGCGGTACTTCGGGTTGTTCACGCGTGGGTTGCCCGCCGATCTGGGCGAGCTGGCGCAGCGGAGTGTGTCCGAGGTCTCGGCCGCGTTGGCCGCCGCCGCTGAGGGCGGAGTGATCTCGTCGCCGGACGGTGCCGCCGAGTTCATGGCGGACCTGCGCATCAGGGAGCTGCGGGCCGCCGAGGCGGTCGACGGGGCGGCCGTGTCCGAGGCCGCCGTTCGCGGGGTGCCGGACGGTGTCGTGCCCTCTCCGCTCGCGCGGATCTTCGCCTTGGCCGTACCCGATCCGGAGGTGCGCGCGCGGTTGTACAGCGCGCACCTTGACCGCACCGGGAGCCCCGAGAGCCTGGCCGGGGAGTTCGACGGTCACGTCGAGCAGTTGGACCTTGCCTTGGAGCTCGGGCGGCTGACCGGTGACAATCCGCGGCTGGTGAAGGCGCTGCTCTCGCGGTTCGACACGGGGGAGTTCACGGACCGGCGGGACCTCGTGCGCCTGGACGGCCGTTGGGACGAGCTGGTGGCCGAGACGGGTGGGGTGCCGGAGGCGGTGGCCGGCCCCGTACAGGCCCCTCGCCACCTGCGTACCGCCCTGACGCCGCAGGACGCCGACGGCGGGGGCGACGGCGGGGACGAGGGCGGTAACCCCGCGCGGGAGTACGCCGAGGGCATTCGCGAGCGGGTGGCCAAGGCGTACCCCACGGCGCACATCGCCTTCCGGCTCGCCGGGCATCCGGACCATGCCGAGGCGCCCGCGACGCGGTTCCTGGTGGCGAACCCCGACTTCGACCTGACGGCCACGCGTGTCGACGCGCGTACGGTGCCGGATCCGGAGGAGCGGCGTGAGCTGGCGGTGATGCAGAGGACGTTCAAGATCGCGCCGAGGTTCGAGGCGATGCAGGCGCTGCGGGGGAACGGCTTCCACTCGTCGTACGCCGTGGCGGGGGTCGGGGTGTCGGACTTCGTACGGAAGGTGTCCGGCGAGGTCGACGAGGGCGAGGCGCGGGCGATCCACGCGCGGGCGACGCAGGTGCACGCGGAGGCGGTGAACCTGGTCGCCGACCTTCGGACGGCGGGGCAGTTCGATGTGCCCTGGTTGCCGGCGATCGTGCCGCAGACGGCGCAGATCCCGGACTGGGAGGACCTGTTCGGGTCGGCCGACTACGCGCCGGTCGAGGAGAGCCGGTCGGTGTACAGCCAGGCGGCGTATCTGGTGGATCTGCTGTATTACCTGCGTCGGCTGGGTGGAGGTGTGCTGACCGGGGAGTCGCGGTGCGGGCCGGTCGCGGAGGTGCTGTACGGGCGGCGGCGAGATCTGTGGGACGTCGAACTCAGCAAGGAGAACACCGAGTTCAGCCTGCCGTACGTGGACCTCGTCAACGAGGTGCTGGAGTCGGCGGTGTCACCGGAGACGGCCGTTCCGGCGGCCGAGCGGCAGAGTCGTGGCGGGTCGGACGAACTGCGGGTGCAGCCGCAGCACGTGAACACCGGTGCGTACGACAAGCTGCGGAACGCCGTTCACCCGTGGCAGCTGCCCTTCGATCTGTGGGGCGAGCAGACCACGACCTATCTCGGCCACATGGGCGTGACCCGCGAGGCGCTCGTACTCGACCTCTGCTACGACGCCACGCACCCGACCGACTTCGACCGGCTCCTCACGGCGTCACGCCTCGGGCTGTCCAAGGTGTCGCAGCAGATCATCGCGGGGGAGACGCTGACCCCGCCGCGCACTCTCGCGGAGTTCTACGGGCGGCCGGCGGCGACCACCGACGCGGCGCTGACGGACGCGATGACTAACGTGCGCGTGCTCCTCGACACCGCGGGACTGCGCTTCGCGGAGCTCGCGGCCGTGCTGGAGACCCGTTTCGTCGACCCCGGTCGGGTGGTGCGGTTCGTGCCCGACGCGCGGTCCCCGAGCGCCACGGACAAGATGACGCTCTCCGGTCTCGACGCCGCGCTCCTCCAACGGCTCCACCGGTTCGTGCGGCTCCAGCACGCCCTGGGTGTGGAGCCACGAGAGCTTGACCGGCTGATCCAGGGCGTCAACAACGACGGTCGCCTCGACGCGCTCACCCTGCGGTCCATCGCGGCCGTCCGCGCCATGAGCGGGAGGCTGGACCTGCCGGTGGAGCGCGTCCTCGGCTTCTGCCGGCCGCTGGACACCCACCGCTACCCCTCCGACGAGCGGCCGCCGCTCTACGACCGGCTGTTCCTTGACCCCGCCGTGGTCAGCCCACAACCCGGCGTCCCGAGCCCCTTCGAACTCAACGCGGACCGCAGTGAGCTGAAGGTCATCGGCAGCCTGGACACCCCCGCCGTGTCGGCCGCCCTGCTGGCCGCGCTCCAGGTCACCGACGCCGAGCTGGCCGAGCTGGTGACGGGGCCGAACACCCCCCTGCGCAACAAGTCCCTCAACCTGGTCAACCTGACGGTCCTCAGCTGCGTGGTGACGCTGGCCCGGACCCTTTCGCAGCCCATCGTCGACCTGCTGAAGCTGGCACCCCGGAGCAGTGCCAATCCCTGGTCGCATCTGGTGGCCTCCGCGGCGACGTTCACGAGCGCGCCCGAGGCTGAGGGTGAGATTGCGGGTGAGGCGGAGGGCGAGGCTGGTACGGGAGCCCCGTCCGCGTCCGCCGAGACCGAACCCGCGGCCGGTGACCGGCTGCGGCCCCCGGGGACGGAGGCCGCGGCCGGGCTGCCGCTGCTGCCCGCCGCCTCCGAGATGGGTGTGCTCGGGCGCTTCGTCGATCTCATGGAGGGATTTACGGAGGCCGGGTTCCGGGCCGTCGACATCGAGGCCGTCCTGGACGCCCGCCGGTCCCCGCTCGACGGCGCCGTCCCGGACGACGCGGCACTCGCCGCCGCACTGACCTCCCTCCGTACCGCGCTCCAGGCCGTCCAGCAGCAGACCCGAGGAACCACCGACGACAGGGGCGAACTCACCCGCAGGAACCTGGCCCTCATGGGCTGGGACGCCGGCCTGGTCCAGGAAGCGGTGTCCAACCTCGCGGGCACGGTCGTCTATACGGCTCCGCTGGCCGCCCTTCCCACCGGGGTGACCCTGCCGCCGGACCTGCCGGTGCGCTTCGAACCGGCGCAGGAGACGGAGCCGGGCGAGCCGACCACGCCGACCAGGCCGGAGGGGCCGTCCGATCCCGCGGAGCCAGGGCAGCCCGTTCAACCCGAGCACACAGCCCGCCTCACCTTCACGGGCCCCATGAACAACGCCCAGCAGCAACAACTCCTCGCCCTCGCCCCCGCCGGCCCCGCGGGCGAGGCCTTCCGGACCGCCATCGAGGCGCTGTACCAAGGCCCACGCCGCTTCGTCGCCGCCCGTATGAAGGCGCTGCGCATCCCCGTGTTCGCGGCGCCTCTCGACGCGCTGCCTCCCGGGTACGCCGTACCCGCGGCGCTGGCCACGAAGGTCTTCCACGACGTGACGGCACACGTGCTGCGGTCGCGCGGCTACCTCGGTGAGGCCGAGGTGAAGTTGCTGAAGGAGGCGCCGGGGACGGACGGCGATCTGGTGGCGGCGGTCGACGGGCTCGTCACGGCGCAGGAGGCGGCGCCGGAGGTGGGGAACGTCTTTCTCGTCGCGGCCGATGCCAGTGCCCTGTTCGACGCGTCCGACAAGCTGCCCGCCGACCGGTTCCACTTGGTGCTGGAGCGGGTCGCGCCGTACCTGCGGAAGTCTCTCGGCAAGGACGCCGTGGTGCAGCAGGTCGGGCGGGCGGCCGGTCTGGATCCGGCGCTGGCGGAGGCGCTGCTCGGGACGTGGCTGCCGGGCGCCGGGGGGAAGCCGGTGTTCGAGGAGTTCCTCGACACGGCGTTCACCGGGAGCGATCCGGCGGTGGTGATCAGCCGGGCAGGGTTCGGTCCGCAGTACATCGCGCTCGAACTCGTCCACCGGGTCGCGATCGTCCTGAAGACCCTCCGCTTCACCGCCGAGGAACTGCCCTTCGTGTTCCGGTACGCGGCCCGTGGCCAGTGGCTCGACCTCGGTACGCTGCCCGCCGTCCCGCCCACGCCGCTCTCCCACGTGCCCGTGCTGTGGCTGTCCGGGCTGATCACCCTGGCCCGGCTCCGCGACGCCCTGCCCGGCGGGATCGCCACGATCGAGGCGGTCTTCCGGCTCGCCCTGACGCCCGGGACCTACGACAGCCAGATCGTCCGGGAACTGTGCCGGCTCACCGGCTGGGCATTCCTGGACGTGAACATGGTGGCCCGCAACTTCCAGATCAACATCGCCGAACGCTTCGTCAGCCTCGCCAACCTGGACAAACTCCGGCGCGGCGTCGCCATGTACCGCCGCCTCGGCGTCTCCTCCGAGCGCGCGAACCTGTGGCTTCGCGCCGACTTCACCCCCGAGGCCGCGCAGGCCGCCTGGGGTGCCGCGCGCGCCCGCCACACCGCCACCGACTGGTTCGCGGTCGCCGGCCCCATGCAGGACACCCTGCGCGAGCGCGGCCGCGCGGCCCTCGTCGCGTATCTCGTCGCCCATCCCGCCCTCGACGGCGGGACCCCGCTGTGGCGGGACGCGAACGGGCTCCACGACCACTTCCTGCTCGATGTGGAGATGGGTGCCGGCCAGCAGACGACCCGCATCGCACAGGCCGCCTACAGCATCCAGCTCTTCGTCCAGCGCTGCCTGCTGAACCTGGAGCCGCAGGTCACGACGTCCGACTCCGAGCTGTGGGAGCAGTGGGAGTGGATGAAGCGGTACCGCCTGTGGGAGGCCAACCAGAAGATCTTCCTGTACCCGGAGAACTACTTCGAGCCGGAGCTGCGGGCGGACAAGTCATCGTTCTTCAGGCAGTTGGAGACGGATCTCACGCAGAAGGACTTGAATGACGAGACGGCGCGGGGGGCGTTGCTCGGGTATCTGGAGCAGTTGGCGGACGTGGCCCGGCTTCAGCCGAGCGGCCTCTACGTTCAGCATGACCCGAACGTCCCGCCGACCGACTTCAGCGGAGAGACCGTCTACGTGATGGCCCGCACGGAGTCGGCCCCTCGTGCCCATTACTTCCGTACCTGGGTGAACCGGCTGTACTGGACGCCGTGGAAGAAGATGAACCTCGACATTGACGGGGAGGCCCTGTCCCTCGGCATGTGGGACAAGCACCTGTACGCCTTCTGGCCGACCTTCATCCCCGCCGGCGAGAGCCAGGAGATCAAGTCACTGCCCGACGGCTCCGATGACAACAGGCTCAAGCAGAGCCCGAAGTACTGGCAGATCCAGTTGAACTGGAGCGAGTACCGCAACGGCCAGTGGACCACCAAACGGGTGTCGAACGAGATGCTGACCACCAACCCCAAGCTGAACCCGCGCTTCCGGCCACACACCGTCAGCGTGCCGTTCCTCGACCCGGCGTCCAAGGATCCGTACCTCTTCATCCCCGGAACGGACCACTACAGCCGGGAGCCTGTCGTCTGGTGCCACTACGCCACGACGTTCGCTCTGTGGGACACGGTGCTCCTCATTCCGCGCTCCTCCACCACGTGGGGCAGGTTCAGGCTGAGCAGGCGACGCGGCAGCATGATCACCGATCCCATCCGGTTCTCGGTCTTCGTTCCCGAGGACCTGCCGGCGACCGACCCCGACGGTCAGACCGCGGCCGAGGGAGTGCGCCAATGGGACTTCTACAAGCCGCCGGCCAACCTGAAGGTCCTCAACAACACCTGGGTTGAGCGACAGCACAGGAACAACGAGCGCGCCAGAACCTTCCACCTCGACGCGGAGATCTTCAAGAACACCCCGCTGTCCCTGCCCTACCGTGTCGTCACTTCGTTCCAACAGGACCTGCCCGCGCAGCACAAAGTGTGGTTCTTCACCGACAGCGAGCGGTCCTATGTGGTGGAGCCACACCGCAGCGGTGAGCGCTGGAGGTACCAGTTCGCCGGCTTCTACCACCCGTACGTCGAGCTGCTCAAGGCGCAGCTGGACCTACGAGGAGTGGACGCCCTCTTCGAGAGGGACCTCCAGCTGCATCCCGAAGCACTCGCACCGCGCGAGACCTTCGAGCAGCGCTACACACCTGATCCCTTCCACGCGGGTGCGCCCGACTACCCAGTCGAGGAGATCACCTTCGACGCCTCCGAGCCCTACGCCGTCTACAACTGGGAGCTCTTTTTCCACGCCCCCCTCCTCATGGCCAACCGCCTCACCACCAACCAGCGGTTCGCCGAGGCCCAGCAGTGGTTCCACCGGATCTTCGACCCCACGGACCGGACGACGACGAGCGGGCCGCAGCGGTTCTGGCGGACGAAGCCGTTCTTCGAGATGTCGACGGATCCGACGGCCGAGGACAACTATCAGAAGCAGCGGATCGAGGAGATCCTGCGGCGGTTGGCGGAGGGCAACGAGAAGGAAGCGGCCAAGGTGGATGCGTGGCTGCGGCATCCGTTCCAGCCGGACATCGTGGCGAGGGTGCGGACGACGGCGTACCAGAAGGCCGTGGTGATGAAGTACCTGGACAACCTGATCGCCTGGGGTGACCAGTTGTTCCGGCAGGACACGCTGGAGTCGGTGAACGAGGCCACGCAGCTGTACATCCTGGCGGCCGAGCTCCTCGGGCGGAGGCCGGAGGAGGTGAAGGGGCGGGAGCCGGCGCCCGTGCTGAGCTTCCGGGAGCTGAACGAGCAGCCGCCGGCGCCGGCGGTGGCCGCGACCGAGAACCTGATTCCGACGCCGCGGCACACGCCGCAGAGGATCGCGCCCGGGGTCGGTATCCGCTGGTTGGACTACTTCGGGATTCCGCGGAACGAGAAGCTGCTCGGGTACTGGGACACGGTCGACGACCGGCTGTACAAGATCCGGCATGGGCAGAACATCGACGGGGTGACGCGGCAGGTGTCGCTGTTCGGGGCGGAGATCGATCCGGGGCTGTTGGCACGGGCGGCGTCGTCGGGGCTGGATCTGTCGACCGTGCTGGCGGACATGAACGCGCCCGTGCCGCACTACCGGTTCGTCACCATGCTCGCGAAGGCGAAGGAGTTCGCGCAGCAGGTGCAGAGCTTCGGGGCGGCGCTGCTCACGGCGCTGGAGAAGAGGGACGCGGAGGAGATGGCGCGGCTGCGGTCGACGCACGAGTACACGGCGCTCGACGCGGCGCTCGTGGTCCGGAAGAAGCAGGTGGAGGAGGCCAGGCGGGCCATCAAGGCGCTTGAGGCGTCGCAGGCGATCGCCAAGGACAAGGAGGTCTACTACACCGGCAAGGCCAAGAACCGGATGAACGCGAAGGAGGAGACGGCCGCCGATCTGAGCGCGCAGTCCGTCGAGCTTCAGAAGGTGTCCGCCACGATCAACACGCTTGCGAGCTATCTGTCGCTGATCCCGGAGCTGAAGATCGGTGCTCCGACCTCCGTGGGTGCCACCTTCGGCGGGAACAACCTCTCCGACGCGATGATCGGCATGGCCCACGGCATCATCGGCTACCTCAGTGCCGACGCCTCGCAGGCGCAGCAGTCGGCCACCGTGGGTGGGTACGACCACCGGCTTGAGGAGTGGAAGTTCCAGAAGGGGCAGGCCGAGAAGGAGGGCAAGCAGTTCGCCGCCCAGATCAAGGTCGCCAAGTCCCACCGGAGCGCCGCGCAGAGGGAGGTGGACAGCCATGTGCGGCTGATGGCGAACTCGCGTGAGGCCGATGTGATGTTGCGCGGCAAGTACACCAACCAGGAGCTGTACGACTGGATGGTGGGCCAGCTCGGCACCAGCTATTTCCAGGCGTACCAGCTGGCCTACGACGTCGCCAAGCGCGCCGAGCGGGCGCTGCGTCATGAACTGGGGACCGAGGAGACCGACTTCGTGTCCTTCGGGCACTGGGACAGCCTCCACAAGGGGCTGCTCGCGGGGGAGCGGCTGCTCAACGACCTGCATCGGATGGACGCGGCCTATTACGAGGCGAACGCCCGGGAACTGGAGCTGACGAAGCGGATCTCGCTCGCGCAGTTCGACCCCGGGGCGCTGCAGAGCCTCAAGGAGACCGGGAGGGCGTTCGTGTCCCTGCCGGAGGCGCTGTTCGACCTGGACACGCCGGGTCATTACATGCGCCGTCTGAAGCAGGTCAGTTTCACCGTGCCGTGTGTGGTGGGCCCGTACACGGGGGTGAACCTCACCGCCACGCTGCTGAAGAGCAGTGTGCGGCTCGTGTCCCGGTTGAACGGTGGCAAGCACGGCCGGCAGCCCGGGGACATCCGTTTCCGGGACCACATCGGGCCTGTGCAGTCGGTGGTGACGAGCACCGGGCAGGACGACGCCGGGCTGTTCGACGGCACGTTGCGTGACGAGCGGTTCCTGCCCTTCGAAGGTGCGGGGGCCATCGGCGAGTGGCAGTTGTCGCTGCCGGACTCGTTCCGCCAGTTCGACTACGGCACCATCAGCGACGTCGTCATGCAGCTCCGGTACACCGCGAGGGACGGCGGGGCGACCCTGGCCGCGGCCGCCGTCGCGGAGCTGCACAAGGCACTCGGCGGCTGGCTGCACACGTCCGGCGGCACCGGCCTGTACCGGCACCTCAGCGCGCGCCGGGAGTTCCCCGACCAGTGGAGCCGGTTCCTCGCCGCCCCCGCCGGCGCGCCGGCCACGCTCTCCTTCGCCCTCTCCAAGAGGCACTTCCCGTACCTCTTCCACGACCGGGCGACCACACTCAAGCGGCCCGAACTGGTCCTCGTCCTGTCCACGGACCGCGCACCCGGCTCCTCGAAGCGCTTCCGGGACTGTTATCCGGGGGGCAGGGAGCTGGCCGTCGCCCTGAGCGGGCCGGGTGGTGCGCACGGAGACCTCACGCTGACGCCCGATCCGGCGCTGGCCGGACAGCCGAGGGCCGGTGCGGACGGGGTGGGCGGGACCGTGACCGAGACCGACCAGGAGTGGCGGGTGACCGTTTCCGCCGCCGCGATCGCGGCGCTCGCGCCCGAGCTGCTCCACGAAGGGCGCCTGAACCCGGACGCCTTCGAGGACCTGCTGCTCGTGTGGCAGTACGCGGTGGGGGCGCCGGCGGATCCGGCGGTCACGACGTGATCGGGGAGCCGCGCAGGCGGCCCGTGCGCCCGGCGGAACCGTCCGCGGGCGCCGCCGCGCCCACGGACACCGCGCGCGCCGCCGTCCCCGGCCGCTGGACGTCATCGGGCGAGATGCCGTTCGCCGGGTTCTGGGCGCAACCCGCCGATGCGGCCGTCCAGTTGGCCGGCGGCCGGGTCCTGCTCGCGGGCGGTGAGGACGGGCGCCGGGTCCCCACCGACGTGACCGCCCTGTTCGATCCCGCCTCCGGCACCTGGTCGTCCTCCGGGGCTCTGTGGACCGGCCGGAGGCTGCACTCCACGACCCTGCTCGCCGACGGCCGGGTCCTGGTGGCCGGCGGGATCGGCGAGCCGCCCGGGCCCGTCCCGGCCACCGGCCTCGGCTCGTGCGAGGTGTACGACCCGGCCACCGGTGGCTGGGCGGCCACGGGGTCGCTGCGCGAGGCGCGGTTCTCGCACTCGGCGACCCTGCTGCCCGACGGCCGGGTCCTGGTCGCGGGCGGCGCCGCCGTCCGCTCGGCCGACTCCCACCGGACCCTGCGGACGGCGGAGGCGTACGACCCGGGTACGGGGACGTGGACGCGGGTCCGGTCGATGACCGACGCCCGCTTCGGACACCCTGCGGTGCGCTTCGACGACGGCCGCGTGCTGATGGTCGGCGGGATCCTCGCCGTGGGTCGCGGCAGCCACACGGCCCTCGCCCACTGCGAGCTGTACGACCCGGTGGCGGACGCCTGGACGCCGACCGCCGGGCTCGCGACCGCCCGCAAGAGCCACCAGGCGACCCCGCTCCCGGGGAACGCGGTGCTTGTCACCGGCGGCGACATGCGGGGCTTCGTCGACGACGATTGGACCTACGACCCGTACAGCCAGTGGACCACCGAACGCTATGACCCGGCGGCGGACCGCTGGACCGCCGACGGGCAGATGCCGTGGGGCCGCAGCCACCACCGGGCCGTCCGGCTCGCCTCCGGCGACGTCCTCGTGCTCGGAGGCACCGACGACGCCTCGATGTCCGTCGGATACCAGAACGCCACGCTCTACGACGCCGCCACCCGCACCTGGTCCAAGGAGTTCCCGATGCTGCGCGGCCGCTGGGCCCCCGCCGCGATCGGCCTCGCCGACGGCCGGGTGCTCGTCATGGGAGGCCTGGAGGAGTCAGGGCCAGCGGCTCCGCTGCCCGGCGAGGACCGGGTCACCGCCACCGCGGAGATCTACGCGCCGTAACCGGCCGTGAGGGAGGGAAGGACCCCCATGCGTACGCTGCTCGCCGACGGCGGCGAACGACCCACCACCCCGGCAGGCCCCCGGCCCGCCGCCCGAAGGACGCCCGCCCTGCCCTCCGGCCGGTGGACGCCGGCCGGCACACCACCCTTCCCCCTCCTGATGCAGCACGGGCAGCAGGACGGACCGGTACGACTGCCGGACGGGCGCGTCCTGTTCGCCGGCGGCGCCGGACAGGCCCTGCGGTCCCTGGACACGGCCGCACTCTTCGATCCGGCCGGATCCCGCTGGACCGCCACCGCCCCGCTCCGCCAAGCCAGGCGCATGCACAGCCTCACCCCGCTGGCCGACGGCCGGGTCCTCGCCGCCGGAGGCATCACCGGACCGCAGGCCTATCCGCCGCCGGCCCTGAGCACCGCCGAGGTGTACGACCCCGCCGACGCGACCTGGACCCTCACCGGCGCGCTCCACGAACCCCGCCACGGGCACACGGCCACCCCCCTGCCCGACGGGCGGATCCTCGTCGCGGGCGGCACACGGCCCCGTGACGCCCGTACCTTGCGCACGCTCGCCTCCGCCGAGCTCTACGACCCTGCTACCGGCACCTGGACCCCGACGGGGGAGATGGGCGACGCCCGCTGGCACCACCAGGCCGTCCTGCTGCACGACGGGCGGGTCCTCGTCCTGGGCGGCCTCGCCGACATCGGCCGCAGCCGGTGCGCGACCCTGGGCCTCTGCGAGCTCTACGACCCGAGGACCGGCACATGGGCCCCCACCGGCGCGCTGTACGAGGCACGCTGCGCCCATCAGGCCCTGGTCCTCGGCGACGGCAGCGTGCTGACGCTCGGCGGCTCCTGGCTCCGTGCCGCGGACGACGGGCGCTACGACCCGCACAGCCTCGCTGGTGCCGAGCGCTACGACCCCGTGGCCGAGGAATGGCGGTCCGAACCGCCGATGCCGTGGGGCCGCGGCCACCACCGCGCCCTGCTCCTCGGCACGGGCGAGGTACTGGTCTGCGGCGGCGTCGACCACGCCTGCCAGGACATCGGTCACGCCGGGACGCTGCGCTACGACCCGCACACGCGGGCCTGGGCGGTGGCCGGGCCGATGGCCACCGGCCGTTGGGCCTTCGGCGCGGCCGTCCTCGACGACGGGCGGGTCCTGGCGGCCGGGGGCGTGGCCCGCAGCGGCGTCGCGGTCCCGACGATCGGCGTCGACGTCCCGGCGGCGACGGCGGAGGTGTTCACACCGTGACGGACGACCGACGCGACCCCGGCCGCTGGTCCGCCGCCGGGCCCCTGCCCTGGGAACGCATCCTGTCGGGGGCGGCCGGCGGAGCCGTACGACTGGCCGACGGGCGCGTCCTGATGGCCGGAGGGGCGGACGCGAGCCTCGGCGCGCAGGACGCAACGGCGCTGTTCGACCCTCGCGACGGAGCCTGGTCACCGGGGCGGCCCTTGGCCACCGCACGGCGGCTGCACGCCACCACGCTGCTCGCCGACGGGCGGGTCCTGGTGACCGGCGGAGTCACCGGTCCCAACTCCTTTCCGTCACGGCCGCTGGCCACCGCCGAGGTCTACGATCCCGGGTCCGGCGAGTGGAGCCCGGCGGGCGAACTGCACGAGGCCCGCTGCGGACACTCGGCGACGCTCCTCCCGGACGGGAGGGTGTTGGTCGCCGGGGGCACGGGGACGCGGTCGGCCGGGTCGGAACGCACCTTGCAGTCGGCGGAGCTGTTCGACCCGGGGACTCCGGGGTGGGCGAAGGCCGCGGACATGACCGACGCCCGGTCCGCCCACCCGGCGGTCGCTCTCCCGGACGGCCGGGTCCTGGTCGCGGGCGGCTGGGTGGCGACCCGTCACGACTGGCGCGGCGGCTCAGGACTGGCGTACGCCGAGTGCTACGACCCGGCGACGGACACGTGGACGCCGACGGGCAGCCTCGCGGCTCCACGCAGCGGCCACGAGCTGACCGTCCTGGCCGACGGGTCCGTCCTGGCCACCGGAGGCGCCGAGAACGAAGGCCGTGCCGGCGGCCGGCTCGACCCGTACAGCCGGGCGACGACCGAGCGCTGGCACCCGGCGGACGGCGGCCGCTGGACCCGGGAGAACGACATGCCCTGCGGCCGGACCCAGCACCGGGCCGTACGGCTGCGCACAGGGGAGGTGCTGGTGATGGGCGGCGGCAACTACCTGCTGAGCGACGCGGGCTACCGAAGCGCCGCCCGGTACCACCCCGGGACGCGGACGTGGACGGCGATCCCCGGCATGGCGGTCGGCCGCAGCGACTTCGCGGCGGTCGTCCTGGCCGACGGCAGGGTCCTGGTGGCCGGCGGCACCGTCCGGGCCAAACCCGCCACGCCCACGGGCGCACCGCATCAGCTGACCGCCACGAGCGAGGTGTTCGTCTCGTGACGGGGCGCGGCACCGTTCCGGTGAGGTGGCGGCGGGCGATCGGCGGACCGGGTGACGCCGGTCGTGTCGCCGGTCGTGTCGGCGAGAGGGCCGGGAGCGAGAGGGCCGGGGGCGAGAGGACCTTGGGCACGAGGACCGTGGGCATGACGACGGCTGGCACGAGGACCGTGAGCAAGAGGACGGCGGGCACGAGGACCGTGAGCAAGAGGACCGTGGGCACGAGGAACGTGAGGGCTGTGAGCGGGCGGGTTCGAGGCGGAGGCGACCGCGCGTGGTGACGGGCGAACGAGAAGCAGCCGGGGCCGACGAGCGGCGGTTCGTCGCGGCCGCGCCCCAGGTGGCGCTCCCGAAGGGCGGGGGAGCGATCCGTGGCATCGGGGAGACGTTCACCGCCAACCCCGCGACCGGCACCGGATCGGTCTCCGTGCCCATCGTCACCAGCCCCGGCCGCGCGGGATTCGGGCCGCGCCTCGCCCTCGCCTACGACTCCGGGGCGGGCAACGGGCCCTTCGGCTTCGGCTGGAGCCTGCCGGTCCCCTCGGTCACGCGGAAGACGGACAAGGGCCTGCCCAGGTACCTCGACGCCGTCGACTCCGACGTCTTCGTGCTCTCCGGCGAGGACGACCTCGTGCCCGTCCACCGACAGGACCCCACGGGCGACTGGGTCACCGCCCACCCCGGCCACACCCGGGACCCCGAGGGCGACTGGGTACGCGGCCCCGGCGGCCGGCTCGTCGTCCACGAGGACGAGATCGACGGCCACCGGGTCCGCCGCTACCGGCCGCGCGTCGAGGGCGCCTGCGCCCGGATCGAGCGCTGGACGGCCGTCGCCCTGCCGGGAGAGGCTCCGGATCCGTCCGGGGCGGGCGGTGACGCGTCCGGCGAAGCCCTCGCCGCGCCCCCGGTCGGCGACGTCCACTGGCGGTCGCTGTCGAAGGACAACGTCCTCACCGTCTACGGGCTCGGCCCGGAGCACCGCATCGCCGATCCCGCCGACCCCGGCCGCGTCTTCAGCTGGCTGATCTCCGAGACCCGCGACGACAAGGGCGGCGTCGTCCTCTACCGCTACAAGTCCGAGGACGGCACAGGCGTCGACCTCGGCGCACCGCAGGAACGCAACAGGGGAGCCCGTGACGACGTCCGCAGGACCGCCAACCGCTATCTGAAGCGCGTCCTCTACGGCAACCGCACGCCGGCCCTGGACGAGAACGGCGCGCGCCCCCACTTCCTGGACGCCCGAGTGGCCGCCGGCGGCTGGATGTTCGAGGCCGTGCTCGACTACGGCGACCACGACACGGACGCGCCAGGGCCCCGCGACGACGAGGCCGTCGACGACACCGGTGCCCTCCGCTTCCCGTGGCCGCTGCGCCCGGACGCGTTCTCGTCGTACCGGGCGGGCTTCGAGGTGCGCACCGGCCGGCTGTGCCGCCGGGTGCTGATGTTCCACCACTTCCCCGGCACGGAGACGGACGGGGTCGGTGTCGACTGCCTGGTGCGGTCGACCGAGCTCGTCCACGGCGGCGAGGGCGATCCGGCGGCGTCCGACCGGCCCGTGTACGCGTTCCTGCGCGCGGTCACGGAGCACGGCCACCGCCGCGAGGGCGCCGGGTACGTCCGCCGCAGCATGCCACCGGTGGAGTTCACGTACGCGGAGCCGACGGTGCGGGACACGGTGGAGACCGTCGACCCCCGCTCCGTGGCGAACCTTCCGGCCGGCGTGGACGGGACGACGTACCGCTGGATCGACCTGCACGGCGAAGGCATTCCCGGTGTGCTCGCGGAACAGTCGGGCGCCTGGTTCTACCAGCGGAACATCAGCCCGCTGCCGGACCCCGCCCCCGGGGGCGGCCCGGCCGCCCGCGTCCGGTTCGCGCCGGTCGAGCACGTCGGTGCCATGCCGGCGCTCCCGCCCGGCGGCGGCGCCGAGTTCGTGGACCTCGCCGGGGACGGACTCGTGGACGTCGTCGTCACGCAGGGGACCGCGCCCGGTGTGTACGAGCACGACGAGGCCGAGGGGTGGCAGCCGCTGCGGCCGTTCGCCTCGCTCCCGAGCAGCCCGCTGAACGCCGCGAACGCCCGCATCGCCGACCTGGACGGGGACGGCCACGCCGACGTCCTGATGACCGAGGACTCCTCCCTCGTCTGGTACCGCTCGCTCGCGGAGGAGGGATTCGAGGCCGCCCGGCAGCTCGCCGTCGCCGGCGACGAGGAGCACGGCCCCCGGGCCGTCTTCTCCGACGGTACGGACACGGTGCATCTCGCCGACCTCTCCGGCGACGGACTGGCCGACCTGGTCCGCGTCCGCAACGGCGAAGTCTGCTACTGGCCCAACCTCGGCCACGGGCGCTTCGGCGCCAAGGTGACGATGGAGAACGCGCCCTGGTTCGACCACCCGGACGCGTTCGACCCGCAGCGCGTCCGGCTGGCCGACATCGACGGCTCCGGCACCACCGACCTCGTCTACCTCCACCGCGACGGCGTACGGCTCTACTTCAACCAGTCCGGCAACGCGTGGAGTTCACCCCGCGCACTGCGCGCCTTCCCCCGGATCGACAACGCCGGCAGCGTCGCCACGGCCGACCTTCTCGGCGACGGAACCGCCTGCCTCGTCTGGTCCTCCCCGCTCGCCCCGGACGCCGGCCGGACCATGAGGTTCGTCAACCTCATGGGAGGCACCAAGCCCCATCTGCTCGTGGGCGTCACCAACAACCTCGGCGCCGAGACCCGGCTGAGCTACGCGCCGTCGACGAAGTTCTACCTCCAGGACAAGCAGGAGGGACGGCCGTGGATCGCCCGGCTGGCCTTCCCCGTCCACGTGATCGAACGCGTGGAGACGTACGACCACGTCAGCCGCAACCGCTTCACCACCCGCTACCGCTACCACCACGGCCGCTACGACGGAGCGGAGCGCGAGTTCTGCGGGTTCGGCATGGTCGAGCAGTGGGACACCGAGGAGATCGAAGCGGTCACGGGCGGGCACGCGAGCGGCGACGCGAGCAACGCCGACCCGGCGGCGTACGTGCCACCGGCGCACACCAAGTCCTGGTTCCACACCGGCGACCGGCTCGGCCGCGAGCGCGTCTCCCGCCACCACGAGGGGGAGTACTTCCGCGAACCCGGGCTGACCCCGGCCGGCGCCAGGGAGCTGCTCCTCGACGACACCCCGCTGCCCCCCGGCCTCTCCGACGAGGAGGAACGGCAGGCGTGCCGCGCCCTCAAGGGAGCGCTGCTGCGGCGCGAGGTGTACGCCGACGACGCCGTCGCCCGGTCGACCCCGGCCGAGCGGGCCCGCGCCCGGACCCCGTACACGGTCACCGAGCAGAACTTCACCGTCCGGCGCCTCCAGGGGCGCGGTGCGCACGAGCACGCCGTCTTCGACGTCCGGCCGCGCGAGACGCTCACCCACCACTACGAGCGGAACGCCGCCGATCCGCGCACCCAGCACACCCTGATCCTCGACGTCGACCCGTACGGCACCGTCCTCAAGGAAGCCGCCATCGGCTACGGCCGCCGTACCCACGTGGTCACGACCGACGCGGACGGCACCGACCGCACCGTCCCCAACCCCGCCCTCGACGCCCTCCACCCGGCCGACCGCGCCCGGCAGACGACGCCCCTCCTCATGTACACGGAGCGGCGCGTCACCAACGGCCTCGACACCGCCGCCGTGTGGCGCCACCCCGTGACCTGCGAGACGCGCACCTTCGAGCTGACCGGCTACGCCCCCACCGGGCCGCGCGGCCGCTTCCTCGCCGATGACCTCGTGGAGCGCGTCCCCGGCAGCGGCGGGCGGCTGCGGCACCGGTACGCCCGGGAGGTGGCGTACGAGGAGCGGCCCACGCCCGAACCCTGCCGCCGCCCCGTCGAGCACGCCCGGGTCCACTACCGTGGCGACGACCTCGCGCGCGTCCTCCCTCTGGGACAGCTGGAATCCCGCGCCACGACCGGCGAGAGCTACACCCTCGCCCTCACCCCCGGGCTCCTCGCCGCCGTCTACCGCAGGCCCCGCCCCGACGGCTCCCCGGAGAGCCTGCTGCCGGAACCGGCGGACGTCCTCGCCGGGACGGCGGGCGACCGGGGCGGCTACCTGGCGGGCCGGACGCTCAAGGCGGACGGGCGTTTCCCCGCCACCGACCCCGACGACCACTGGTGGCTGCCGTCCGGACGGTCGTACTTCTCCACCGCCCCCGACGATCCGCCGGCCGCCGAACTGGCGCGGGCCCTCCGACACCACTTCGTCGTCCGTCGGCAGCGCGACCCCTTCGGGCAGGACACCGTGGTCGACCTCGACGGCGACGACCTGCTGACCGTGGAGGTGCGCGACCCGCTCGGCAACCGCACCACGGTCGAGGCCAACGACTACCGCGTCCTCCAGCCCCGCCGCCTCGCCGACGCCAACCGCAACCGGACCGAGGTGGCCTTCGACGCCCTCGGCATGGTCACCGCCACCGCGACCATGGGCAAGGCGGCCCCGGCGCCCGCCGAAGGCGACACCCTGGACGGGCTGCCCACCGACCCCGCCCCCGAGCGTGTCGACGCCCTCATGGCGGCGGCCGATCCCGACGCGGCAGCGGCGGAGCTGCTCGCCGGGGCCACCAGCCGCGTCGTGTACGACCTCGACCGCTTCCGCCGCCTCGGCCGCCCCGCAGTGGTCGTCACCCTCACCCGCGAGACACACCACCACGACCCCCTGCCACCGCAGGGCCTCAGGGTCCGGACCGCGTACGGCTACACGGACGGCCTCGGCCGCGAGATCCAGCGCACGTCACGCGCCGAACCCGGGCCCCTGACCGACGGCGGCCCGGTGGTCGGCGCGCGCTGGGTGCGCAGCGGCTGGGTCGTCCACAACAACAAGGGCAAGCCGGTCCGCCAGTACGAGCCCTTCTTCACCGCCACACCCGAGTTCGAGTTCGGCGTGACGGCCGGCGTCAGTTCCGTGCTCTTCCACGACCCCCTCGGACGCGTCGTCGCGACCCTGCACCCCCACCACACGTACGAGAAGGTCGTGTTCGGCCCCTGGGACCAGACGACCTACGACGCCAACGACACCTGCGCACCCCGAGGCGCGGAGACCGGCGACCCGCGCACCGACCCCGACGTACGGGGCCTGCTCGCCCGCTACTTCACGGCGCTGACCACCGCCGAGCCGGCCACCCCGTGGGAGACCTGGCACGCTCAGCGGACCGGCGGCGCGCTCGGCCCGCACGAGCAGGCGGCGGCCGAACGCGCCGCCGCACACGCGGACACGCCCGCCACCACCCATCTCGACGCGCTGGGGCGGCCCTTCCTCACGGTCGAACGCAACCGTGTCGTCTGCGCCGGCCACGACCTCGACGGCACCGAGGACACCGTCGCCACCCGCACCGAGCTCGACATCGAGGGCAACCAGCGCCTGGTGCGGGACACCGTGACGCAGGCCGGCGACCCGCTGGGGCGTGTCGTCGTCCGGTACGAGTACGACATGCTCGGCCACCGGATCCATCAGGACAGCATGGAGGCCGGGGCGCGCTGGAGCCTGCCGGACGTCGCCGGAAACCCGATCCGCGCATGGGACAGCAGGGGCCACACCTTCGCGGTCACCCACGACGCCCTGCGCCGTCGCGTCGCCAGAACCGTGCGCGGCACGGTCGCCGACGGGGACACCGCCTCCGACCCGCGCACCCTCGACCGCGACGTGCTGATCGAGCGCATCGAGTACGGCGAGCCCGCCCCGGACGCCTCACCCGCCGACGAAGCCCGCGCGCGGCGGCTCAACCTGCGCACCCGAGTGCTGCGGCACTTCGACGGTGCCGGCGCCGCCGTCAACGCGCGGCTCGACGCGGCCGGCACGCCCCTTGAGGCGTACGACTTCAAGGGGAACGCGCTCCACCACACCCGCACCCTGACCGCCGACTACCAGGCGCTGCCCGACTGGTCGGCGGAGCCGAGGATGGCGGAGGAGTCCTTCGAGAACAGCGTGCGCTACGACGCGCTGAACCGGACCGTCCAGGCGACCCTGCCGCACAGCGACCTCGCCCCTGGACGGCTCCACGTCGTCCAGCCGGTCTTCAACGAGGCGGGCCTGCTCGACCGCGTCGACGTCTGGCTGGAACACACCACACCGCCGCCCGCGCTGCTCGACCCGGCCGTCGAGCCGCCGTCCCCGGTGGGCATCGCCGACACCGCGTACGACGCCCACGGCAGGCGCGTCCGCGTCGCCCACAAGAACGGCGCCACCACCCGCTACCGGCACGACCCGCTGACCTCCCGCCTGGTCCACCTCGTCACCGGGCGAGGCCCGTCGTTCCCCGAGGACTGCGACAGCCCGGACAACCCCCCACCGCCCGCCGGGACATGCGGCCTCCAGAACCTCCGCTACACCTACGACCCGTCCGGCAACGTCACCCACGTCCAGGACGACGCCCAGCAGACCGTGTTCTTCCGCAACCAGCGGGTGGAGCCGAGCAACGACTACGTCCACGACGCGCTCTACCGCCTGATCCAGGCCACCGGCCGCGAGCACCTCGGCCAGCAGGCCGACGGCACCCGCAGACCCCCCACCGCGCCCGACGCCGCCAACGCCTTCCCCACCCGCCTCGACCACCCCAACACGCAACAGAGCATGGGGACATACGTCGAGCGATACGTCCATGACCTGGTCGGCAACATCCTGCGGACGCAGCACCGCGGCAGCGACCCCGCCCACGCGGGCTGGACCCGCGGCCACACCTACACCGACACCAGCCTCCTGGAGGACGGCACGGCGGGCACCCCCGTCAAGACCGGCAACCGACTCAGCGCCACGACCGTGAACCCCGGCGGCACCACACCGCCGCTCGTCGAGCCGTACGCCCACGACCGCCACGGCAACATGATCCGCATGCCGCACCTCGGCGGCGGCACCCCCGGCCCCAACCTGCACTGGGACCACACCGACCGGCTGCGACGCGCGGACCTCGGCGGAGGCGGCACGGTCTTCTGCGTGTACGACGCCGAGGGGCGACGGGTCCGCAAGGTGTGGGAGAAGGCACCGGGCCTCGTCGAGGAACGGATCTACCTCGGGGACTTCGAGGTCTTCCGCCGCCACCGCGGCCCCATCGGCAGGGACACCGCCGTGTTCGAACGGGAGACCGTGCACACGAGCGCGGACGCGGGAGGCGGCTCCGGCGCCGGCGAGGAACGCTTCGTCCTCACCGAGCTCCGCACCCGCGACACCGAAGGCACCGACCCCGCACCACCCCGCCTGATCCGCTACCAGTCGGGCAACCACCTCGGCTCGTCGAGCCTCGAACTCGACGAGCGGGCCCAGATCATCTCGTACGAGGAGTACGCGCCCTACGGCAGCACGACGTACCAGGCCGTCCGCAGCCGCACGGAGACGCCCAAGCGCTACCGCTACACCGGCATGGAACGCGACGAGGAGACGGGCCTCGCCCTGCACGGCGCCCGCTACTACGCCTGCTGGCTCGGCAGATGGACGAGCGCCGACCCCTCGGGGCTCGTCGACGGACCGAACCTGTACCGGTACGCGCGGGGGAACCCGGTCACGCTGGTCGACCGGACCGGGCACGAGCCCGCCCCGGTTCTCACCGAGGGTGCCATCGAGACGCTGAAGCAAGCGGCCGGGGCGCTGGAGCGGGCGGCCGCGCGGTGGGGCAGCGCCGCCGTGATCAACGGGGGAGCCGGTGCCGCCACCGCTCCAGCGGCCGCCGCTCCCGTGACCGGAGGCGCCGCGGCCACCGCTCCCCTGCCCGCGAGCGGGCTGGCCACGGGAGGGGCGGGGGTGCTCTTGGCCGCGCAGGCGCTGGCGGCGGCCGCGATGGCGCTCACGGTACAGATCCACATGCAACGAGCGGCCGGCATCGTGATGCACGGCAACCCCCTCGGGCTGAGGAGGCAGGGGGCGGCGTTCCCCGTGCTCGAAAAGGTCCAGGAACTCGTCCACTCCCCGTTCCCCATCCCGGTCGAGGACCCCAAACGCAAGCGGAGCGGGCCGCAGACGGGGCGGGTGTACGTCACGTACACGAAGGTCAACAAGAAGACCGGGCGGGTCTACTCGGGCCGCACCAGCGCGAAGATCGACCTGACCCTCCCCTGGGAGGCCCAGGCTGAGGACGCCATGAAGAACCGCGACCGCAACCACCACGTGGACGAGCGCGAGGAGCCGGGCGACGGGGACTACGGCGTCGCCAAGCTGGACAAGTACATGGTCGGACTCGCCGACAACTACGCGGAGCGCTACCGCGACGCCGCCTACCTCGCCATCCGGGGCAGGGAGCAGCAGCTCATCGATGCCCACGGGGCGAGGGAGGCGGTCCGGATCGGCGCCAAGGACTTCAGCGGCGGAGCCTGGTCGGACAGCGATCCCGGCCCCCGGCTGACCGAGAACAAAGAACGAGGAGTCCGCAAGGACAGCATCATGGGCGAGATCTTCCACGCGGCGGCATCCCTGGAGTTCGGCGAGCTCGCCCCCTTCACGGGCACCCCGTTCAAACAGCTGGCGCGCAAGCTGCTGGGGCAGCGATGACCCCCGGCACCTACGTGCGCATCCCGCTCGCCGACGGCTCCTACGCCTACGGCCGCGTCCTCACCGACACCTACACCGGCTTCTACGACTACCGCACCCTGGACCCCTCCGCCGACCTGGACGACATCGACGCCAGGCCCCTGCTCTTCGCGCAGGCCGTCCGTCTGCCGTCGGCCGAGCACTGGCCGTCGATCGGATTCCGACCCCTGGCGGGGGAGGCCGCCCGGCCCGTCGTCCGGTTCACCCAGGACCTCGCCGACTTCCGCAAGTGCACGATCTTCGACTCGGAAGGCGCCGTCCGCCCCGCCACCCCCGAGGAGTGCGTCGGCCTGGAACGCGCCTCCGTCTGGGACGCGCACCACATCGAGGGGCGGCTCCTGGACACCTTCCTCGGCCTGCCCAACGAGGACGAGCTGGAGGCGAGGGTGCGGCTGGAGTGACAGGTGGGCCTCAGGGGTTCTGCTGGACGACGCCGCGGGTGGAGAAGGTGACCGGGTCGCCGGTGGGGAAGTCGCCCGGGGGGATGCCGGGGTGGTGGCCTTCCTTGGTGGAGGTCTTGTCGTCGTGGGCGCTGAGGGTGAGGCGGGAGACGATGCGGTAGCGGTCGCCGCGGTAGAGGGAGTGGACGTACTCGACCGCGCGGCCGCGGGTGTCGGTGGTGAGCCGCTCGAAGAGGAGGGCGGGGGAGAGCTCGGGGACGTCCAGGAGGTCGGCTTCGGCGCGGGTGACGACGGTGGGCTCGATGGACTGGACGGCCTCGCTGACCTGGACCCCGTGGCGGTCGCGCAGGTGGTCGTAGAGGTCGCCCTGCTCCAGTTCTTCACTGGTCAGGCCGGGGGCGAGGTCGGTGCGCACGTGGAGGTGCTCGATGGCCATGGGGGAGCCGTCGACGAGGCGGAGGCGGGCCACGTAGAGGATCTGCGCGGCGGGGGAGATGCGCAGCTTGCGGCTGACGCGGGCGCCGGCCGGGAGGGTGCTGAACTCCAGGAGTCTGCTGGTCCACGTGCCGCCGGCCTGGGGGAGGCTGAAGGCGTTGCGGTCGGAGACCAGCTCCTGGGTGATCTTCTCCGCGGCCACGAACATGCCCCGGCCGTGCTCACGGACGAGCAGTCCGGCGACGACGAGCTCGTCGACGGCCGCGCGCAGGGTGGGGCGTGACACGCCCAGCCGGGAGCAGAGGGCGCGTTCGGACGGGATGGCGTCGCCGGGCCGTCGCGCCTCGATGAGCTCGAGGATCGCGTCACGGACCCGCTCGCGCTTGAGCATCGCGCCGGAGGCTGCCGCGTCGATCTCCATACGGGGCTCTCGTTCGTCGTCGGGAAGTCTGCTGGTCAACTATAACTGGTCTGCTGGTCAGGTCGCAGGAGCGATGCAGGTCCGGGGGTGTGTGGCCTCTTCTGGGCACTTGCTGGCCGAATTCCCGCTTTGCTGCGGGGGTTGACCGTCGTCATTGGTCCATGCCACCTTCATCCCCGCACCGACTGGTAAACACTCGGCGGCCAACTGGTCAGGTCGGTGTTTGCCTCTCCTTCCCATGCTCCCCTGAGGTGAACCATGAAGCACCGCCCCCTTGCCCTGCTCGGCGCCATGCTCCTGAGCACCGGACTCGTCGCCTGTTCCTCGTCCGGCGGCGAGGAGAAGAACACCGCAGGGCCGACCGCCCTCGACGTGTGGCTGATGCGCGAAAGCGTCTCGGACGCCTTCCAGAAGGAGTTCGAAGCCGGCTTCGAGAAGGCCCACCCGGACATCGACCTCAAGATCCAGATCCAGGAGTGGGAGGGCATCGGCGAGAAGGTCACAGCGGCCCTGGCCAGCAACGACGCCCCCGACGTCATCGAGGTCGGCAACACCCAGGTCGCCCAGTACGCCCAGAGCGGCGGACTGACCGACCTCAGCGACAAGACCGCCGAGCTCGGCGGCGACTTCTGGCTCAAGGGCCTCGCCGAACCCGGCGCCTGGGACGGCAAGCAGTACGGCATCCCGTACTACGCCGCCAACCGGGTCGTCATCTACCGCAACGACCTGTTCCAGAAGGCCGGCATCGACGCCACGAAGATCAAGACGCGTGACCAGTGGCTCGCCGCCACCGAGAAGCTGAACAAGAACGGCGTCCAGGGCATCTACCTGCCCGGACAGAACTGGTACACCCTCTCCGGCTTCATCTGGGACGAGGGCGGCGACCTCGCGGTCCAGGAAGGCAAGACCTGGAAGGGAGGCCTCGACAGCCCCGAAGCCATGAGAGCCATGGACTTCTACAAGCGGCTCCAAGCACTCGGCAAGGGCCCCAGGGACTCCGACGAATCCCGCCCGCTCCAGGCCGAGGTCATGGCCAAGGGCCAGATCGCCCAGATCATCGCAACCCCCGGCGGCGCCAACGTCATCGCGCAGAGCAACCCCGCCCTCAAGGGCAAGCTGGGCTTCTTCCCGATCCCCGGCAAGACCGCCGGCACCCCGGGAGCGGTCTTCACCGGCGGCTCCGACCTCGTCGTCCCCTCCGCCGCCGCGCACCAGGCGGAGGCGTACACCTTCATCAAGGAGCTCGCCGGCGACGCCTGGCAGAAGAAGCTCGCCCTCGCGATGAGCTACGTCCCGAACAAGACCAACCTGGCCGCCGCCGTCGCCTCCGACCCCGGCGCCGCGGCCATGGCGGTCGGCGCCGCCAACGGACACGCCACGCCCAACACCCCGCAGTGGGCCGCCGTCGAAGCCAAGAACCCCATCAAGGACTACATGACGGCCGTGCTCACCGGCCGCGACCCCAAGTCCGAGGCCGCCAAGGCGTCCCAGTCCATCACCACCACCCTGAACAGCGGTTCCTGACACATGCCCGCCCATCCCGTCGGCTCCGCCCGCCCCTCCCGCACCCCCCGCCCAGCCCGCACCCCCCGCCCCGCCCGCTCCTCCCGCCCTCCCCGCTCCTCCCGGCGGCGGCCGCACCGCGGACGCGCCCTCACCCTCGGCCCCTACCTGCTGATCGCCCCGGCCGTCCTGGGCATGCTCTACCTGCTGCTCTACCCGTTCGGCCGGGCCCTGCTCATCTCCTTCCAGGACTTCCGGCTGCGCGAACTGATCAGGGGCGACGCCGAGTTCGTCGGACTGCGCAACTACCAGACCCTGCTGAGCGACCCCAGGTTCTGGGAGGTCGTCCGCCGCACCTTCCTGTTCATGGCCGTCAACGTCGTCGCCATCATGATCCTGTCGACGCTGGTCGCCCTGATGATCGAACGGCTGGGCAGGATCGGCAGGACCGTCGTCCTGAGCTCCCTCGTCCTGGTGTGGGCGGTGCCCGTCGTGGCCGCCACCACCGTCTTCCAGTGGCTCTTCCACTCCCAGTTCGGCATCGTCAACGAGACCCTGACCAGCCTCGGCCTCAGCTCCTTCGAGGGCTACACCTGGTTCGCCGACGGCCCCGCCGCCTTCACGATCCTCGTCGTCCTCATCGTCTGGCAGTCCGTACCGTTCGCCGCCGTCACCCTCTACTCGGCCCTCACCACCGTGCCCGAGGAACTCTACGAATCCGCCCGCCTCGACGGCGCCGGCGCGGCGAGGATCTTCCGCTCCGTCACCTTCCCCCTCGTGAGACCGATCTTCATGCTCGTGCTCTCCCTGGAGGTGATCTGGACCTTCAAGGCCTTCGTCCAGATCTGGGTGATGACCCGCGGCGGACCCGGCGACGCCACCACCATCCTGCCGGTCTACGCCGTGCAGACCGCCCTCGCCAACCAGCGCTACGACCTGGGATCGGCCGCCTCCATGGTCACCGTCCTGCTCATGAGCGGCGTCCTCGTCCTCTACTTCCGCCAACTGTTCCGCCAGGAAGGAGAGCACCTGTGACCACGACCCGCAGGACCACCCCGCGGCGCGCCCTCCGCAGGCTTCCGCTCCACGCGGCCGCCACCCTGACCGTCGCGATCTGCCTCTTCCCCGTGTACTGGATGGTCACGACCGCCTTCAAGCCGTCCCGCGACATCCAGTCCTACGACCCCAGCCTGATCCCGCGCGCGTGGACCTTCGACCACTTCCGCGCCGCCGTCCAGGCCGACGACTTCGCCCTGTTCTGGCGCAACAGCGTCCTGGTCACCCTCGGAGCCGTACTCCTCGCACTGGTCGTCGCGCTCGGCGCCGCCTACGCCGTGGCGAGACTGCGGTGGCGCGGCCGCAGACAGTTCATGCTGGCCGTGTTCATCGCCCAGATGGCGCCGTGGGAATCACTGATCATCCCCATCTACATCATCTCCCGCGACACCCACATGCTCGACCGGCTCCCCACGCTCACCCTGATCTACTTCATGATCACGCTGCCGTTCACCGTGGTGGTGCTCCGGGGCTTCATCGCCGGCATCCCACCCGAACTCGAAGAGGCCGCGCAGGTCGACGGCTGCACCAGGGTCGGAGCCTTCCGCCGGGTCGCGTTCCCGCTGCTCGCCCCCGGTCTGATGGCCACCTCGCTCTTCGGCTTCATCACCGCCTGGAACGAGTTCACCTACGCCAACTTCCTCATCATCAAACAGCAGGACAGCCGCACCCTGCCGGTCTGGCTCTCCTCCTTCCAGACGACCTTCGGCACGGACTGGGGCGCCACCATGGCCGCCTCCACCCTCTTCGCACTGCCCGCGCTGATCATCTTCCTCGCGCTGCAGCGCCACGTGACCTCCGGCCTCACCGCCGGAGGAGTCAAGGGCTGACGCCCGTCCGGCACGCCCCGCACCGCCGCACTTCCGTGCCCGCGACCCACCTCCGTGGCCGTAACCCACCGCCGTGCCCCGCCGAACACCGGGAGACACACCCCCGTGGACCTGCTCAACCACGCACCCACACGACCCGACCTCACCCTCGTCCCCCGCCCGAGCCGCATCTCCCCGCGCCCCGGCCGATTCCGCCTCGACGACACCACCCGGCTGCGCGTCGCCCCCGGCGCGGAAGGCGCGGCCGACCTCCTCCGCACGTACCTCACGCCGGGCACCGGACTGCACCTGGAGCACGCCGAGGACGGTGCCTTCGTCCTCGCCCTCGACCCCGCGCTGACGGGCCTGGGCGAGGAGGGGTACGGGCTGACCGTCAGCCCCGGCGGCGTACTGCTGCGCGCCGCCCGCCCGACCGGACTCCTGCGCGGAATCCAGACGGTCCGTCAACTCCTGCCGTACGACGTCCTGGCGGAACCGTCCGGGCGGGACGTCGAGGTGCCGGGCGTGGAGATCACGGACGTTCCCGCGCACCCCTGGCGCGGCATGCTGCTCGACGTCGCCCGCCACTTCCAGCCGGTGTCGTACCTGCACCGCTTCGTCGACCTCCTCGCCCTGCACAAGCTCAACGTCCTCCAGCTGCACCTCACCGACGACCAGGGCTGGCGGATGCCGGTGGCCGCCTACCCCCGGCTCACCGAGATCGGCGGCCGCCGGACCCAGTCGATGGTCGGCCCCGCCGGCAGCGAGCACTTCGACGGCCGCCCGCACGGCGGCGCGTACACCCGCGCCGAACTCGCCGGCCTCGTCGCCCACGCCGCCGCACGCGGAGTGACGGTCGTCCCCGAGGTCGGAGTGCCGGGACACGTCCGCTCCGCCCTCGCCGCGTACCCCGAACTCGGCAACCACCCGGACACGCGCCTCGACGTGTGGACCGAGTGGGGCGTCTGCCCGAACGTCCTCGGCGTCGACGACCACGTCCTCGACTTCTTCCGTACGGTCCTGGACGAAGTGATGGACCTCTTCCCCTCCCCGTACATCCACATCGGCGGTGACGAGGTCCCCACCGGGGAATGGGAGACGAGCCCGGCCGCCCTCGCCCGCGCCTCACGCGAAGGACTCGCGGGCCCGCGCGAGCTGCACGGCTGGTTCATGGCACGGATGGCCGAGCACGTCGTGGCGGCCGGCCGGCGCCCGGTCGCCTGGGCCGAGGACGGCACGACCCTGCCCCTCAGCTGCACGGTGATGAGCTGGCGTACCCCGCGGCACGCCTGGACCGCCGCCCGCCGCGGTCACGACGTCATCCACGCCGACCACCGCTCCACCTACTTCGACTACGCCCGCGACCCCGGCCCCGCAGAACCCCCCGCCCAGCCGGGCCACGCCCTCGACGTGCGCACCGTGTACGGCCTCGACCTCCACCCACCGGCCGGCGAACCGCAGCTCGCCGGAAGGGTCCTGGGCACCCAGGGCCAGCTGTGGACCGAGTTCGCCCCGACGCCCGCGCACATCGAGTACCTCACCTACCCCCGCCTCTGCGCCCTCGCCGAGCGGGCGTGGGACTCCACCGACGACTGGCGGGACTTCCGGACCCGGCTCGACGGGCACCGGGCGCGGCTCACCGCGCTCGGCGTGCCGCACGACACGCTCCGGGACCGGGCCACGCACGCCCCCGCCTGAACCCGTCGCCGCTCCACCCGCACACCCCCACGAACGAACCCTCCCGCACAGCGCGGGAGTCAACGAAAGGAAACCGTCGGATGAGCACCCGACCCACCCGCCGCGGCACCCGCGCGGCCCTCGCCCTGACCGCCCTCGTTGGCAGCGCGGCCCTGGCGACCCTGCCGATCACCACCGCGTCCGCGTCCCCGGGTGACGGCCTGGCCGTCCAGTACCGGACCAGCGCCGCCGGAGCCACCGCCGACCAGACCGAGCCGTGGCTCAAGCTCCGCAACACCGGCACCACCACCGTCCAGCTGAGCCAGGTCAAGATCCGCTACTACTTCAAGGCGGACTCCCCGACCGCCACGTACCGCTTCGCCTGTTCCTGGGCGGTCAAGGGCTGCTCCGTCATCACCGGCACCTTCGGCACCCTCGCCAACCCCACCGCCACGGCCGACCGCTACCTGGAGATCGGCTTCACCCCCGGCGCCGGCTCCCTCGCCCCCGGGGCCGACACCGGCGACATGCAGCTGCGCTACTACCAGTCCAACTGGCAGACCCTGACCCAGAGCGACGACTACTCCTTCAGCGGGTCGCAGACCTCCTACGCCGACTGGACCAAGGTCACCGCGCAGATAGCCGGCGCCACTGTGTGGGGCACCGCCCCCGCCGGCAACGAGCCCACCGACCCGCCCACCCCGACCGACCCGCCGACCCCCACCGACCCGCCGGCCGGCAGCGGCAAGGTCCTCTTCGACGACTTCTCCTACACCTCGCACACCGACCCGGCCCTCGCCGCCCACGGCTGGAGCGTCCGCTCCAACTCCGGCGGCCCCGGCGTCTCCGGCGCCACCTGGGACCCCTCCAAGGTCACCTTCGTCAACCAGAGCGGCAACACGGTGATGAACCTGGAGACCTCCAGCGCCGGCACCGGCTCCACCACCACCCACACCGAGATCCTCACCAAGGCCACCAAGTTCAAGAACGGCACCTACGCGTCCCGCGTGAAGTTCTCCGACGCTCCCAAGTACGGCCCCGACGGCGACCACATCGTCCAGACCTTCTTCACCATCAACGACCTCAAGGCCCCCATGGCCGACGACTACGCCGAGTACGACTTCGAGTACCTGCCCAACGGCGGCTGGGGCGAACAGGGCAACATCCTCTACACGACCTCCTGGGAGACCTACAACCCCGACCCCTGGCAGGCCGTCAACCAGCACAGCGAGAGCCGCCAGAGCTTCACCGGCTGGCACGACCTCGTCGTGACCATCGACAACAGCAAGATCACCTACTACATCGACGGCGCCCTCTTCGGCACCCACGACGCCGCCTACCTCCCCGAGCGCCCCATGTCCATCAACTTCAACCAGTGGCTCATCGACCTCAACGGCCAGACCTCCACCACCCCCCGCGCCTACGACCAGCAGGTCGACTACGTCCTCCACGTCCAGGACCAGGTCCTCACCCCCGCCCAGGTCTCCGCCAAGCTCACCGCCCTCCGCACCGCCGGCACCACCTTCGTCGACGAGGTCCCCGCTTCCTGAACCCCCGACTGACCCCCGACTGACCCCCGACCGACCCCCGATCGACCCCCGACCGAACGCCCGAGGCGGGGGGGGGGGAGGAAAACACCACAGGGGGCGCAACCCCCCCCCACCCACCCTAC
>NZ_JBVJVO010000001.1:918590-942789 GCF_055603625.1 Streptomyces sp. NPDC037273
ATTCATTCTCCTAGATCCCACCTGATTCGTTCTTGCGCCCGCCCCCCCCCCCCCCCCCCCCCCCCCCCCCCCCCACCGCTCTCACATCCCCGCGGTCCCGCCGACCCGCTCGACCGGAATCCACAGCTGCGAGTCCGTCTCCGCACCGATCTCCACCGGCTGGGTCCGCAGCAGCTCCGGGCCCGGCCGGCTCACGTACGGATTCGACGGGAACCACTGGGTGAACACGTCGCGCCACAGCTCCTGCAGGGCGCTCGGGTAAGGCCCGTGGTTGTCGAAGACAGCCCACGTGCCCGCCGGGACGTCGAGGAAGTCGAGTCCGTCGGCGGTGGCCCCGGGGCCCGCGGCGACGCCGATCCAGTAGTCCAGCTCGGTGCCCTCCTCACGGCTCTCCGTCAGGTGGACGGCGGCCGACAGCACTCCCCCCGGCTCCCCGCCCGACTCCTCGGCGAGCTCCTTCATCCGCACGATCGCCTGCTCGTCCAGGCTCTCCACATGGGCCGCCGCGGCCGCGTTGACCCCCTCGTGCACCAGAGGAACCCTCGCCTTCCTCCCGACAACCCGAAACGTTTCCTTCTCCACGATCCGATACCGCATGGCCGTACTCCCTTCCACGACGACACGGAAGGACATCCTCGGCTGCGCGGTGAGCGTCGCGCCCGTACGCCGCGCCTCACCCGGCCCGATCCCGTGCACCGACCGGAACGCCCGAGCGAACGCCTCGCCCGACCCGTACCCGTACCGCACGGCCACATCGAGCAGCGTCCGCTCCCCGCCGAGCACCTCAGCCCCCGCCAGCGTCATCCGCCGACGCCGCACGTACACCGACAACGGCATCCCGGCCAACGCCGAGAACAACCGCCGAAAGTGGTACTCCGACGTCATCCCGATCCTCGCCACCTCAGCGACGTCCACCTCGCGGCCACCCTCCCCCTGGATGCACCCCTCGATGTGATCGAGCGCCTGGTTGAGCTGCTCCAGCACCGTGCTCCGTCCTTCCTTCTGACCTCTTCACCGTAGAAAGCCCCACCCTCCCAGGACCCGACGATCCATGCCCGGAAAGATCGGGGCGGGTCAGTCCGCCACCATGCGGGAGGCGTGGGCCCCGCCTCAGGCGTGCGCCCGGCAGAAGGCCCGGACGGCGGCCGTGAAGGACTCCGGTGCCTCCAGGTTGCTCATGTGTCCGACGCCGGGGATGACGACGAGTTCGGAGTGGGGGATCGCGTCGTGGAAGGCGTGGGCGACGCTCAGGGGGGAGCGGGCGTCGAGTTCGCCCCAGAGGAGGAGGGTGGGGACGGTGATGTGGGGGAGGAGGTCGGTCTCGTCGGCCTCGGCCATCAGGGAGAGCTCGGTGGCCATGGAGTCGGGGCGGACGTCCCGGGCCATGGTGTCGAGCAGGGCGGCGAAGCGTTCCGGTGGGCCTTGGGCGTAGAGGCCCGGGAGGGTCGGGTCGAAGTCCTCTCGGGGCGCGGCCAGCATCGCCCGGGCGCCCGCGACGCGTGCCGCGACCTCCTCAGGCGGTAGCGAGCCCTTCCACCCGGCGTACGTGTCCACCATCAGGAGCGAGCGGACCAGATCCGGCCGCCATCGGTACAGTTCGAGGACCAGCGTCCCGCCCCAGGAAAGCCCCGCGACCTGGGCGGGCCCGAGGCCCACGTCCTCGATGACGGCGGCCAGCGCGTCCGCGAAATCCCGGAGGGTGAAGCCCGCCGGCAGCTCGCCCGACCTGCCGGACCCCGGCTCGTCCCAGGCGACCACCGTGAACTCGTCCGCGAGCGCCTCGACCTGTGGCTGCCACATCCGCCCGTCGATCCCCGCCCCGTGCACGAGGACGACCACGGGGCCTTGCCCCGCCCTCGTATAGGCGATGTCGACCTCTCCGAACCGCACTACTGCCATGCGGCCAGGCTAGGCGTCGGGGTGGCGGGTCCTCGCGAGGCCGGTGGACGTGTCGGGGAGGGGGGAGGGGGAGGGGTGCTGCGGTCGAAGGCTCTGGTGTGGTCAACAGGCAGCCGTTGAGAGGGTGTTGGTGGCCTGTTGGTGGGGCGCGGGACGGTGGGTTCACAGCCGGGGATGCGGCGCGGGACAGGGGCGTGGCGGCCGGTCGAGTGAGTGGAGAGGGAGTTCCTCATGGGAACGAAGAGCAAGAGTGGTGGGCTGCGCAGGCGGGTGCTGCCCGCGGTGGCGATGGCGTTCGCGGCGCTGGGGGTGATGGCGAGCCCGGCCTCGGCTGCCGGGCTGCCGTGCAGTGGCTACTACTGTGACGGCTGGGACCCGAACACGGTCAGCTGGGACGCGGGCCCGGACACCGACGCCACGGCCACCGTGTCCGGCTACGCCACGGTGGAGCTGCGGTCCGGGAAGAAGGACGGTCGGTGGTACGGATGGGCCAGGACCGCCACGAGGTACTACAAGTACGGGGTGTGGATCGACCGTTCCACGGACGGGGGCAAGACGTGGGACGGTCTGCGCGGGTACGTGCACGCCGATGGTGGCGAGGAGTACACCGCGATGTCCTACTGGCCCGACGGCACGTGGCTCCGGGCCTGCGTCAACGTCGAGGGAATCCAGCTGAAGTGCACCAACTGGGTGAGCTGACCTGTCGGTTCGGCTCCTGATCGCCGATGGCCGATCGACGATTGCCCTATGGGGGATTGTCGATCGCTGATCGCTGATCGCTGATCGCTGATCGCTGATCGCTGATCGCTGATCGCTGATCGCTCGTCCTCGGTCCGTCAGCGGGGCCAGCCGCTGCGGCCGGGGGCGGGTGATGGGCGCCAAGACCCGGTCCCGTAGGGGAGTTGGCCTGGAGTGTGGGGGCGGGGCAGGATCTTGGATTGTGGAGCGTAGATGGGGTGGGGCGGTCACGGCGGGAGTTGTGGTGTGTGTGGCCGCGGCGGGGTGGTTGTTGTGGACGGCGGTGCGGGAGGGGTGGGGTGAGGCTGATCCGGTGGCGAGCGTGTTCGGGGGCGCGGCCGGGTTGGTGGCGTTGGGTGTGACGGTGGCCGCGTTGCGGGGGGCCGGGGATGGGCGGGGTGCGGGGGTTGCGCGGTCCGTGGCGCCGGAGGTGCCGGAGTGGGTGGTGGGGCGGGACGAGGTGGACCGGGTGGTGGCGGCGTTGGTGCCGCGGGCGCGGTGGCGGCGGGTGTTGCGCCGGGGCGCGGGGGATGGGCGTCCGGTGGCCATCACGGCGGGGCTGCATGGGTCGGGGGGCTTCGGGAAGACGGTGCTGGCGTTGATGGTGCGCGCGCATCCTGGTGTGCGGCGGCATTTCCGGGACCGGGTGCATCATCTGACGATCGGGCGGGAGGTGCGGGGGCCTGCGGCGATCGCGGCGAAGGTGGCCGAGGCGATTCACGTGATCACGGGGTCGGTCGTCGAGGTGGGGCAGGATCCGGAGCAGGCGGGTGAGCAGTTCGCGCGGGTGCTCGCGGGGGTCCCGCGAACGTTGCTGGTGATCGATGACGTGTGGGAACAGGAGCAGTTGGAGCCGTTCCTGCGGGGTGGTGACGGGCAGTGCGTGCGGCTGATCACGACGCGCAATCCGACGGTGCTGCCCGCGGCGGCCGCGCGTATCTCCGTCGACCGGATGTCGGCGGAGCAGGCCGAGGCGGTGCTCGTGCACCGACTCGATCCGCGGCCTTCGGCGGAGTCCGTACGGGCCCTGGTGGAGGCCACCGGGCGGTGGGCGTTGCTGCTGCGGATCGCCCACCAGTTCATCGCCACGCAGGCGGCCACGGGGATGGACGTCGAGGACGCGGTGCGGGCTCTGCTCGACCGGCTGCGGGTTCGGGGGCCTGCGGGTGAGGATCCCGTGGGGCCGTTGGACCTGGGTGATCCGCAGCGCAGGAACAAGGCCGTGCGGGCCAGCATCGAGGCGGCCACGACCCTGCTGCCCACCGGGGGCGGGGACCGGTTCGTGGAGTTGGGGATCTTCGCGGAGGACGAGCAGGTGCCGTTGTCCCTGATCGTGCACCTGTGGCGGGCGACCGGCGGTCTCGACGAGACGGCGGCGCGGGCGCTGTGTGCGCAGATGGCCAACTTGTCGCTGCTGACCGTGGACACGACCGTCGCGGGCGGCGCCCTGTCCGTACACGACGTCATCCGGGACTACACGCGCAAGGAGCTCGCGGGGAGGCTGCGGGACCTCAACGGCGCGTTCCTCGACGCGGTCGGCGCGGCCCTTCCACGGGCGGAGGGCGGTGGCACGGCCTGGTGGGAGTGCGACGCCTCCTATCTGCTCGACCATCTCGTCGCCCATACCGTGGAAGCGGGGAGGGACGGTCAGGCGGAGGCGCTGGCCTGCGATCCGAGGTGGATCCGGGCCCGGCTCCACCAGCGCGGTCCCACCGCTCCGTGGAGCGACCTCGCCCTCATCGCCGGGCCCAGGGGTGTCCGGCTGGCACGGCGGCTGGCCGGGGCCGCGCATCTGCTGTCGCCGGTCGATCCGGTGCACGCCCTCGACGCGATCCTGCTCAGCCGGGTGCCCGAGCTCGCGGAGCGGCACGCGGCCGTCGTGCCCTTCGCCGGGACGCCGGCGCTGGTCAACCGGTGGGACCCGCCGGACCTGCCGGACCCCGCGCTGCTGCGTACGCTGCCCGAGCACGAGGCGGGGACGCGGGGGGTGGCCTTCAGTCCTGACGGCGCCTGGCTGGCCTCCTGCTCGTACCATTCCGCGTCCGTCTGGGACGTGCGGTCCGGGGCGGCGCTGAGAAGCTTCACCCCTGAGCGGGGCCGCCTGGAGAAGGTGGTGTTCGGGACGGACGGCGGGGTCCTCTCCACCGTCACCGACGACGGTGTGGTGAGCGTCTGGGACACCGTGTCGGGGTCGCTGCGGCAGATGCTGCCGGGGCTGTGCGCCGCGCCCCGCTTCGTGGCGTTCAGCGGTGACGGTTCCCGGTGCGCGACGGTCGACTCCCGGGGACGGGTGCAGGTGTGGGACCCGGCCGCCGGCCTCCTCGTGTCGGTGCTGCAGGGGGCCGGCGCGCTGGAGCCGATCGCCTTCAGCGCCGACGGGACGCGGCTGGCCGTCCTGGACGAGTACGCGCGCGTCAGAGTCTGGGACACCACGCGCGCCCGCCCGCTCCTGGAGCTCGACACGGCGACGGTGACGGACGTCGTGTTCAGCGCCGACGGCGCCCGGTTCGCCATGACGGGGTCCGACGAGCGGGTACGGCTCTGGAAGGCGGGCGAGACGGCACCCGCGGACGTGCTGCCCGCCCACGGTGACGTGTGGGCGGTCGCGTTCAGCCCCGACGGTAGGAAGGCGGCGGTCGCCACCGACGACGAGAAGGTACGGCTCTGGGGCACCGACCCGGCCCGTCCGCTGCACACGATCCCTGGCCACAGCGGCGGCATGTGGGCACTCGCGTTCAGCCCCGACGGCTCGCTCCTCGCCACGTCAGGGGCCGACGGCGCGGTGGACCTCTGGAGGGTGGACTCGGGAACGCTGCTGCGTACCCTCACGGGGCACAGCGGGGGAGTGTGGTCGCTGGCGTTCAGCCGCGACGGGAGCCTGTTGGCGACCGCGGGCTCCGACGAGAGCGTACGGATCTGGAGTACGGCGGACGCCTCGCGGTCCCCGGGGCCCAGCGCCTCCGGCGGCGTCCGGGCCCTCACCTTCAGCCCCGACGGCACCCACATAGCGACCCAGGGCGACGACGGCCATGTGAGGATCTGGGACGCGGCCGCCGGCGCCCTCCGCCGGTCCCTTGCCCGTGTGGACCTCGACGGGCGTCCTCTCGTGCTCGACGCCCCGGACGGCACCGACGCCCACGCCTCCCCGGGCGGCCGACCCACGTGGACCTGGTCCGTACCCACGGCCCGCTCGGGGCGGGCGGCCCGCAGAGGGTCCTCGGACACGTCGGCGCACAGCCCCGACGGGACGCTCGTCGCCGTCGTCGGACCGGACCGCACCATCCGGATCGCGAGCGCCGCCGACGGCGGCCTCGTCACCGTCATGCGTACGGACAGCCCGCTGACGTGCTGCGCCTGGAGCCCCGACGGCAGCCTCCTCGCCGTCGGAGGAGAGCGCGGGCTGTTCTGCTACGAGGTGGCCGTTCCTCGGCCGGGCGCGGCGAACTGAGACGACCTCGTGCGTGTCGTCATGGTCGCGGTCGGGGCCGGTGCGGGCATCGGCTGCGGGAGGAGGAGGGGGAGGGAACACGGTCGTTGGTGGACGCCCGCTCCACCAAAGGCGTGGGGGTGACTCCGAGTGGGTGGTGGGGGGTTCGGGGCTCCTCCATCAGCGGATGACGGGGCGGCGGCGGTTCCTGAGGATCGGTGGGTGTTCGGCTGAGGAGGCCGAGTGCATCCCAGGCCCTTGGGGGAGAAGTGAACGAGTACGTAGCACCCCGTCGGATAACCGTCTTCGACACCACGCTCCGCGACGGCGAACAGGCGCCGGGCAACGCGATGAACCCGGAGCAGAAGCTCGAACTGGCCCAGCTGATCGCCGGGTTGGGCGTGGACACCATCGAGGCGGGGTTTCCCGCCTCCTCGCCCAGTGACTTCGAGGCGACCCGGCTGATCGCGCGGCACCTGCGCGGATCCAAGTTCGCCACCTTCTCGCGCACGACGCGCAGGGACGTGGAGATCGCCGTCGAGGCCGGCGGGGTCGACAACCACCAGGTGCAGATGGTGGCCACCGGCAGCCAGATCCACCTGTCCCACAAGCGGGGCATCACCCGCGAGGCGGCGGTCCGGGAGGTCGTGGACACGGTCGAGTTCGCCGTGTCCCTGGGCGTCACCGACATCGCCGTCGGCATCGAGGACGCCAGCCGCGGCGAGGACGACCTGCTGCGCGCGCTGACCGAGTCGGCCGTCGACGCGGGGGCGACCTGCATCATCCTGGCCGACACGACGGGCTGCCACACGCCCGAGGAGTTCGGCACCCTCATCGGCAAGATCCGCCGCTGGGCGCCGCAGCCGGTCAAGGTGTCCACGCACTGCCACAACGACTTCGGCCTCGCGACCGCCAACACGCTGGCCGGTCTCGCGGCCGGCGCGGACGAGATCCAGGTCGCCCTCGGCGGCATCGGCGAGCGGGCCGGCAACACCTCCCTCGAGGAGGTCGCCGCCGTCCTCGCGTACAAGACCGAGCTGCTCGGGATGACGACCGGCGTGCGCCTGGACGCCATGTACGCGGCGTACAACAGGCTGCGCGAGATCATCCGCCTTGAGGAGCCCCGCAACAAGCCGATCTTCGGCAAGTACGTCTTCGGGACGGCCGCCGGCATTCACCAGCAGGGCATGCTCAGCGACCCGAGCACGTACGAGTACGTCGAGCCCGCGCGGTTCGGACGCGAGCGGTCCCTGCTCATCGGGCGCCACTCCGGACGCACGGTCCTGCGCCACCTGATCGAGCAGCTCGACGTCGACGTCGACGAGACGGAGCTCGACGAGCTGTACCGCGTCCACATCGCCGAGCGCGAGCAGGGCGACTGCGAGGACCTGTCGGTCGTGCGGGAGCGGCTCGCCCTGGAGCTCGGGACGCGGCTGGCGGTGGCAGCGGCGCGATGAGGTACGCCTATCTGGGCCCGGAGGGCACCTTCACGGAGTCCGCCGTCCGGCGGCTCGCGCCCTCCGCCCGGCAGACCGTTCCCTTCCCCACCGTCCCGGCGGCGGTGGAGGCCCTGGGGTCCGGCGGGTTCGCCAGGGCGGTGGTGCCGCTGGAGAACTCCGTCAGCGGAGTGGTCCCCCCCACCCTCGGGGAACTCGTCGCGCACGCCGGACGGCTCAGAATCGACGCCCAGGTGACGATCGGCGTCACCTTCGCCCTCATGGCGGCCGAGGGCACCCGACTGTCCGACATACGGCGGGTGGTGAGCCATCCGCACGCGCTCGGCCAGTGCCGGCAGTGGGTCGAACGGAACCTGCCGCAGGCGCGGACGGTGGTCGCCGACTCCACCGCGGCGGCCGCCGTCTCCCTGACACGGGGCGGGGCGGCCGGCGACGCCGCCATCGCCGCGCCGGAGACCGCCGCACGCTACGGGCTGACCGTGCTCGCCCACGACATCGGCACGCGCCACGACGCCATGACCCGCTTCGTGTCGCTCCGCCGCAGCGGCCCCGACGGGCCGCCCACCGGCCATGACCGCACCGCGCTCCTGATCACCTCCGACCGCTCGGATCCCGGCGTGCTCACCGGCGTGCTCGGCGAACTGAGCCACCGTCAGGTGTCCGTCGCCTGGATCCAGTCCTGGCCCCGGCAGACCGCGCGGGGGCGCTACCACTTCCTGATCGAGGTCGACCGGCACCTCGCGCATCCCGGCCTCGCGGAGGCCGTCGAGGCGATGCGCCGGAGCGTCGACTCGCTGACCCTGCTCGGGAGCTATCCGTACATCGTCGACCGTGAGGTCAAGGGGGAGAAGGCAGCCGCATGAGTGCGACGCGCATCGCTGTGATCGGCAGCGGGCCCAGAGGAATGATGGTGCTCGAGCGGCTCGCGGCCCGGCTCGGGGAACACCAGGGCCCCCTGGACGTCCGCATCTTCCTGGTCGACGCCGTCGAACCGGGCGCCGGCCAGGTCTACCGGACCGACCAGCCCGACTGGTTCCTGATGAACACCGTGGCCGGCCAGTGCTCCGCCTACTCGGGCGAGCCCGACGGCGGCCCGGCACGGGCCGGCGCCGGCCCGTCGTTCGGCCAGTGGTGGGAGTCCGTCGGCGACTACCCCGGCCCGGACAGCTACGCCCCGCGCGGCCAGTACGGCAGGTACCTGCGCTCGGTACTGGACGCGGTCACGGAGTCCCTGCCGCCCGGCGTACGGCTGCGGAGCATCAAGGAACGCGTCGACGAGGTCGTACGACTCGACGGCCGCTACCGGATCGCCCTCTCGGGCGGCGAGCGCCTGGACGTCGACCGGGTGGTCATGGCCACCGGACACTCCAGGCACGAGCTCACCGGACACGAGGGCGACCTCGCCGACCTCGCCCGCACGCACCCGGAACTCCGCTACATCCAGGGCGAGTCGGCGGCCGACATGCCGCTCCACGAGATCGCGCCCGGCTCCGGCGTCGGCGTGATCGGGCTCGGCCTGTCCTTCTACGACGTGATGGCGGCGCTCACCATCGGCCGGGGCGGCCGGTTCGCCCCCGGCGAGGACGGCACGCTCGTCTACCACCCCAGCGGCGAGGAACCGGTGATCGTGGCCGGATCGCGCAGCGGCATGCCGCTGCCGGCCCGGGGCCGGAACCAGAAGCCGCCCCGGTACTCCTACCGCCCCGTCCTCTTCACCCCGGACCGCATCCGGTCCCACCAGCCGCGCGGCCCGCTCGACTTCGCGCGCCACGTCCTCCCGTGGCTGAAGGCCGAGATCGAGCTCGTCTACTACGGAACGGCCCTGCGGCGCGCCTTCGGCGCCGAGGTGGCCGACCGGTTCGCCGCCCGCGTGAAGCTCCTCGCCGAGGAGGGCGTGCCTCCGGTGGAGTCCATCGCCGAACGGCTCGGACCGCCGGGAGTCCCGACGCTCGACATCGACGCGCTCGCCCGCCCCTTCGCGCATCGCACCTTCGCGGGGCCCGAGGACTTCGGGAACGCGCTGCGCGAGGAGATCGAGCAGGACCTCGCGCACGCCACCGCGGGCAACGTCGACTCGCCGCTCAAGGCCGCGCTCGACGTCATGCGCGACACCCGCTGGGTCCTGCGCGAACTCGTCGACTTCTCCGGGCTCACCGGCCGCTCGCAGCAGGAGGACTTCCTCGGCTGGTACGTGCCCAGGGCGTCGTTCCTCGCGGCAGGACCGCCGATGGAACGTCTCCAGCAGGTGCTCGCCCTGCTCGACAGCGGACTGCTCCGCATCGTCGGGCCGCGCACCCGCTTCGACGGCGACCCGGACGAGGGCGTGTACGTGGTGTCCTCGGCGCAGGTCCCCGGCTCCGCCGTGCCGGTGACGACGCTGGTCGACGCCCGGATCCCCAGCCCCGACCTGCGCAGCGACCTCAGCCCGCTGACCGCGGGGCTGCGCGAGTCCGGCGCGTGGACGAGTTACGTCAACCGCAGCGGCGGCAGCGGTTACGACACCGGCGGCGTCGCCGTGACCAAGAGCCCGTTCCATCCCGTGGCCGAAGACGGCGGTGTCGACGAGGACATGTACGTCATCGGCATCCCCACCGAGCACACCAGGTGGTTCATGCAGGTCGGCAGCAGCAGGCCGGGCATGTGGAGCGATTTCGTCCATGACGCCGACGCGATAGCGGCGCACGCGCTGCGGCCCGTGTCCCGGGCCGAGGCGTCCGGTGCGCGGACGCCCGAGCTCGTCGGTTCGGGAGCGGAGACGGCAGGCGAGCGATCGCCGCAGAGGAAGGTGGGTTGAGCATGCGTGTGGCACAGCGGTTCGCCGGTGTGGAGCGGTCCGCGACCGTCGCCCTGCTGGAGACGGTCCAGCGACTGCGCCGCAGCGGGGTCGAGGTCCTCGACCTCAGCGGTGGCGAGCCGGACTTCCCCACGCCGGAGCCCGTGGTCACGGAGGCCGTCGCGGCCCTGGAGGGCGGGGACACCCACTACACGCCGAGCCGGGGCGTGCCCGAGCTGCTGCGGGCCGTGGCGGACAAGCTCGCCGTCGAGAACGGCATCCGGGTGGATCCGGCCACCGGCGTCATCGTCACCCCCTCGGCCAAGCAGGCGCTCTTCACCGCCCTGATGACCGTGCTCGACCCCGGCGACGAGGTCATCGTGCCCACACCGGCCTGGGTCAGCTACCCGGCGATGGCCGGCCTCATCGGCGCCCGCGCGGTGTCGGCCGAACTCCGCGCGGAGGACGGTTTCCGGCTGTCCCGAGGACTGTTGGACGGCCTGGTCACCAACCGCACCCGGGCGCTCGTCGTCAACACGCCCGCCAACCCGACCGGGCACGTCCTCGACCGTGAGGAGGCCGAGGAGATCGTCGCGTTCGCCGTCGAGCACGATCTCGTCCTCATCGTGGACGAGATCTACGAGAAGATCGTCTACGACGGGCACGTCCACCTCAGCCTGGCGAGCCTGCCCGGCGCGGCGGAGCGCACGCTCACCGTCAACGGCTTCTCCAAGGCGTACGCGATGACCGGCTGGCGGCTCGGCTACCTCGCGGGCCCCGAAGCGCTCGTCTCGCAGGCGCTCAAGGTCCAGGAGCACACGGTCAGCTGCGCCGCGTCCTTCGTGCAGCGCGGCGGCGTCGCCGCCCTCACCCGGACCGGCGACGACGTGGCGGCGATGCTGAAGGAGTACGCGGTACGCAGGGACATCACGGTCTCCGCCCTGAACGCGCTGCCCGGCGTCACCTGCGCCGCTCCCGAGGGCGCGTTCTACGCCTTCGCCGACATCCGCGGGACGGGGCTGTCCTCGGCCGCCTTCGCCCAGCGGCTGCTCGACGACGCCGCGGTCACGGTGGCCCCGGGCTCGGCCTTCGGGCAGGGCGGCGAGGGTTACGTACGCCTGTCGTTCGCGGCGTCGCGCGAGGTGCTCCAGGGCGCGGGAGAGCGGCTGTCCCGACTCGCCGCGGAGTGGGCCGGGAACTGACCGGGTCCGCTACGGAAGCCAGGAGGCCGGCAGCCCTGGTGAGGGCTGCCGGCCTCCGGCATGCTGCGCTGTCCCGGACAGGAGGCTCCGGACAGGAGTTCCCGGAAAGGAATCCGCGCACAGGAGCCTCCGGCCAAGTGGCGCCGAACAGTGGCTTCGGACAGGGCTGGATTCAGGCCACCTCGGCGGGTCGGGCCGGGGCGGCGGGCACGGGCACGGGCAGCGCTTCCCCTTCCGTGGGGCAGGACCGCTGGAACAGCAGCACGGCCTCAAGGCGGTTGCGGGCGCCGAGCTTGGTCAGCGCGTGGGAGATGTGGCTCTTGACCGTGGCGGGCGAGACCCGGAGGCGGACCGCCGTCTCCGCCGTCGACATGCCCTCGGTGAGGTTGCGCAGCACCTCCTGCTCGCGGGAGGTGAGCGTGTGGAGGAGGTCCTTGGAGCCGGCGGCGGTGGGGGCGGGTGTCGCTCCGGTGGGACGGGCGTACAGGGTACGCAGCTCGGGGGAGAGCACCGTGTGGCCGGAAGCCACCGCACGGATGGCCGTGGCGAGCTTGGCGACGTTGATGTTCTTGACCAGACATCCGGTCGCGCCCGCCGCGAAGAAGGCGTCCAGGCGGCGCTGGGTCCAGCCGGTGCCGACGACCAGCACCCGTACCTGACGCAGGTCCAGCTGCCGGATCAGGCCGGTGGCGTCCTCGCGGGGGGCGACCGCCAGGACGGCCACGTCGACGCGGTCGAGCGGCCATTGCCGCAGCGGCTGCTGGTTGTTCACGCCGCCCACCACGTCGAGGTGGGCCGAGGCGCCGAGGACGCGGGTCAGGACGTGCCGGGAGATCGGGTCGTGATCCGCGACCAGCACGCGAGCTGTGTCGTCTTCGGCGTGCTCCGCGCCGAAGAGATCACGTTCCAGAGACATGTGGTGCGCCCTTCGTCAGAGTGTTCGATGTCTGCCAGGGAAGCCTAGGATTCGATAACGCCGTTCAGCAATGCTGAACGGCGTTATGGCCGATTCTGAGCGCTCCGAGGGCGAGCTCTAGGTGCGTATGCGTGAACACCCCACATTTCTAAGGTGATCGCTTGATCGTTCCTTGGTCTGGTGTTTGTTGACGCCCCACTGAGAGCACACCTACGGTCGAGCATCGGGGGCCGCCCGCCATCGCCGTCGGGTGCAGGGCTTCCGTGTGCCGCTGCAGCGGAGGGGGAAGCATGCAGGACGACGCGCCGGCCAGGGCGTGGCTCCGAGAGTTCGCGCGAGCAGTCGAGGAGGGCGAGGGCAGACTCACCGCCCTCGACTCCGCCATCGGTGACGGCGACCACGGCACCAACATGAGCCGGGGCACCTCCCACGTCCGCCGCATGCTGCTGCGGGACGAGACTCCGGACAGCGCGGGCGAACTGCTCGAAGAGGCGGGCCTGATGCTCCGCGACCAGGTAGGCGGAGCCGCGGGAGTGCTGTACGGGAGCGCCTTCCAGGCGATGGGCGGCGCGCTGCCGGATCGCCGGGCCCGGGTGGCCGAGCTGGGCGACGCGCTCCAAGCCGGACTCGACACCGTTGTCAGACTCGGAGCGGCGGCCACCGGCGACAAGACCATGGTCGACGCCTACGCGCCCGCCGTGGCGGCGTTCCGCGCCGCGGGCGCGCGGGGCGGCGGCATCGCGGCGGCCGCGGCAGCCGCCGCCGCGGCCGCCCGGATGGGCGCCCGGTCCACCGTCCCGATGCAGGCGCGCAAGGGCCGTGCCTCGTACCTCGGCTACCGCAGCATCGGCCACCTGGACCCCGGCGCCGCCTCCACCGAGATGCTCTTCCGCTCGCTCGCCGAGGCGGTCACGGGCGACGCGGATCCGGAGTGGTGTCAACCGCGGATCGCCTGCCTGCCCGGCGTGTGAACGAGGCCGTGCCGTCCGGAGGACCCCAGGCGCCCACGACCGTGAACGCCTGCTGAGCGTTCAGCCGCGGATCGCCCGGCGAGGACGAGTTCCCCGTGATCGGCCGGTCCAGGTCACCGAACCCCCAGGAGCACTCCGTCACCGAGTCCGGCGTGGTCGGCAGCCGCAGCCCCGCGGCCACTCCGCCGGCCTCGCCGAGGGCCCGCTGGAACGCCACGACCTCCTCGATCACCATCGACATCAACGCGGACCGGTGGCCCGAGCGGGCCGTCACCGTGTTCCCGCCCATCGGGTCGCACAGCCACGCGACCGGATGCCCGGCCCGCCGCACCGCGGGCACGAGCCGCCGCAGCTCCGCCGCCACACGGTCGGCACCCATCCGCGAGACCAGGACCAGGCGGCCCGGCACCCGTTCCGGATCCAGCACCCGGCAGAGGCGTACCAGCTCCTCGGACGTGGTGTCGGGGCCGACCTCGCACGCGAGCGGGTTCGTCACCCGGGCCAGCAGCCGGGCATGCGGCCCGTCCGGCCGCAGGGCGTGCGCGCCGATCCACGGCAGATGAGCGGAGGCGAGCAGGGGCCGGCCCGTCGGTGTGCGCCGCAGGAAGGGCAGTTCGTCGTCGGGCACCAGGACCTGACGACTCGTCCAGACCGGCTCACGGCCGGGCCGAGGGGAGTCCGGTACTCCGTCACGCTCCGACAGAGGGGAGTCCGGCACCCCGTCACGCTCCGACAGAGGGGAGTCCGGCACCCCGTCACGCTCCGGCCGAGGGGCTTCCGTCGCCCGCTCAAGCCCGATCCGTATCACCGGTGCCCCGCTGTTCACCCGCATGATTCCGGTCATCGCGTCGAGGAGCGCGCTCGCCGCGGGCGTGGCCTCCCGGGTACGGTCCCCGGCCTGGAGCACCTGGTACTCGCCGGCGGCGGCCCGGGACAGCAGCAGACGGAGCGTTCCGATGTCGTCCGCGCCCCGTACGGCCGCGTCGTCCACCGGGGTGCCCGGCGAGGGCACGGTCAGGCCCCCGCCGGCGCGGCGGCGGGCGCGGCCGCGGCCGCGACCAGGTCGGGGCGGAGCGAGGCCGCGCCGTGCAGGTAGACGTGTGCGGCCTCGGACCGGGGCCGGGTGGAGTGGGTGTGGATCAGCACGCGGACCGCGCGCGGACTGCCGCCGGGCACGTCGATCTCGCTCGCGCACATCAGCGGTACGTCCACGAAGCCCATCTCCCGGGCGGCGCGCGCCGGATAGGCGGCGGTGAGGTCGGGGCTGGCGGTGAACCAGATGCTGATGAGGTCGGCCGGGTCGAGCGCGTTGCGGGCGACGAGTTCCCCGAGCAGCTCGGTGGTGGCCCGCACGATCTCCTGCGGGTCGTTCGACGACACCTGCGTGGCACCGCGCAGGGCCAGCACCCGGGACGCGGGTGGCGCCGCCGCCGGGCTCGCGGGCCGGGCGGCGGGGTGGCCGTTCACTTCACTGTGTCCGTTCAATTTCTTCTCCGGGGATACCGACGGCGGACCGAACAGGCGCGAGACGCGGTGTCATCCTGCTGGCCCCGGCACACCCGCGTCATCCACCGACGGTGGACCCGGCCGGCCGCCGTGACCCGGGTGCGCGGAAGGAGGAGGGCCGTGCACCGGCGAAGGAGGCCTCCACCATCGGCCGATGCCCGGGCACGGCACGTGCCAGCAGCATGACGGGCATGGGTTCAACGCTTGCGCAAAAGGTCTGGGCCGACCACACGGTCCGCAGCGGCGAGGCAGGGGGCGACGACCTGCTGTACGTCGATCTCCACCTGCTCCACGAGGTGAACACGCCGGCCGCGTTCGACGGCTTGCGGGCGGCCGGCCGCACCGTGCGGCGCCCCGAGCTGACGGTGAGCACCGAGGACCACAACGTGCCCACCACGTCCCCCCTCGACGGGTTCGACGACCCCGCCGGCCGCCGGCAGTCCGTCCAGCTCCGCGCCAACTCCGACTCCTTCGGCATCCCCATGTACCGGCGCGGTGACGCGGAGCACGGCATCGTGCACGTCATCGGTCCCGAACAGGGCCTGGTCAGGCCCGGCATGACGGTCGTCTGCTGTGACTCGCACACCACCACCCTGGGCGCCTTCGGGGCCATCGCGTTCGGCATCGGCACCAGCCAGGTGGAGCACGTGCTGGCCACGCAGACGCTGTGGACCCGGCGGCCGCTCGACATGGCCGTCAACGTCACCGGCGCGCTCCCGGCGGACGCTACGGCCAAGGACCTGGTGATGGCGCTGATCGCGGCCATCGGCACCGGCGGCGGCCAGGGCCACATCATCGAGTACCGGGGGCCGGCCGTCGAGGCGCTGTCGATGGAAGGCCGCATGACCCTGTGCAACATGTCCGTGGAGGCCGGGTCCAAGGCAGGGCTCGTCGCCCCCGACGAGACGACCTTCGCCTATCTGCGGACCCGTCCCGGGATGCCCCAGGGCGCGGAGTGGGACGCGGAGGTCGCGTACTGGACGTCCCTGCGCACCGACCCGGACGCGCGGTTCGACAAGGAGATCACCCTCGACGCCTCCGCGATCCGTCCGTACGTCTCCTGGGGGACCAACCCCGCGCAGAGCCTGCCGCTCGACGGCCGGGTGCCCAGCGCGGACGACTTCGACACCGCCACGCAGCGCGCGGCGGCCGAACGCGCCCTCGCGTACATGGACCTGAAGCCCGGCAGCCGGCTGACGGACATCGGCATCGACACCGTGTTCGTCGGTTCGTGCACCAACGGCCGCATCGAGGACCTGCGCGCCGCCGCCGACGTGCTGCGCGGCCGCCGGGTCGCCGACGGGGTGCGCATGCTGGTCGTCCCCGGCTCGGCCGCCGTGCACCGCCAGGCGGTGGACGAGGGCCTCGACCAGGTCTTCACCGGTGCCGGCGCCGACTTCCGGCCCATCGCCGGCTGCTCCATGTGCTGCGGCCTCAACGAGGACCGGCTGCGGTCCGGACAGCGCGCCGTGTCGACGAGCAACCGCAACTTCGAGGGCCGGCAGGGCAAGGGGGCGCGCACGCACATCGCCTCCCCGGCGGTGGCCGCGGCCAGCGCCGTCGCCGGCCGGATCACCGCACCCGCCGACCTGTGAGGCCACGCACCGACATGGAACAGTTCACCGTCCACACCGGTACGGCGCTGCCGCTCCGGCGCAGCAACGTCGACACCGACCAGATCATCCCCGCCCGTTTCGTGCCCTACTTCAGCCCGACCGGGCAGGGCAACGGGCTGTTCGGGGACTGGCGCGACGACCCCGCCTTCCCCTCGAACCAGCCTCAGTACCAGGGCGCGACCGTCCTCGTCGCGGGCAACGAGTTCGCCACCGGCTCCTCACGGGAGTCCGCCGTATGGGCCCTGCAGAAGGCCGGATTCCGCGCCGTGATCGCCGCCAGCTTCGGCGACATCTTCCGCGAGAACTCCCTCATGCGCGGCCTGCTCCCCGTCGCCCTGCCCTCGGACGCCGTCGAGCGCCTCTGGGAGCTCACCGAGGCGGACCCGACCACGCCGGTCACCGTCGACCTCGAGAGGCGCCACGTCCGCTTCGCCGACCGGACCGAGACCTTCACGGTCAACGAAGGCGCCCGCGAACGGCTGCTGCGCGGCACCGACACCATCAGCGACACCCTGCGCCACGAGGCCGAGATCACCGCACACGAGCGGCGCCGCCGACCGCTCCTGCCCACGACGACGAGGAGCGCGTCATGACCCGACGCCCCGCCCTGCTGGTGCTCGACCTCATCAACGAGCTCGTCCACCCCGACGGCAAGTACAGCGACGTCTGCCTCGACCAGATCGAGAGCAGGGGCGTCCTCACCCACGCGCGCCGCGCCATCGACCTCGCCCGCGAACAGGGCATACCCGTGGTCTACGTGGTCGTCGGCTTCTCCCCGGGCCTCGCGGACTGGCCGCCGACCTCGCCGCTCTTCACCGAGGCGGCCGACGGCGACCGGCTGATCCTCGGCACCTGGGGCACCGAGGTGCACGACTCCCTCAAGCCCGAGGCCCACGAGCCCGTCATCGCCAAGCGCCGGGTCAACCCGTTCCTCGGGACCCACCTCGAACTGACCCTCCGCTCCCTCGGCGTCAACACGCTGCTGCTGACCGGGGCGACCACCGACCTCGTCATCCTGTCCACCGCCCGCGAGGCCCACGACCTGGACTTCCGCGTGGAGGTACTGGAGGACGCCACCGCCACCTCCGACCAGGAACTGCACGAGGCGGCGCTGACGCTGGCCGGCCGCACCGCCGACATCACGACGGTGGACGCGGCACTCGGCCGCACGCGGGCCGCCGGCGAGAACGAGACCGAAGAGAAGGAGTGACACCGATGCAGCCGTTCTACCTCATGACCGACCGCGAGAAGGACGAACTGTACGGGGTGCTCGAGACCATCGACACCAACCCGTACGACGACTACCACGCCTTCTCCGCGGCCGTGCGACGAGCGACGGAGGGCAAGGTCCCCGAGTCGCTCCTCCAGGCCGCCGACCGGATCCGCGCGGAACGCGAGGCGGGCGTCTCCGACACGCACGTGCTCCGCAACTGCCCGGTGGACAAGGACCTTCCCGAGCTCGGGCACGACGACCCGCAGGCCGACAAGTACGCCCACAAGCTGACCCACGTCGGCGAGGGCTTCCTGGAGCTCGTCGCGCAGCTGACCCGTACCCCCGTGATGGCGTACGCCACCCGCTTCAACGGCGACTTCTTCACCGACGTGTACTCCATCAGCAAGTACCACGGGAAGCAGACCGGTTACAGCGACGGCGAGCTCGTCTACCACAACGACCGCACCGCCCACCCCGTGCGCGCCGACTACATCAGCCTCCTCGGCATGCGCTGCCCGGTGCAGGAGTACACCTGCACGAGCCTCGTCGAGGCCCGCACGCTCCGCGCCGGACTGACCGAGGACACCCTGCGCATCCTGGGCGAGGCCCACTTCGTCACCCCCTTCGACGTGGTCTCACGGGACAACAACAGCAGCCTGACGCTCTCGGAGAAGCACCCGATCTTCCAGGGCGACTACGGCATCCGCTACCTGGACACCCACACCACGGTCGCCCCGGACGCCCCCGGCGAGGCCAAGGACGCGCTGATCGAGCTGAAGAACGCGCTGACCCGCGCGGAGAAGAAGCGCCACCGCATCCTCGAAGGCGACCTGCTCATCTTCGCCAACCAGAACGGTCTGCACAGCCGCGAGCTGATCGAGGTCAACGACCCCGAGCGCTCCCGCTCGCGCTGGCTGCTCAAGACCTACACCCTGCGCAGCCAGGCCGTCGCCGACGGCTTCGCGGACCGCTGGGTGGACGGCGTCGCCGGCCGCGTCGGCGACTGACCACCGGGCGGACCACACGGTCCGAGGGGCAGGTGTACGGGAGAGGTTCCCGCACACCTGCCCCTCGCGTTTCCGGGTACGGAGGCGCAAGCCCGCCGGTCAGTCGGTGACCCGCCAGGCGACGCCACGGCCCGCCCCGAGCTCACGGGACAGCAGGGTCGCCACATCGCGTACGGCGATGGCGTGCCGCTGCTGGTTCGCCTTGGACAGCAGCCGCTCGACGGGCCCGATGACGCCGATCGCGCCCGCCGGCTCGCCGGACCGGTCGAACACCGGCGAGGCGATACACGCCTCGCCGAGCGTGCTCTCCTGGTCCTCCAGGGCGTAACCGGTCTGCCGGACCGTCTCCAACTGCTCCGCGAGCACCACCGGGTCCACCATGCTGTGGCCGGTCAGCCGGGCCAGATCGCCGTCGAGCAGCTCCCGCTGCCGCTGCGAGGGTAGGAACGCCACCAGCGACTTGCCGAGGGCGGAGGTGTTCCACGGGACGCTGGCGCCGAGATCCGGGATCTGCACCCCGCTGCGGGGCCGGAAGGCGTGGTGCACGACGAGAATGTGCCGGTCGTCGCCGAGCAGACCGACCCACACGGCCTCGCCGGTGCGCTCGGCCAGGGTGTCCGCCCACGCCACCGAGTGGGAGCGCAGTTCCTGCGTCTCCAGGTACGAGTTGCCGAGGCGGAGCAGCGCCATCCCGGGGAGGTACTTGCTCGTCCCCTTCTCCTGCCGGACGAGACCCTCGGCCTCCAGGGTCTGCAGCAGCGCGTGCACGGTCGGCTTGGAGACCCCGATCCGCTCGGCGAGCTCGGTCACGCCCAGACGGGGACCGTGCGTCGCCAGTTCCCTCAGAATGCGTGCGGCACGCTGAACGGACTGCACCATGCTTCTACTCGCAATCAGTATGGCGGAACGCCGTTCAGAATAGTGCCGCGCTTCGACGCACCTGCTGACCGATCGACGGGCGAAGCTTACGCCCTGGTGAGGCGGAAAGGGAGATCACCGACGAAGGATGATCAACAGCGGAGTGCGGGGCGCGGGCGCGGCGAGGCCCGCGGGAGACGCGCGGGAGACACGCGGGGACGAGCAACGGGCGGCGGGCCCCTCGGCACCCGGCCTGTGTCCGGATGCCTGGGAGCCCGCCGCCCGAGGGGGGAACCGTAAGGGAATTCGGCCGCTTTCAGGCGGCCCGCAGGGCCTCGGCGCGCCGCCCGGTCACCGCGGCCAGGACGGACGCCGACAGGAAGGCCACCGCGGCGATGACCGCCGAGACGTGCAGGCCGTCGATCATCCCGTCCGTCGTCCCGACCAGCGTCCCGAAGAGAGCCACGCCCATCGCGCTGCCCACCTGACGGGACACGTTGAACACGGCGGACGCGGTGCCGGCCTTCTCCGCCGGGCTCGCCTCCATGACCGCCACGGTCGACGCCACCACGGTCACCGGCGTCGCCAGACCCGTCGCCATGAGCGCGAAGAGCAGGACCGGGTACGAGGTGTCCGGGCCGGCGGCCAGCCACCCCAGGAAGCCGACGCTCCCGAGGAGCAGCGCGCCGGTCATTGGCACGTACGGACCGAAGCGCGCGGTCAGCCGGCTCGACAGCGGCGCCGCCACGAAGCCCATGCACACCGAGGGCAGGAGGGCGAACCCGGTGCTCAGCGCGCTGAGTTCACGCTGCTGCTGGAAGTACAGGGTCGCGACGAACAGCAGCCCGTAGTAGCCGAAGCTGAGGAGCAGGCCGATGAGGTTCGTCGCGGTCAGCCTGACCTCACGGAACAGCGACATCGGCAGCAGCGGCCGCCTGCCCTCCGGCCGTACCGCCGCGTTCCTCTCCAGACGCAGTTCGACGGTGACGAACGCCGCCAGGCACACCACACCACCGGCGAACAGGGCGAGCACCTCCGGCGAGGTCCAGCCCGCGGTCCCCGCCTCGTTCAGCGCACCGGCCACCCCGAGCAGCCCCAGTACACCGAGCAGCAGACCGGCCGGGTCCATCCGGCCCGGCCGCTCCTTCCGGCCCGGCGCCGGCACATGGCGCAGGGTGAGCAGCACGGCGACCGCGGCCACCGGCAGGTTCACCCAGAACACCGCACGCCAGTCGAAGCCAGCGACGAGGAGCCCGCCGACCGCGGGCCCGGCACCGAACGCGACCGCCGAGACGAGCCCCCAGTAACCGACCGCCCGGGAACGCTGCGCCCGGTCGGGGTAAGCCGCCTGCAGGAGCGCGAACGACGCGGGCACAAGGAGCGCCGCCCCGGCGCCCTGGGCGAGCCGCGCGCCGATCAGCACCCCGGCCGAGGGCGCCACCGCGCAGCCCACGGACGCGGCCGCGAACACCCCGAGGCCGGAGAGGAACAGCGTCCGGTGTCCGAAGCGGTCACCGAGCCCGCCGCCGACCAGCAGAAGCCCGGCGAAGAAGGCGCTGTAGCCGTCGACGATCCACTGCAGGTCCGACGCGCCCGCGTCGAGCGAGTCCTGGATGGCGGGCACCGCCACGTTCACGACCGTGACGTCGAGCATCACCAGGAAGTAGCCGAGACTCAGCGCGATCAGCGGCGGAAGGGAAAGGGCAGGCCGGGCGGCCTCGGCCTCGGCGCCGGGTGCGCGGGCGGGGGAGAGCGAAGGGTCTGTGGACGTCATGCGATCCAGTCTCGGCGCGCAACGTTTCGTCACCCGTCAAAGTGTGATCGGACTACGCTGGACCCATGGCAAGGACGACGACCGGTCGACGCCGGAACCAGGACCAGGTACACCACCAGCCCGACATCGCCCGGGCCGCCCACCTCATCGCCGACCCCTCCCGCGCCCGCATGCTCAAGGCACTCAGCGACGGCCGCGCCCTGGCCGCCGGCCTCCTCGCCACCGAGGCGGGCGTCAGCGCCGCCACGGCCAGCGTCCACCTCGGCAAACTCGTCGAGGCCCGCCTCGTCACCATGGAGAGCGCCGGTCGCTGCCGCTACTACCGCCTCGCCAACCCCGACGTCAGCCTCGCCCTCGAAGCCCTGGCCGTCATCGCACCCCCGCTCCCGGTCACCTCCCTGCGCGAGAGCAGCACCGCCGGCGCCCTCCGCCGCTCCCGCACCTGCTACGACCACCTGGCCGGCCGCCTCGGCGTCAGCCTCCTGGAATGCCTCCTCAAGGACGGCCTCCTCGCCGGCCACGACGGCACCCACCACCCCGACACCGCCGTCCGCGACGGTGTCTCCGGTTACGGCCACGACATCGACTACCGCCTCACCGACACCGGCCGCGCCACGCTCTCCCGCTTCGGCGTCGACCTCGACCGCCTCCCCGCCCGCCGCCCCCCGATCCGCTACTGCGTCGACTGGAGCGAACAGCGCCATCACCTCGCCGGCGCCGTCGGCGCCGCCCTCACCGCCCGCCTCTTCGAACTGCGCTGGCTGCGCTACGGATCGAGTCCGCGCGTCGTCCACGTGACGGAGGAGGGCGCGGACGGCCTGGCGGACACCTTCGGGCTGCGGGTGGCGGACTGAGGGGCCTCGGCCTATCGGCGTACTCCTCCGGAGGAGCGGGACCCCTGGCTTCCTCCGAAGAGCGATGACGTACGGCCGTCCTCCGCCGAGCCTTGATCGTGCCGAGAGCCATCGAACGACATGGCGTGACAAGCAAAGGGAGAACACCGACGTGCCCACTACGCAGAACCCCGTCGGCAACCGCACGGACCGCCACGTGACCGTGCTGCGCGACCTGCTGTCCGCCGAGGCGCTGGACGCCGTGACGTGGCAGCGCTGGAACGAGCCGGGCCGTACCGGCACCGCCATCCACGCCCTGTACAAGACCGACGACGAGCGTCCCGCGACCGCGCAGCTCATCCGCTTCGACGCCGGGGCGCACGGCGACCTCCACGAGCACCTGGGGTACGAGCTCATGTTCGTCCTCCAGGGGGAGTTCCTCAACGACAACGGCGACCGCTACCGGGTCGGCGACCTCGTGATCGAGGAGCCGGGTAGCGTCCACCGCATCAGCACGGAGACCGGGTGCACCCTGCTCGGCATCCGTGAAGCCCCGGTCGTACCGACGAACTGAGGGGACGGGCGTGAACCTCCACAGCCCCAGCGGCAGAACCTGGCAGTCGCTGCCCGCGGCGCAGCAGCCGGAATACCCCGACCCGCAGGCCCTGCGCGATGTCATCGCGGACCTGGAGTCCTTTCCCCCGCTCGTCTTCGCGGGCGAGGCCGACCAGTTGCGCACGCGCCTCGCGGCCGTCGCCAAGGGGGAGGCGTTCCTCCTCCAGGGCGGCGACTGCGCGGAAGCCTTCGACGGGGTCTCGGCCGACCACATCCGCGACAAGCTCAAGACGCTCCTGCAGATGAGCGTCGTCCTCACCTACGCGGCCTCGGTGCCGGTGGTGAAGGTCGGCCGCATCGCCGGCCAGTACTCCAAGCCCCGCTCCAGCCCGACCGAGACCCGCGACGGCGTCACCCTGCCGAGCTACCGAGGCGACTCGGTGAACGCCCAGGCCTTCACCGCAGCGGCCCGGACCCCCGATCCGCAGCGCCTCAAGCGCATGTACCACGCCTCGGCCTCGACGCTGAACCTGGTGCGCGCCTTCACCACCGGCGGCTACGCCGACCTGCACCAGGTCCACGCCTGGAACCAGGACTTCGTGAAGTCGTCCCCCTCGGGCCGGCGCTACGAGCAGCGGGCGCGCGAGATCGACAACGCGCTGACCTTCATGCAGGCCTGCGGGGCCGACCCGGAGGAGTTCAAGACGGTCGAGTTCTTCTCCTCCCACGAGGCCCTGCTCCTCGACTACGAGTCCGCGCTCACCCGGGTGGACTCACGCACGGGCCGGCTGTACGACGTCTCGGCCCACATGGTCTGGATCGGCGAACGCACCCGTCAACTGGACGGCGCACACGTGGAATTCGCCTCCCGCATCCGTAACCCGATCGGGGTGAAGCTCGGCCCGGCCACCACGCCGGACGACGCCCTCGCGCTGCTCGACCGCCTCGACCCCGACCGCGAGCCGGGCCGCCTGACCTTCGTCGTCCGCATGGGCGCCGACAAGGTCCGCGACAAGCTCCCCGAGCTGGTCGAGAAGGTCACCGCCTCCGGCGCCCTCGTCGCCTGGGTCACCGATCCCATGCACGGCAACACCTTCGAAGCCGCCTCGGGCCACAAGACCCGCCGCTTCGACGACATACTCGACGAGGTCAAGGGCTTCTTCGAGGTCCACCGCGCCCTGGGCACCCATCCCGGCGGCATCCACGTCGAGCTCACCGGCGACGACGTCACCGAATGCGTCGGCGGCGGCGACGAGATCCTCGTCGACGACCTCCACCACCGCTACGAGACCGCCTGCGACCCGCGCCTCAACCGCGGCCAGTCCCTCGACCTCGCCTTCCTCGTCGCCCAGATGTACCGCGACCACGCCCGCCCCTCCTGACATGCGCGCGGGGGGGGGCGCCCCCGGTGTGGCGTGTGGGGGGGGGGGGGGGGGGAGAGAGGGGTTGGGGAG
>NZ_JBVJVO010000001.1:942798-951620 GCF_055603625.1 Streptomyces sp. NPDC037273
ACCACCCCCCCCCCCCCCCCCCACCCCCCCCCCCCCCCCCCCCCCCCCCCCCCCCCGGGGTGGGTGAGGGTTCAGACCGCTGCCGGGGACGGTTCGGCGGCGGCCGGCAGGGCGATGCGGATGGTGCGGTCGCAGAGACGTTCCACCTGGGCGGGGTCGTGGGAGACGAGGAGGACCGTCCGGTTGCCGCGCAGCGCGGCGATGGACTCCTCGACCGTGTCACGGCTCCGCTCGTCGAGGGCGCTGGTCGGCTCGTCGAGCAGCAGGGCCGCCGGCTCGAGGGCCAAGGCGCGCGCGAGGCAGAGCCGTTGGCGCTGGCCGTTGGAGAGGTTCTGGGCCGGTGTGTCGAGGCGGGTGGAGACCTCGTTCCACAAGCCCGCCTCGCGCAGGGCCTGTTCCACCCGGTCACGCATCTCGGTCCGGGGCGCGCGCACCAGATGGCGGAGGCCGAACAGGGCGTTGTCGAGGATGCTGCCGCCGAAGACGACCGGAGTCTGCGGTACGAGCACGACGGTGCTGCGCAGGTCGGAGTCGCCCTTGCCGTACCGGACGGGACGGCCCAGGACGTCCACCTCGCCCTGTCGGCGCAGACCGTGGGGCAGCAGGTCCACCAGGGCGCGGAGCACGGTGGACTTGCCGGCACCCGACGGGCCGCACAGGCCGGTGGTGGACCCGGCGGACAGCTCGAACGAGACCGGTCCGACGAGCCGCTTGGCGCCGGTGAGGATCTCCAGGTCGCGGACCGCGATGACGGTCGTTCCGGACGAGCCGTCCGGGGTGGTGGCGGTGGTCACGTCGTCCATCGTCGTGCTCCTTCGAAGCGGTTGCGCAGGAGGACCGCCAGGCTGAGCAGGCCCGCGGTGATGAGGACCAGGACGAGGGCGCTGCCCCATGCCTGGGCGATCGCCTCGGGGGCGCCCGAGTCCTGCGACAGGGTGAAGATGTGCGTCGGCAGCGCCTGGACCGGGGAGTTGACGATGCCGCCGGGAAGCGCGGGTGCCCCGAAGAACACCGTGGCGGTGAAGATCAGGGGGGCCGTCTCGCCCGCCGCGCGGGCCAGACCGAGCAGCAGGCCGGTGAGCGTGGCCGGCCAGGTGTACGGAATGACCACGGAGCGCACGTACTGGGAGGTGGTGAGGCCCAGGGCCATCGCGGCCTCGGTGATCTCGCCCGGCATGCTCCGGATGCGGCCGGCGGTGGTGAGCGCGATCACCGGCACCACCACGGGCACCAGGACGACGGCACCGGCCAGCCAGGAGCGGCCCCAGCCCATGGTCGTGCAGAAGAGGACGTATCCGGCGAGGCCCAGCAGGATCGTGGGCGTCCCGCCGACCGCCACGGTGATCGTCTCCAGGACACGGGCGGTCCTGGCGGAGGCCCGCGTGCCGATCACGACGCCCGCTCCGTAGCCCAGCGGCAGCGCTATCAGCGCCGCGGTCGCGAGGAGCAGGAGGGTGCCGACGATCTGGTCGCGGATGCCGCCGCCCGCCGCGCCTTCGGAGGCCGAGAACCAGAAGGCGGGGTTGAGCGCCGCGCCGCCGCGGGCCAGCAGGATGCCGAGCATGCCGACGAGCAGGGCGCCCGGCAGCAGCAGGGCCCCGAGACGGATGACGGTGGTGATCCGGTCCTTGGGGGTGCGCAGCCACGCGGAGGACCGCCGGACACGGGGAGCCCGCGCCGCCCGTCCCGCGGTGCCGCGGCTTCCCCAGACGGTGGCGACGGCGACCAGCGCGAGCAGGATGACACCCAGGCCGCACAGGGCCGCGAAGTACGGGCCCGAGGTGCCCGCGAGCATCGGCTCGGGCCCGGCCAGTTTGGTGGTGAGCGTCTGACCGGGGCTTACGAGGGAGGAGAGGACGTCCCCCGGCGATTCCGGGAGCCGTCCGTCGGCACGGCCGATGACCATGAAGACCGCGATGGCCTCGCCCAGTGCCCGGGCCAGGCCGAGGATGACTCCGGCGCGCATGCCGGGGCGCGCCTGGGGCAGGATGGCGGACCGGACGACCTCCCGGCGGGTGAGACCGAGGGAGTACGCGGCTTCGCGGTACCTGCCGGGCACGGCGGCCAGCGCGTCCACGCTGACGGCGACGATCGTGGGCGTGATCATCACGGCGAGGACGATGCCGGCGGCGAGCAGGCTGTCCCCGCCCGGCACGTCACCGAGGTCGGCGACGAACGGCCGGATCACCATGATGCCGATCAGGCCGTAGACGATGGAGGGGACCGCCGCCAGGAGTTCGATGCTGAGGCGCAGCGGCTTGGCGAGGCGGGGCGGCAGGTACTCGGACAGGGCGACGGCCGCGGCCCAGCCGACCGGGACGGCGAGCACGAGCGCCAGGACGCACACGACCGCCGATCCGTAGATCATGGCCAGGCCGCCGAAGGCGAGGTTCCCCGGGCTCCAGGTGGACGAGGTGAGCAGGGCGGGCCAGTCGACCGTTCCGCTCGCGATGCCCGTGACCAGGTAGCCGAGCAGGACCGCGAGGGTGAGCAGTACGGACAGGATGCCGCTGTAGGCCCAGCTCCAGACCCATCTCGCCCGGCTGCCGCGGCCGCTCCCGGAGGAGGGCCGCGACACGGCGGGTCCGGGCGCCTGGGCGGGGCGCTCCAGAGTGAGACCCATGATCAGAGGCCCATCTGCTCGCGGGTGAGGTAGCCGTGCTTGGGCAGCAGCTTCTGGCCCTCGGCCGAGAGGATGTAGTCGATGTACTGCTTGACGGTGCCCTGGGGCTTGCCGTTGGTGATCATGTACAGCGGGCGGGTCATCGGGTACTTGCCGGACGCCACGTTCTCCAGGGTGGGGGCGATGCCCTCCAGGGGGACGGCGACCAGGTCGGGGTGACCCTCGATGAAGCCGGTCGACAGCGGGGCGATGGAACCGCGCGTGGACTTCAGCTTGTTGCGGGTCTCCAGGTTGCCGCCGACGACGGCGTAGTTCGCGGACTTCGGCGGGGCCGGCGCCTCGCCCTTGCCGTAGATGAACTTGTCGAGCACCTCGCGGGTGCCGCGGCCGGGCTCCTTGTCGTACACGAAGACCGGGAGGTCGGGGCCGCCGACCTCCTTCCAGTTGGTGATCTTCCCCTCGAAGAGGCCCGCGACCTGGACCTTGGACAGGCCCTTGACCCCGCCGTCGGCGACTTCCTTGGTGATGATGACGCCGACGGCGTCCGCGCCGATCTGGGTGGTGACGAAGTCCGTGTCGGGGTACGCCTTGTGGTCCTTGTCGGACAGGGGCTTGGAGCTGAGGGCGATGTTGATCTGGCCGGTGCCGAGCTGGGAGATGCCGCCGGCGGAGCCGCCCTGGGTGGCGACGGTGATGTTCAGGCCCTTGGACTTGAGCGCCTCGGCGGCGTCGGAGGCGACCGGGGCGACGGTGGTGGAGCCACTGGCCTGGATGGCGTCCGAGCCGGCCTTCGCGGAGCCCGCGCAGCCGGTCAGGGCGGCGGACAGGAGAAGAGCGGCGGAGGCGACCGAGGCGCCCTGACGGGCGCGCCGTGCGGTGGTTTCGGAGGACAGGAAAGACATGGCGGTGCCTTTGCGGTGAGGGGTGGGAAGGGGAGAGCGCGACGGCGGATCACCGGTCCCGCGGTGCGGGCCGGCCTTTGGCCGTCGGGATGAACTACGCGGATCTGGCGTCCTGAGGACGGGTTGCGTGCCCCGCCTGACGAGACCGCGGGCGCTCCGGGAGCGGTGCTGGGCCCACTCCCCTTTGAAGGGCCCGAGGAAGAGTTCGACGCCGGTCCCGTACACCCGCTGACCCCGGGTGCGGACCGTGACGCCGTGGCCGAACGTTACCGCTTCCGTGCCCTCCTGGCGACCTCTCGCTGTCCTTGAATCATCGACGATCAACGATTGAATTCCAGCCATGCGTCAGTGGGGCTGCTGCTTCGGCTGAGGTGGGCCGCGAAATCCGCACACGTAGGGGGAATCGTTCGCAGACTCCGTGCCGAACGGCCTCAAGCTGTGTAAACACCGCGAAACAAGGGAACGGTCGCACTTCGCAACCAGCAACAGACGAGGGCGAATCGGGGCAGTAGGACTCTCAGGCCACGGCGGTGTGGAGGGGTGGCCTTCCAGTCCTTCATCGATCTATTGACATACATCGCTCAACGCTGGCAGGGTTCCGGCCGTCGGCCGACAGCGTCGTTGCCGGCCTTGGGCTCTGACCCGGCCCCGTCTCGACCCGTCTCGCTCCTTGATCACTCCCTGGGGGGAAGTGTGAGTAGTCCCCGAGTCCTGGTTGCCTCCGCGTTCGAAGCGGAGCTCCAGCCCCTGACGTCCGCCTGTGCGGCAGCGGCCCTGCGGCAGCACGGCGCCGATGTCGTCGGCTGGGACGCACACCTGCTTCCCGACGCCATCCCCGAAGGCCCCTTCGACCTGACGCTCGTGTCGGTCCAGCAGTTCGAGGGCCTCGAGCGCGGAATCGCCCTCGCGCGCCGCGTATCGGAGGCGTACGGCACCACCGTCGTCACCTTCGGCCAGTACGCCCAGATGAACCACCGGGAGTTCCTGGAGGTCGCCGCCGGCATCATCATGGAGGAGCCCGAGCTCATCGCCGAGGAGCTGGTCCAGCTCGCCGGCGGCTCCCTCGCCCTCGACGAGGTGCCCGCGCTCATGACGCACACGGGCATGCGGCCCAAGCCGCCGCGCCGGCGCATCTCCGTCACGGCGCCCGCCCGCGAACTGTTCCCCTCCCTCGTGCACTACCCGGCGCACCACTCGCCGTTCGGCCTGATGGGCAACATCGAGGCGTCCCGCGGCTGTCACCACAAGTGCACCTACTGCTCCGTCTACGGCGCCTACGACGGCGGAGTCGCCGCGTACGACGCCGACAGCGTCCTGGCCGACGCCCTGCAGCTGGCCGAGGAGGGCGTGCGGCACTTCTGCTTCATCGACGCGGAGTTCTTCAACTCCCGCACCATCGGCATCGGTGTGGTCGAGCGGCTGGTGGAGGAAATCGGCCCCATCACCTTCGAGTTCACCACGCGAGTCGACCACGTCCTCGACTACACCAAGGAGTTGGAGAAGCTCGTCTCGCTCGGGCTGCGCCGCGTCACGTGCGCGCTCGAGTTCCCCTCCAACCGGATCCTGCGCATCTTCGACAAGCACATCGACGTCGACCACATGCGCGACGCGATCGCCGAGGCCGAGCGCATCGGCTTCGAGCTCTACCCGACCTTCATCCCCTTCACCCCGTGGATCGAGTACGAGGAACTCCTCGGCTTCGAGGACTGGCTGGTCGAGACCGGCCTGGCCCGGGTCACCGACCCCACCGCCCTGCAGACCCGGCTGCTGCTCTTCAAGGGTTCCCCGCTCCTCTCGTCGCCGTGGATGGAGGACATCGCCACCGTCGACCGCGGCTTCTGGGTGGAGTGGACGCACCCCGACAAGCGCGTCGAGGCGCTCTGGCAGGAGCGCCGGACCGACGCCGAGGACGCGGGCAAGATCCGCTGCTGCGTGAAGTGCTGACCCACCCGATCGACAGACAAGGAAACTGACATGGGTGGATCACCCCGCGTCGTCATCTCCACCGGCCAGACCCTCCCCGACATGGACTGGAGCGGAGAACTCGCCGGCCTCACCGACTCCTGGCCCTACCTCGGCCCGACCTGGCTCCGCGCCACGGAGAAGGTGCTGCCCGAGCTCCAGCCCTGGCACACCCTCGCCCACCGCGCCCGCGGCGAACTGGCCCTCCTCCCCGGCTACATCCTCACCACCCCGCCGGTCGTCGACCACGAGCCGCGCACCTACCTCGGCTGGCAGGCGCCCTCCGGCGAGGAGGTCTGCTGCGGCGCCGAGACCGACGCGGCACGCAGCGCCGAGGTCGACGCCCTGGGCACCGAGCCCTTCTTCCCGACCCTGCTGCTCGGGTCGCCGCTGGGCTACCGCACCGAGGTCGCCTACAACTTCTGGACCCCCACCCTGATGGGCGCCATCGTCGACAAGCTGGTCCCGGCCGCCTTCGAAGCCGGAATCAAGTGCATCGTCGCCCCCTGGATCCCGGCCCGCACCGGCAACAACGCCCTCGTCGACGCGCTCGGCGCGGCCGGCGCCGCCAGCACCTTCTGGGGCTACGAGGACTTCATGAGCCTCGACGCGCCCAACTGGGAAGGCCACCTCGCCGCCCTCCCGCTCAAGAAGCGCCAGCGCATCAAGGGCGACGTCCGCCGGGCCGAAGCCGCCGGAGTGACGATCAAGCGCGTCGACGGCGCGGACATCCGCCCGTACGTCGCCCGCATCGCCGAACTCACCTGCCTCAACCGGGAGAAGAACGGCGCAGGCGAGGAGCCCGAGCACATCGTCGGCATCCTCTCCGCGCTCATCGACGAGGGCGCCGACGTCCGCGCCTACCTCGGCTACAAGGACGGCGCGCTGGTCGCCACCTGCGTCACCATCCGCAAGAACCACCGCCTCTTCCCGAAGTGGGCCGGCTTCGACTACGCCGCGATCGGCGAGCGCAGCGGCATCTACTTCGCCCTCGTCCTCGACGCACCCGTCCGCGACGCCTACGCCGAGGGGCTGCGCACCGTCGAGTTCGGCGCCGGCGCCCACCAGGCCAAGGCCCTCCGCGGCTGCACCCCGCGTGAGGTCACCACCTCGATGCTGCTCGCCGACCCGGCGCTGCGTCCGCAGGCGAGCGCCTGGCTCGAAGCCTTCGGCAACAGCCGCCGCGTCGCGTTCGGCGCCGCCGCCCCGGCCGCCGCCCGCCCCGCGAACCTGCCCCTCCTGGGCAACTCCGGCTCCGGCGACAGCGGCTGCTGCGGCTGACCCCGCCCGACTCCACGACAAGGACGAGAAGGACCACATGATCACCTTCATCCCCCTGACCGGATTCCTCGGGGCGGGCAAGACCACCACCATGACCGCCGCCGCGCTCGCGCTCCAGGCGCAGGGCCGCAAGGTCGCCGTCATCACCAACGACCAGGGCGTCGAGCTCGTCGACACCAAGCTCGTGCGCAGCAAGCTCGACAGCGTCGCCGAGGTCACCGGCGGCTGCTTCTGCTGCAAGTTCGAGGACCTCGTCGAGGCCATCGTCGCGCTGGTCTCCTCCGACAGCGTCGACACCGTGATCGCCGAGGCCGTCGGCAGCTGCACCGACCTCCAGGCCACCGTCGTCCGGCCGCTGCGCCAGTACTACGGCGACGACATGGTCGTCGCCCCCCTGACCACCGTGGTCGACCCGCTGCGCCACCTGGCCTTCGCCCGCGCCGCGGAGCGCGGCGAGCCGGAGTCGGACCTGTCGTACCTCTTCCGCCAGCAGGTCACCGAGGCCGACGTCATCGCCGTCAACAAGCTGGACACCATCAAGGCCGACCGGGCCGAGGAGATCCTCGCCGCGCTCCGCGCGAGCAACCCCAAGGCGACCGTCGTCGGGTACTCCGCCACCACGGGCGACCGCCTGGACGCGCTGCTCGACGCCTGGCAGGCGCCGGCCGGGAACGAGGACGTCGTCCTCGACATCGACTACGACCGCTACGCGGCCGCCGAGGCCCAGCTCGCCTGGATGAACCAGGAGCTCGACCTCACCGCCGCGGGCGACGGGTTCGACGCGACCACCTGGGCCCGCACCGTCCTCGGGGAGCTCTCCGCGTGGGCCGCGGAGAACGGCGCGGTCATCGGCCACGCCAAGATCACCGTGGAGACCGCCGACGGCGACTTCGCCAAGCTCAGCCTCACCGAGTCCGGCGGACAGCCCACCCTCGACCGCGCCGCCGCCGCGCTCGCGCCGACCGGCCGCGCCGTCGTCAACGCCCGCGTCGCCTGTGAGCCCGACGCCCTCGACGCGGCCGTCACCGAGGCCGTCGCGGCGGCGGACGGCGTCGCCGCCGTCACCTCATCGGCGACCACCCCCGTGTCGTTCAAGCCCTCCTACCCGCGCCCCGTGCACCGCCTCGCCCCCGCCGGCGCCTGACCCAGAAGGACCACCGCTCATGAGCGACAACACCACGAGCACCCTCCAGGACGAGGTCCGCGCGTACTACAAGGCCAAGGCCGAGGAAGCCGAGACGAGCGGCGCATGCTGCTCGCCCGACCCGCAGACCTTCGGTCCCGCCGCGTACGACGAGATCGGCCCCGGCACCGCACCCGACACCGCCCTCCTCGCCAGCCTCGGCTGCGGCAACCCGACCGCCGTCGCCGAACTGCGCGAGGGCGAGACGGTCCTGGACCTCGGGTCCGGCGGCGGCCTCGACGTCATCCTCAGCGCCCGGCGCGTCGGCCCCGACGGCCGCGTCTTCGGCCTGGACTTCCTCGAGGAGATGCTCGCCCTCGCCGCCCGCAACGTCGAGGACGCCGAGGTCGACAACGTCGTCCTCCTCAAGGGCACGATCGAGTCCATCCCGCTGCCCGCCGACACCGTCGACGTGATCATCTCCAACTGCGTGATCAACCTGTCGCTGAACAAGCCGGCCGTCTTCGGCGAGATGGCCCGCGTCCTCACCCCCGGCGGACGCCTCGGCATCAGCGACGTCGTCGCCGAGGACCGGCTCAGCCCCGAGGAGCGGGCCGAGCGCGGCGGGCACAGCCAGTGCATCGCCGGCGCCCTGTCGGTCTCCGAGTACAAGGAACTCCTCGACGCGGTGGGCCTGAAGGACGCGGAGGTCGTCTTCACCCAGGAGGCGGCCGACGGCCTCCACGCCGCGATCATCCGCGCGAACAAGCCGGTCGACGCCGCCGCCGCGGCGTCCGAGTGCGCCCCCGGCGGCGACTGCTGCTGACCCCGGCCGTACCCCGCGGGGGGGGGGGGGGGGGGGGGGGGGGGGGGGGGGGGGGGGGGGGGGGGAGGGCGGGGGGGGGGGAGGGGGGGGGGGGGGGGGCGGAGA
>NZ_JBVJVO010000001.1:951630-1136393 GCF_055603625.1 Streptomyces sp. NPDC037273
CCGGCCAAGCCCCTCCCGCCTCCCCCCCCCCCCCCCCCCCCCCCCCCCCCCCCCCCCCCCCCCCCCCCCCCCCCCCCCCCCCCCCCCCGGCCCGTACCGCCTTACGAGGACGGGTGCCGGTCCCTCCGTCCGTCACCGGCCGGCGCGGCGGCGGTCCTCCCCGTGGTCCGCAAAGGATGCCCATGTCCGAGACCTCGCTCGACCGGGAGACCGTCGAGGAGTACGCCCGTTGGTTCCGGGCCCTGGCCGACCCCACGCGCATCCGCATCATGCGCTTCCTGAGCGGGCGCGCGGACCCGGTGCCGGTCGGCGAGATCGTCGCCCACCTCCGGCTCAACCAGTCGACCGTCTCCCACCACCTGAAGATCCTCCACACCGCCCGCTTCCTGACCAGGCGCCGGGCCGGTGCCAGCATCCGCTACGCGGTCAACCCCCGCTGCGTCTCCGAGTTCCCCAGCGCCGCCGACGTCCTCCTCGGCGCCCCGATCCGCCCCTGTCACGAGCCGGCGGCCGACTGACGCCCCCTCACCCGTCCATCGAGAATCGTTGATTGGCGATGGACTGCGGTGTGACAGCCGGGCGGCCCCGAGGGGTGCCGGTGGGGGAGAGGGCCCCCCGAGGTGCCCGTTCGGCGCCCGGAGCGGCGTGAACCCGAGCCGGGGGATAGGCAACGGCCTTGCTGAATGGCTCCGCCATCGAATATCATCGATGGATCATGAGCGGTACGATGAATGCCCAGCTGATCGACCGAGAAGCCGCCGAGTCCTATGCGACCTGGTTCAAGGCCCTCTCGGATCCCACGCGTGTGCAGATCCTGAACCTTCTGGCGCTGGCCTCCGAACCGATGAGTGTCGGAGAGATCGTGGACCGGATGAACATCGGGCAGTCCACGGTGTCCCACCACCTGAAGCTGCTCGCGGACGTCCGGTTCGTCCTTCGCGAACGCCAGGGCACCTCGATGCTGTACACGATCAACGTCGCCTGCGTGGCCTGCTTCCCGAGCGCCGCGGACGCGGTCATGGGACGCCCCGCCGCTTCCGCGTAAGGCGCGAAAGACCTGTCGAGATCGATCCGCCCCTTCCGTGGTGGATCGATCTTCGTGTGTCGTGCGTGAGGTGATCCCGCACGCGAGCCAGCTCCTGCCCGTCGGGTCCGCCAACCTGATGGGCAGGAGCTGGTGTTCATGAGAGGGGCGGCGGCGCGGCCCCCGGGTGCGGCCTCAGGCCGTGACGCTCGCGGCGGCCTTGCTCCGGTCCGTGAGGGCGGCGAGGTACCGCTCGGCGTCCAGTGCAGCCTGGCAGCCGGAGCCCGCGGCCGTGATGGCCTGGCGGTAGGTGTGGTCGACGACGTCGCCGGCGGCGAAGACGCCGGGGAGGTTCGTACGGGTGGAGGGTGACTCCACGGTGATGTAGCCCTCGTCGTCGAGGTCGATCTGGCCGGTGAAGAGTTCGGTGCGCGGGTCGTGGCCGATGGCGATGAACAGGCCGGTGGCGTCGAGGTCGCGGGTCTCGCCGGTGAGGGTGTCGCGCAGGACGACGCCGGCGAGCATGCCGTTCTCCGCCTTGATCTCGGCGATCTCGCTGTCGAAGGCGAAGGAGATCTTGTCGTCGGCGAACGCGCGGTTCTGCATGGCCTTGGAGGCGCGCAGGGTCGAGCGGCGGTGGACGACGGTGACGGAGCGGGCGAAGCGGGTGAGGAAGGTGGCTTCCTCCATGGCCGTGTCGCCGCCGCCGACCACGACGATGTCGCGGAAGAAGAAGCCGTCGCAGGTCGCGCACCAGGAGACGCCCCGGCCGGAGAGCTCGTCCTCGTTCGGGAGTCCGAGCTTGCGGTAGCCGGAGCCCGTGGCGATGATCACGGCCTTCGCGCGGTGGACCGTGCCCTCGCTGTCGGTGACTTCCTTGATCTCGCCGGTGAGGTCGACGGAGACGATGTCGTCGTCGATCATCTCGGCGCCGAAGCGTTCGGCCTGGGCCCGCATGTCGGCCATGAGGTCGGGGCCGTCGATGCCGGTGGGGAAGCCGGGGAAGTTCTCGACCTCGGTCGTGGTGGTCAGGGAGCCGCCGACGAAGATCGAGCTGCCGAAGAGCAGCGGCTTGAGCTGGGCGCGGGCGGTGTAGAGCGCGGCGGTGTATCCGGCGGGGCCGGAGCCTATGACGATGACCTCGCGGAGGTCGCCCTCGGTCGCCTCGTTCGAGTCGGTCAAGGGAGTCACGCCTCCTGCTTCTCGGCGATCTCGTCGATCTCGACGATGAGGCCCTCGACGAGGAGCTTGATCTCGTCGCGGATCGGACGGACGGCCTCGACGCCCTGGCCGGCCGGGTCCTCCAGGGCCCAGTCCAGGTACGTCTTGCCGGGGAAGACCGGGCAGGCGTCGCCGCAGCCCATGGTGATGATGTAGTCCGAGGCCTGCGCGGCCTCGACCGTCAGGACCTTCGGCTTCTGGTCGGAGATGTCGATGCCCAGCTCGGCCATGGCCGCGACGGCGGAGGGGTTGACCTGGTCGCCCGGCACGGAGCCCGCGGAGCGGACCTCGACGCGGTCGCCGGCCAGGTGGCGCAGGAATCCCGCGGCCATCTGGGAGCGGCCCGCGTTGTGGATGCAGACGAAGAGTACGGAGGCGAGCGGAGCAGTGGGCATCGGCAGGTCTTCCTTGAGGCCAAGAGGTCAGCTCTGGCTGGTATCAGCAGCTGGTGATGTGACAGTATCAGTCCATGATGACGTCAGTCGATACTGAACTGATCCGGGTTCTGGCGGATCCGCTCAGGTTCCAGATCGTGACCCTGCTGGCCCGCGAGACCCTCTGCACCACCCACCTCGTCCAGGAGACGGGTGCCAAGCAGACCAACCTCTCCAACCACCTGAGAGTGCTGCGCGAGGCCGGTGTCGTGGAGACCGAGCCGTGCGGGCGGTTCACGTACTACCGCCTGAAGCCGGACGTGATCGCCCAGCTCGCGGGCCAGTTCGCCGACCTGGCCGAATCGGCTCGTACCGCAGCCGAGAACAAGAGGACCTGTCCGTGACGCACACCCAAGCGCCCGGAATCGCCGAGGAGACCCCGGTCGTCGCGAAGCTGTCGACACTCGACCGCTTTCTCGCCGTCTGGATTCTCCTGGCCATGGGCCTGGGGCTGGGTCTGGGGCGGCTGATCCCGGGCCTGAACGACGCTCTCGCGAAGGTCGAGATCGGCGGCATCTCGCTGCCGATCGCCGTCGGCCTGCTGATCATGATGTACCCGGTCCTCGCGAAGGTCCGCTACGACAAGCTCGACGCCGTCACCGGCGACCGCAAGCTCATGGTGTCGTCGCTGGTCATCAACTGGGTCCTCGGGCCCGCGGTGATGTTCGCCCTGGCCTGGATCTTCCTGCCGGACCTGCCCGAGTACCGCACCGGTCTGATCGTCGTCGGCCTGGCCCGCTGCATCGCCATGGTCGTCATCTGGAACGACCTCGCCTGCGGCGACCGCGAGGCCGCCGCCGTCCTGGTGGCGCTGAACTCCGTCTTCCAGGTGATCGCGTTCGGCCTGCTCGGCTGGTTCTACCTCGACATCCTCCCCGGCTGGCTCGGCCTGGGCGAGGGCGAGACCCTCGACATCTCGATGGGGAAGATCGCGCTCAACGTCGTCATCTTCCTCGGCGTCCCCCTGCTCGCCGGTTTCCTCACCCGCCGCATCGGCGAGAACAAGATGGGCCGCGAGTCCTACGAGCGGAAGTTCCTGCCGAAGATCGGCCCCTGGGCCCTCTACGGCCTGCTCTTCACGATCGTCATCCCATTCGCCCTCCAGGGCAGGACCATCACCTCGCAGCCGCTGGACGTCGCCCGGATCGCGCTGCCGCTCCTCGTCTACTTCGCGGTCATGTGGTTCGGCACGTTCGCGCTCGGCAAGGCCATCGGCCTGCACTACGACCGCACCGCCACCCTCGCCTTCACCGCCGCCGGCAACAACTTCGAACTCGCCATCGCGGTCGCCATCGCCACCTTCGGCGTCACCAGCGGGCAGGCCCTCTCCGGCGTCGTCGGACCCCTCATCGAGGTCCCGGTCCTGGTCGCGCTCGTGTACGTGTCGCTGGCCTGGCGCAGGAAGTTCGCCCCCGCACAGCGGTAGCCCGCCCACCACATCCACGGTGCCTCGCCCCTTACGATCCGACCGGGCGAGGCACCGTCGTACGAAGGGAAGCCGGAGAGATGACCGACTCACTCGACGTGGTCGTGATCGGCGGCGGCCAGGCCGGACTGGCCGCCGCCTACCACCTGCGCCGCGTCGGCGGCCTCGACTTCGCCGTCCTGGACGCCCAGCCCACCCCGGGCGGAGCCTGGCAGCACACCTGGGACTCGCTGCGCCTGTTCTCCCCGGCCGCCTACTCCTCCCTGCCCGGCCGCCTCATGCCGCCCCAGGAGGGGGAGACGTACCCCGACGCCGCCCACGTCGTCGACTACCTCACCGACTACGAGCAGCGGTACGGCTTCCCCGTCCACCGCCCCGTCCGCGTGCGGGCGGTCCACGGCGACGGCCGGCACCTCCGGGTCGAGTCCGACTCCGGGACCTGGCGCGCCCGTGCGGTCGTCAGCGCCACCGGCACGTGGTCACGGCCGTTCGTCCCCGCCGTGCCAGGCCGCGACACGTTCCGGGGGCGCCAACTCCACACGGTGGAGTACGCGGGTCCCGGGGCGTTCGCCGGGCTCCGGGTCATCGTGGTCGGAGGCGGCAACTCCGGAGCGCAGATCGCCGCCGATCTCGCGTACGAGAGCGAGCTGACCTGGGTCACCCAGCGGCCCGCACGGTTCCTCGCGGACGACGTCGACGGGCGCGTGCTCTTCGACCACGCCACCGCCCGCCGCCGAGCCCTGGACGAAGGACGCGACGACACCGGGGGAGTGGCCTCCCTCGGCGACATCGTCGCCGTCCCGCCCGTGCGCGAGGCGCGGGACGCCGGACTTCTCAAGGCGCAGCCGATGTTCGCGCGCCTGACGGGCACGGGCGTCGCATGGGCCGACGGAACGAGGGCGGACGCGGACGTGATCATCTGGTGCACCGGCTTCCGCCCCGCTCTCGCCCACCTGGCCCCGCTCGGACTCCGCGGGACGCGCGGACACATCGCCACCCGGGGGACGGAAGCCGTGGGGGAGCCGCGGCTCCACCTGCTCGGGTACGGCGACTGGACCGGCCCCGCTTCGGCCACCCTCATCGGCGTCGGCCGCCCCGCCCGCGAGGCCGCCCGCGCCATCGCCGCCCTCCTGCGCTGAGCCGACGCGGTGAACAGATGGTGAATGCTGACGGAAATCGGCATCCGGATTCGCCGCGCGATCTTGTCGGCTCGTATGGTGTCCGGATGTCAATCCCGCTGGTAGGTATACCGATTGAGGACGTGAGCAAGGACAGCTGTGCGCCCTGCTCTCCGGGCACGTTGATCGACCGCGACGAAGTCGAGACGCTGACGGCCCAGTTGAAGGCGATGGCCGACCAGACCCGGCTCCAGATCATCCACCTTATCGACCAGTCGCCGGCCGGAGAGCTCTGCGTCTGCGACCTGACCGAGTCACTGGACCTCGCGCAGCCCACGGTGAGCCGCCATCTGAAGATCCTCGCCACCGCCGGGCTCCTGCAGCGCGAACAGCGCGGGACCTGGGCCTGGTTCTCCATCCGCTGGGACGCTCTGCAACAGCTCAGGGGGCGGGCCTTCCCGCAGGCGAGGGAGAGCTCCCCCTGCTGACGGCCGCGCCTCGGCGCGTCGGCGCCGGTCGCACGGGTGTGTCACCATCGGGCCATGCTGACGTCGGTGAACGCGGAACTGCTCAAGGCCCTGGCGGACCCGCTGCGGCTTCGCATCGTGTGCCTGCTCGCCCGTGAGTCACTGTGTACCAGTCATCTCGTCGACGAGACGGGCGCGCGGCAGACGAATCTTTCGAACCACCTCAGGGTCCTCCGGGAAGCGGGCGTCGTGGAGACCGATCCCTGCGGGCGCTTCACCTACTACCGGCTGCGTACCGACGTGCTGACCGACCTGGTGACGTTCCTCGGCGACCTGACGGACGGCGTGCGGGAGACCCCTCCGGCGCGGCGGCCCTGCGGCTGAGGACCGGGCGCCGCTCCCTCCCCCTCGCGGCCTCCCGGTGCCCTGCGGGGTATCGATGATTGCCGATTGACCTGGGATGCGGGCTGGACGGGTGTGCCGCCAGGCCTGGTGGAGAAGGCGGTCAAAGGGTGATCACGCCTTCATTCATCGATCTATTGACATACATCGCTCAAAGCTGGCAGGGTTCCGGCCGTTGGCACACAGCGCATTGCCGACCCGGGCTCTGACCCCGCCCCGTCGGCCGGCCCCCGCCCCGACCACACGTCGACACGAAGGTTCCCACCATGGCCGCCACGCCCCACCCGCACACGTCCACCACCGAGGCGCCGCTCCTGCTCCTCATAGGCAGCGGGGACCGTCGCTACCGGGAGTACATCGTGGCGGCCGTCTCCGGCCACTTCCGGCTGTGGCTCCTCGACGCGTACGAGCCGAGCTGGCAGCTTCCGTACGTGGAGGGGACCTCGCTCCTCGACACCAAGAACCTCGACGAGCTCCTCGCCGAGGCGCGGAAGGTCGCCCAACAGCTGCCCGTCGCCGGGGTCTTCACCTACGACGAGTCGCTCGTCCACGTCGCCGCCCGGCTCGCCGAAGCCCTCGGCCTGCCCGGCAGCGCCCCCGACGCGGTCCTCGCCTGCCGCGACAAGGCGACCACCCGGGCACGGCTCGCGGCCGCGGACGTACCGCAGCCGGCCTGCACGCCGGTCGCCACCGCGGTCGAGGCCCGCGCGGCGGCCGACAAGACCGGCTACCCCGTGGTGATCAAGGCCCGTGGGCTCGCCGGAAGCCTCGGTGTCGTCCGCGCCGACGACGGCGACGCCGTCGAAGCGGCCTTCGAGGCGGCCAGCTCCGCCAACTGGCCGGGAGTGCCCCGCTATGAGGCCGACGTCCTGGTCGAGGAGTACCTGACCGGTCCCGAGATCAGCATCGACGCGGTCGTCGTCGACGGCTCCTGCACCCCGCTGATCGTGGCGCGCAAGCAGGTCGGCATGGAGCCGTACTTCGAGGAGACGGGCCACACCGTCGACGCCGACGACCCCCTGCTGCGGGACCCGGAGCTCCTGGACCAACTGCACCGCATCCACCAGACCCTCGGCTTCGCGCACGGCGCCACGCACACCGAGTTCAAGCTCACCCCCAAGGGCCCCCGGCTCGTCGAGATCAACGCCCGCCTCGGCGGTGACTTCATCCCCCTCATCGGCATGCTCGCCACCGGCACCGACCCCGCCGTCGCCGCCGCGCAGGTGGCCGCCGGACTCACCCCGGACACCGCGCCGAAGGCGTCGCGTACCGCGGCCATCAGGTTCCTCTACCCGGAGCGCGACTGCGAGGCCGTCGAGGTGACCGTGCGCACCGACCTCTTCGGGCCCACCGTGCACAGCGCGGTCGCGACCGCCGGCGCCGGCACCCGGCTCGCCCTCCCGCCCAGGGCGTACATGAACCGGTACGGCTACGTCATCGCCGTCGGCGAGGACCGTGACCAGGTGACCGCCGACGCGGACGCCGCGCCCACGCTCGTCGAACTGCGCTCCCGTCCCCTGTCCGACTGACTCCTCTCCCACCCAGACCGAAGGAACAGCCGAACGTGAGCATGCCCTCCGACCAGCCGTCGCTGCGCTGGGACGGCGAAGCGATCGTCACGCTCGACCAGCGCGCGCTGCCCCACGAACGCCGGATCCTGCGCCTGACCACCGTGGACGACGTCATCACCGCGATCACGACCCTCGCGGTACGGGGCGCCCCCTCCATCGGACTCGCGGGCGCCCTGGGCGTCGTGCTCTCCGCGTACGCCCACCGCGCGCCCGGCGCCGACGAAGCCGCCCGGGAGGCCGTGCACGCCGACGCGCGGCGCATTGCCGCCGCCCGGCCCACCGCGGTCAACCTGGCGTGGGCCGTCGACAGGGTCCTCGCGAAACTCGACGACGGCCCGGACGCGGTACTCGCCGAGGCCACCGAGATGATCGACGAGGACCGATCGGTCAACCGGCAGATGGTCGACCACGCGGTCCGCGCCGTCCTGGACCGCTGCCCGCAGCCGTCCCTGCGGATCCTGACCCACTGCAACACCGGCCGGCTCGCGACCGCGGCCGTCGGAACCGCCCTCGGCACGATCCTCGCCCTCGCGGACGCCGGGAAGGTCACCGAAGTCCTCGTCGACGAGACCCGCCCGCTGCTGCAAGGCGCCCGCCTCACGGCCTGGGAGCTCGCCGAAGCCGGCGTGCCGCACCGGGTGTGCGTCGACAGCGCGGCCGCCGCGGCCATGGGCCAGGGCCTCGTCGACTGCGTGCTGGTCGGAGCCGACCGCATCACCGCACGCGGAGACGTCGCCAACAAGATCGGCACCTACTCCCTGGCGATAGCCGCCGCCCACCACGGCATTCCCTTCATCGTGGTCGCCCCCGAGTCCTCCTGGGACAGGTCGCTCGCCGACGGGCGGGACATCGTCATCGAGGAACGCGACGCCGACGAGGTGACCTCCTACGGGGGGATCCGTACCACTCCGGACGGCACGCGCGCGTACAACCCGGCCTTCGACGTCACCCCCGCCGCCCTGATCTCCGCCATCGTCTCCGAGCACGGCGTCCACTCCGCATCCGAGGTGACCGCATGAGCTACGCGCCGTCCACCGCCGTCGGCAAGCAGTCCGCCCAGCAACTCGCCGACCTCACCCGCACCCTGTACGAACGCGGATGGATGCCGGGCACCTCCGGCAACGTGTCCCTGCGCCTGCCCGACGACCCCGACCGGGCGCTGATCACCGCGAGCGGCCGCGACAAGGGCGAACTCACCGCCCGGGACGTCGTGGAGGTCGACGCCCGCACCGGCCGGGCGACCCTCCCCGGTCAGGCCCGGCCCTCGGCCGAGACCTCCATCCACGCGGCGGTCTACCGCGTCACCGGAGCCCGCGCCGTCATCCACGTGCACTCCCCGTACGCCACCGTGATCGCCCACCGGGCCGACGCACGGGAATCGGTGGCCCGGCTGCGGCTGGAACGCTTCGAGCTGCTCAAGGGCCTGGGCCTCAAGGACCCGTCGGCCACCGACCTGCCGGTCTTCCCCAACTGGCCCGAAGTGGAGCGGATCTCCGACGAAGTCGCCGCCCACCTCACGGCACACGGGGACGGCCCGCCGGGACTCCTCCTGGCCGATCACGGCATCACCACCTGGGGCGACTCGCTCAACGAGGCCAGGAACAGGCTCGAATGCCTGGAGTCCGTCTGCCAGCTCCTCGTGCTCGCCCACTCCGAACTGCGCGTCTCCCGTACCTGAAGGCCCCGGACCCGACGACAGGACCCACCATGACATTGCTGCAGATCATGCCGGACGACGCCCCGGACACCGTCCTGCTCCGCACGCGGGACGAGGCCGCCATCGCACAGGCCCTGCGGGAGAAGTCGGTCTCCTTCACCCGCTGGCCGCTGTACGGACAGGTGACGCCGCAGACGCCGTCCGAGGAACTGCTCGGCGCCTACCGCCGCGAGATCGACGAACTCTGCGCGGAGCGGGACTTCCGGCACGTCGACGTCGCCCGGCTCCACCCCGAGGAGGGAGCCGCGTGGCAGGAACGCGCGGCCAAGGCCCGGTCCACCTTCCTCGACGAGCACCGGCACGCCGAGGACGAGGTCCGGTTCTTCGTCCAGGGCACCGGCTGCTTCTACCTCCACCTCGACGACCGCGTGTACGCCGTGGTCTGCGAGGCCGGCGACCTGCTGTCCGTACCGGCCGGCACTCGCCACTGGTTCGACATGGGACCCGTACCCGACTTCTGCGCCGTCCGGTTCTTCGAGAAGGAGGACGGCTGGGTCGGTGACTTCACCGAGGAGCCCATCGCCGCCGGCTTCCCCCGTCTCGACGCACTCCTGCGGGAAGACTGATGCCGCACAGCCGACCCGGCGGCGCACCCGCGAACGAGCCGCGCGCCGTCGTCCTCGACATCGAAGGAACGACCGGCTCCCTCAGCCACGTACGCGACGTCCTCTTCCCCTACGTCCGCGCCCGCCTCGCCCCCTGGCTCGCCGAGCACCGCGGCACCGAACCCTGGCGGAACGTCCTCGACGCGGTGGCCGCCCACACCGGGACGGACCACGACGAGGCCAGTGCCCTGGCGCTCCTGGAGCAGTGGGCCGACGCCGACGTGAAGGCCGCCCCCCTGAAGGCGCTGCAGGGACTGATCTGGTCCGGCGGCTACGCGGCCGGCGAGCTGTCCGGCCACGTCTATCCCGACGTCCCGCCCGCCCTGGAGGAGTGGAAGGCACACGGCACCGGCCGTTTCATCTACTCGTCCGGTTCCGTGGCCGCCCAGCGCGACTGGTTCGGCCACACCGCGCACGGCGACCTGCGCCCGCTGCTCGACGGCTACTTCGACCTGACGACGGCCGGCCCGAAGGCGCGGCCCGACTCGTACCGCACCATCGCGGCGGAGCTCGGACACGACCCCGGTGATCTGCTCTTCGTCAGCGACGTCGGCGCCGAGCTGGACGCCGCGTCCGAGGCGGGCTGGCGGACGGCGGCCGTCCGCCGCCCCGACGACGAACGCGCCCCGGTGACCGGGCACGAGACCGTCGCCTCCCTCACCCCCCTTGTCTCCCGACCCGGCGCGGACAGCCCGCCGGCGCCGGATCGCACGCACACGCAGGAGGACCGGAACCATGAGTGATCCCAACGAGGGGACGCCGCAAGCCGAGATCGCGGTCATCGGCGGCAGCGGCTTCTACGAACTCCTGGAGTCGGCGGAGCGGGTCGAGGTCGACACCCCGTACGGCAAGCCGTCCGACGCCGTGTCGGTCGGCACCGTGGGCGGTCGCCGCGTGGCCTTCCTGCCCCGGCACGGCAGCCACCACGAGCTGCCCCCGCACCACATCAACTACCGCGCCAACATGTGGGCGCTGCGTTCCCTGGGGGTACGCCAGGTCCTGGCGCCCTGCGCCGTCGGCTCCCTGCGCACCGAGCTCGGCCCCGGCAGCGTCGTCCTCCCCGACCAGCTCGTCGACCGGACCACGGGCCGCGTCCAGACCTACTACGACCGCGGCGCGACCCACGTCTCCTTCGCCGACCCGTACTGCGCCGCCGGACGAGCGGCCGTGCTCAAGGCCGCCGGCGAGGCCGGGGTCGACGTCCACGACGGCGGCGTCATGGTGGTCGTCGAGGGACCCCGGTTCTCCACCCGTGCGGAGTCCCAGTGGTACGCCTCCGCCGGCTGGTCCCTCATCAACATGACCGGACACCCCGAGGCCGTCCTCGCGCGCGAACTCGCCCTCTGCTACACCTCCCTGGCGCTCGTCACCGACTACGACGCCGGCGTGGAGCGCGGCGAAGGCGTCTCCCAAGACGAGGTCTTCCGGGTGTTCGCGGCGAACGTGGAACGCCTCAAGGACCTGGTCCTGCGGACCGTCCCGGTCCTGGACCGCGACCGGGACTGCGCCTGCGCGGCGGCGCTCGACGGGATGGACCTGCCGTTCGAGCTCCCGTAAGGGCGGGGCCGGTGGGGTTCTTGTCCCCATCGGCCCGCGTCACGACCCTCCGCACCGATGCCGGTCACCCTGGTGACCGGCATCGGTCATTCCACCACCGGGCTGCGGCGTTCCACGAGCAGGACGTCACGCCAGACGCCGTGGTGGCGGGCCACGCGCTCCCGCCGGCCCAGCACACGGAACCCGACGGACTCGTGCAGGGCGAGGCTCGCCGCGTTCTCGGGGAAGATGCCCGCCTGGATCGTCCAGATGCCCGCCTTCTCGGTGGAGACGATCAGCGCTTCGAGCAGTGTGCGTCCCACGCCCGTTCCGCGTGCGCTGGGGCAGACGTACACGGAGTGCTCGACGACCCCCGCGTAGGCAGGGCGTGCCGAGACGCGGGACACCGCCGTCCATCCGACGACCCGCCGTCCGTCGAGGGCGGTGAACCGGTGCGCGGGCAGTTTGGCGGTGTCGAAGGCACTCCACGGGGGAGCGGCCGTCTCGAACGTGGCGTTCCCCTCGTCGATGCCCTGCTGGTAGATGGCCATGACGGCGGGCGCGTGGTCGTCGGTCATGGGGACGAGGGTGAGAGGGGTGCGCGGGGACGTGGTCATGCCTGCTCCTTTCCGAGGTGAGCCGCATGCGGGGGAGCACGGGCCGGGTACGGCGCGGGGCTGGGGGGGGGGGGGGGGGGAGGGAAGGGAGGGGGGGGGGGGGGGGGGGGGGGGGGGGGGGTTGTTTCGTGTCTTCTCCTTTTCGGAGAGGCCCGCGTACGGGGGAGCCGGTCCTTGGCCGCTCGCGCTTTTTTCCGGGCACACCCCCCCACAGGATCGCGGGTGGGGGGTGTGGGGGGAAGGTTCGGGTCAGAGGAGGGGCAGGCAGACGAGCCCGATGCCCACGCTGCCGAGGAGACCGACGGCGAGGTAGAAGACGAAGACCTTCGCCTTGACGACGCTCTTGACGGCGACCATCGCGGGGATGGTCGTGATGGCACCGCCGAGGAGGAAGGTGACACCCGCGGCGGCGACCATGCCCTGGTTCAGGAGGCCTTCGACGACCGGGATGGCGCCGACACCGTTCAGGTAGAGCGGAACGCTGATGAGCCCCGCGATCAGGACGGAAAGGACACCGTCCGTGCCGAGGACACCGGACACCACGTCGGTGGGCACGTAGCGGACGATCAGGGCCTCGAGGACGATGGCGAGCAGCAGCCACTTGCCCAGGATCAGGGAGTCGCTGACGATCTCCTTGAGGATCTCGCCGGCGCGGAGGTTCTTGATGTCCCGGCGGACGAGCACCCGCCACGGAGTGCCGTCGTCGTCCGCGTCGTTCTGCGGCGCGGCGGAGCAGCCGCCGGCCTCGGGCGCCGCCTCCTGGGCAGCGCCCCCGCAGCCACCTGCGGTCGCGCCGCCGCCGGTGCCACCGCTGCCGCCGCCGACGGTGACGGTCTCGGGCACGGTCGCCTTGGCCGTCGAGCACGCCGTCTCGGGGACGGTCACCGGCTCCTGCGAGCAGGACTTCGCGGGGGCCTTCTCCTCGGTGGAGTCGAGCAGCGGGTCGGCGAACCGCCCGCGCCGTTCGAGCGCCAGGACGATGAGGCCCGCGCCGAAGCTCAGTACCAGGGCGCCGACCAGGCGGGCGGTGGCGATGGGGATCCCGAGCTGGGCGGCGGAGAGCGCGTAGATCTCCGGGTCCATGGAGGGGGAGGCGATCCAGAACGACATGACCGCCGAGAGCGGGACTCCGGCTATCAGGAAGCGCCGGATCAGGGGGATCACCGTGAAGGAGCAGAAGGGGCTGAACGCTCCGATGGCCGTGACGATGGCGATGCCCAGGACGCCCTTGCGTCCATGGGCGAAGCTGCGGCGCGCGACGACGTCGATCGACAGACGCTGTACGGCGATCCCCAGGACGATGGCTACCAGGAACCACGGGAGATAGTGCAGCACCTCGAACAGGATGAACAGGCCAAGGGCCCGCAGTTCGTCCACGGGTGAACCTCTCTGAGACGGTGACACGTGAGGGGAGCGGTGCCGTGCGGAGACGTACGGGGAACGCGGCGAGCCACGTGGAGAGGATCGACCGGCATCCGCTTTTATCGAATATCGATGATAGACGATTGATGGGACCCCCGGCAATGGACTGTGGGGTCGTGAACGAGGGTTGTCGCCACGCTTGGTCATCGAATAGCATCGATGGATCATGAGCAGCGCGATGAATGCCCGACCGATCGACCGAAGTACGGCCGAGTCCTATGCCGCCTGGTTCAAGGCCCTCTCCGATCGCACCCGCGTGCGGATCCTCAACCTCCTCGCGCTCGCGACCGGGCCGATGAGCGTCGGCGAGATCGTCGAGCTCCTGGAGGTCGGCCAGTCGACCGTGTCCCACCATCTGAAACTGCTCGCCGACGCCCGGTTCGTCCGCCGCGAGCGCCGGGGGACGTCCATGCTCTACACCATCAACGTCGCCTGCGTGGCCTGCTTCCCCAGTGCTGCCGACGCCGTCATGGGCCGCCCCGCGGCCTCGATCTGAGGACCGCGACCATGACCGACTCGACCTCCCGCATACCGAGCGCGCCGGCCGGCGCCTGCTGCCCGCCGATCGTGACGGCGGCACTGTCCGAACGGGACGCCGAGACCATGGCGGCGATGTTCAAGGCCCTCGCCGACCCCGTCCGGCTCCGCCTCCTGTCCAGAGTGGCCTCACACCCCAACGGTGAAGCCTGCGTCTGCGACATAGCCGACGTCGGCGTCTCCCAGCCCACGGTCAGCCACCACCTCAAGAAGCTCCGCGAGGCGGGCCTGCTCACCTCCGAGCGCCGCGGCACCTGGGTGTACTACCGCCCCGCGCCCGGAGTCCTCGCCTCGCTCGGCACCTTCCTCGCCGACGCCGACGCCGACACCGGCCGGGACGACGAGGCCGAGGCCCCGGCGGTGGCCCGGGCCTCCTGACGCCCGAAGGCGACGCCGGGCGTCCGGCGACGAACCCCCAGCTGGGTCGACAGACGGCCCCCCGGCTCGGTCGACAGGCGGCGCCCCGGCTCAGTCGATGTGCGGGCTGCGCCGTTCGACGAGGACGGTGTCGCGCCACACTCCGTGATGACGGCCGACGCGCTCGCGCGTCCCGATGACCCGGAAGCCCGCACGCGCGTGCAGCGCGAGGCTCGCGGCGTTCTCCGGGAAGATCCCGGACTGAATGGTCCAGACCCCGCCCGCCTCCGTGGCCTCGATGAGCGCCTCCAGGAGCGCCGAGGCGACGCCCCGGCCGCGGGCGCCGGGATGGACGTACACGGAATGCTCGACGACGCCGGCGTACGCGCACCGGTCGGAGACCCGTGTGGCGGCCACCCAGCCGAGCACCCGGCCGTCCTCGTCGAGCGCGACGAAGCGGTACTCCGGCAGCTTGGCCGCGTCGAACTGCTCCCACGTCGGCGCGACGGTCTCGAAGGTGGCGTTCCCCTCGTCGATCCCCGCCTGGTAGATCGCGACGACCTCGTCGGCGTGGTCGGCGGTGAGCGGCGCTACGGTGATGGCGCGCGTGGCTGATCCGGTCATGAGGCGGAGTCTCCCAGACGGGACGTCGGCCGCCGCGCAGGGCGGGACGTCAGGCGGAGGCCGCCTTGGTCAGGAGCGCCCCCATGGCGGCGAGGACGGCGGGCTCGACGCGGTAGTAGACCCACGTGCCGCGCCGCTCGGAGGAGAGCAGCCCGGCCTCCTTGAGCTTCTTCAGGTGGTGGGAGACGGTCGGCTGGGAGACGCCGACGTCGGAGATGTCGCAGACGCACGCCTCGCCGCCCGCGTGGGAGGCGACGGCCGAGAACAGCCGCAGCCGGACCGGATCGCCCAGCGCCTTGAACATGACGGCGGTCCGCTCGGCCTCCTCGGCCGTCAGCGGGCGCTCGTTCAGGGGCGGGCAGCACGGGGCTGTCTCGGACTCGAGTATCGGCAGCGTCTTCACGTTCGACATGTATCTATGTTGACACACGTCGAACCAGGCGCCGAGGGGTGTCGCGAGGAGATGGTCGCTCCGGGCTCGTGAATTCGATGAATGTCTATGTTGACGGATGTCGATGCGGGTGCCATTCTGAATCCGCAAGACATCGACAAACGTCGAATCAAAAGGGGAAGAGCCGTGAACGTCACCACCACCGACCAGCTGCCCGTCGTGATCGTCGGAGCCGGCCCCGCCGGTCTCGCCGCCGCCGCGCACCTCGTCCACCGGGGTCTGGAGCCGCTGGTCCTGGAGGCCGGGACCCGCGCCGGTGCCTCGGTGCGCGAGTGGTCTCACGTGCGGCTCTTCTCCACCTGGGGCGAGGTCGTCGACCCGGTCGCCGAGAAGCTGCTGGCCCCGACAGGCTGGGTGAAGCCCGACGAGACCACGTACCCGACCGGTGGGGACTGGGCCGGCGACTACCTCCAGCCCCTCGCCGACCTCCTCGGCGACAGGGTCAGGCTCGACGCCCGCGTCACCGGCGTCTCCCGTACCGGCCGCGACCGCGTCGTCGACGCCGACCGCGCGGAGCAGCCCTTCACCGTCCACATCCGGTACGGCGACGGACGCGAGGAGCGCGTCCTCGCGCGGGCCGTCATCGACGCCTCCGGTACGTGGTCCACTCCGAGCCCCGCCGGCGGCGACGGCCTCCCGGCACTCGGCGAGCGCGCGGCGGCCGACCGGATCTCCTACCGCGTCCCCGACCTCAAGGACCCCGCCGTGCGGGCCCGCTACGCCGGGAAGCGCACCGCCGTCATCGGATCCGGCGCCTCCGCCTTCACCGCACTCGCCTCCCTCGCCGCCCTCGCGGAGTCACCGGACGGAACGGGCACCCACGCGACCTGGATCCTGCGCCGCGGCATCTCCGGCTCCACCTTCGGCGGGGGAGAGGCCGACCAGCTCCCCGCCCGCGGCGCCCTCGGCCTCGCCGCCAAGGCCGCCGTCGAGGCGGGGCACGCCGAAGCCGTCACCGGTTTCCGTACGGACGCGATCGAGCGCGCGGAAGGCCGGCTCGTCCTCGTCGCCGAGGACGGCCGCCGCCTCGACCCGGTCGACGAGGTGATCGTCCTGACCGGCTTCCGCCCCGACCTGACCTTCCTCGACGAACTCCGCCTCGGCCTCGACGAGCGACTCCAGGCCCCCGTCGAACTGGCGCCGCTCATCGACCCGAACCTGCACTCCTGCGGCACGGTCTACCCGCACGGCGTGAAGGAGCTGTCGCACCCGGAGAAGGACGTGTACCTGGTCGGCATGAAGTCCTACGGCCGCGCCCCGTCCTTCCTGGCGCTCACCGGCTACGAGCAGGTCCGCTCGGTCGTCGCCGCCCTCGCCGGCGACCGCGCATCGGCCGAACGCGTCGAACTCGTCCTCCCGGAGACCGGCGTCTGCGGCGGCGCCGGCCTCTTCGACCAGCCCGCCGACACCGCCACCGAAGGCGGAGGCTGCTGCGCGACCCCGGCCACCCTCCAGATCGTCGGCGCCCCGGCCGCCTCCGGCGGCTGCTGAACCCGCCCCACCGCACCAGGGCCCGCCCCACCCACACCGAACCCGCCCCATCCACCCCGTCCCAGTTGGAGGCACACCATGTCCCGCGTACAGCTCGCCCTGCGCGTCCCCGACCTGGCGGCATCCGTCGCCTTCTACACCAAGCTCTTCGGCACCGAGCCGGCCAAACTCCGCGACGGCTACGCCAACTTCGCGGTCGCGGAGCCTCCCCTCAAGCTGGTCCTCATCGAAGGCGCCGACGACGAGGACACCCGCCTGGACCACCTCGGCGTGGAGGTCGGCACCACCGAGGAAGTCCACGCCGCCACCGCCAGGCTGGGCCAGGAAGGCCTCGCGACGACGGAGGAGAACGACACGACCTGTTGTTACGCCCTCCAGGACAAGGTGTGGGTCCACGGCCCCGGCCGCGAACCGTGGGAGGTGTACGTCGTCAAGGCCGACGCCGACGCCCTGGCCAAGCAGCAGGGCAGCACCTGCTGCAGTGGCACGACGGCCTCCGCCGACGACGCCGCCGAACCGGTCGCCGCCTCCGTCGGCTGCTGCTGATCCATCGATGACCGACCTCCACACCCACGGGGCCGCGACCGGAGCAGGGGACCGGTCGCGGCCCCGTGCCGTCCTGCCCGCGCTCTGCGCCACCCAGATCACCGGCTGGGGAATCGTCTACTACGCCTTCCCCGTCCTGAACCCGCAGATCGTCGCCGACACCCATTGGCCCGCCGGCGCGACGATGGCGGCCTTCTCGCTGGCCCTGGTCGTCTCCGGCCTCGCCGGAATCCGCGTCGGCCGGATCATCGACCGCCACGGCCCCCGCGCGATCATGACGGCGGGCTCCGCCGCCGGCGTCCTGAGCCTCGGGATCGTCGCCTCGGCACCGAACCTGCCGGTCTTCTTCGCCGGCTGGATCCTGGCCGGGCTCTCCATGGCGGCCACCTTCTACCAGCCCGCCTTCGCGGCGCTCACCCGCTGGTGGGCTCCCGACCACGTACGCGCCCTCACGATCGTCACCCTCGCCGGCGGCCTCGCCTCGACCGTGTTCGCTCCGGTCACCGCAGCCCTGGCCGAGCACCTGACGTGGCGTGAGACCTACCTCGTACTGGCCGCGATCCTCGCTGTCGTCACCATCCCGGCCCACGCCCTCGCCCTCCGCGCCCCCTGGCCGCCGGCGCCGCCCACCTCGCACGGCGCGGCCGAGAGCCCCGGCGCGGTGGCCCGCAGCCGACCGTTCCTCCTCCTCGCGGTCGCGTTCACGCTCTCGGCCTTCGCGATGTTCGCCGTGGTCGTCACCCTCGTGCCGCTCCTGCTCGAACGGGGCTACACCACGGCCCAGGCCGCCTGGGCCCTCGGCCTCGGCGGCGCGGGCCAGACCCTCGGCCGCACCCTCTACGCGCCCCTCGCGCGCCACACCGGCACCACGGTCCGCACCACGACGCTCGTCGCCCTGGGGGCCCTGACCACCGCGGCCCTCGCCGTCACGCCGGGCCCGTACGGCCTCATCGTCGCCGTGTCGATCGCGGCCGGCATGGTCCGCGGCAACCTGACCCTCCTGCAGGCCACCGCCATCACCGACCGCTGGGGCACCCGGCACTACGGCCGGCTCTCCGGCCTCCTGAGCGCCCCGGCCATGACCGCCTCCGCCCTCGCCCCCTTCGCCGCGGCCCTGCTGGCGGGCCCCCTGGGCGGCTATCCGGAACTGTTCGCCGCGCTCGCGGGGGTCGGGGTGGTGGCGGCGCTCATCGCGACGGCGACGGCGACTTAGAGTCGGCCGCTTCGGCGAGCCGTGCTCCGGCTGCGGGCCGGGCACGGCGGGAAGGGCGCAGCCCAGGTCGTGGCCGGTGTGTGTCAGCCCAGGTCCTGGCCGAGGCGTCAGCCCAGGTCGTGGCCGGTCACCGCGCGGGCGTAGGAGCGGAGGGCGGTGAGGACCTCGGGGCGGGTGCGGCGGCCGGCGAGGATCTCCATCTGGTAGCCGTCCTCCATGGCGACGAGGTTCGCGGCGAGGAGGCGGGGCGGGTCGGTGAGGGTGAAGTGGCCCTGGGCCTGCCCGAGGACCAGGACGGATTGGTAGACCGAGATCTGACGTTCGGTCAGGGCGCTGTCGAGGGCGGCCGCCTTGGCGTCGCGGAGGCAGCGGGGCCAGTACTCGAAGAGGAGACGGGTGAGGGCGTCGTCCGGGCCGGTGGCCGGGCCGCGGTCGATGCAGGCGCGGAGTTGGTCGCGGGCGTCGGTGAACTGCTCGGCGGCGCGTTCGCGTTCCTGGCTGTAGCGCTCGATCGCCTGCTGGTAGGTCTCGTGGACGAGGGCGTCGAGGTCGCCGTAGTAGAGCACGGCCGCGGGGGTCACCCCGGCCTCGTCGGCGACGTCGCGCAGGCGCAGCCCGTCCAGGCCGCGCACGAGAAGCGCCCGCTGCACGGCCGCGCTGAGCTCCGCCCGGCGGTCCGCCTTGCCCCGCTTGCCTGGCGCCATGCCTCAATCCCCTGATCGTCGACCGGTCGGATCGCGTCGAGTCGCTCCCGTTCCGTATTCGTATTTAACAACATCAGCGCAGGTCTTGACGAGAGACATGGCCGTTTCTTAAATCTCGGTTTAACAAACGCGTCTCACGTCAGGAGCCTCCGCCGTGACGCTCGAATCGAACGAAACCGCCGCCGGACCAAGAGCCGGCGCATCCCCCACCCCCGTCGGAAAGGGACTTCGCCCCGGCAGCGTGGGTCTGCTCGGGGTCGTCGCCCTCGGGCTCTCCTCCACCGCCCCCGCCTACTCCATCGCCGTCACACTCGGCCTGGTCACGATGACCGTGGGGCACCTCGCGCCGGCCGCGCTGCTGATCGGCTTCGTACCGATCCTGCTCACCGCGTTCGCCTTCCGTGAGCTCAACCGGGACATGCCGGACTGCGGCACCACCTTCGTGTGGAACACCCGGGCCTTCGGCCCCTGGATCGGCTGGCTCGTCGGAAGCTGGGTGCCGACCGTGGCCACCCTCTTCGCCATGACCGCGCTCGCGCAGGTCAGCGCCACCTACCTGCTCTCCGTCCTCGGCCTCGACAGCCTGGCCGCGAACGACGCCGCCGTGACCGTCACCGGACTGCTCCTTCTCGCCGGCGTGACCGTGCTGGCCCGCCGGGGGCTGCGGATCGCGACCGGCATCCAGTACGCCCTGCTCGGACTGCAGCTCGTGGCGCTCTTCGGGCTCGGCTTCGCGGCCTTCACCCGGCCCGGCGCCGCCACGCCCTCGCTGTCCTGGCTCAACCCCCTCGCCTTCGACGGCGCCGGCCCGTTCGCCGAGGCGGTGCTGCTGTGCCTCTTCATCTACTGGGGCTGGGACGCGCTCATCACCGTCAACGAGGAGAGCGAGGACGCCGACCGCGTCCCCGGTCGCGCCGTCCTGATCTCCACCTTCGTCCTCCTCGTCACCTACCTGTTCACCGCGTTCGCCGCGGTCACCTACGCCGGAACCGGCACCACCGGCATCGGGCTCGGCAACCCCGACAACGCCACGGACTTCCTCGCGACCCTCGCCCCGCCGCTCCTCGGGAACGCCCTGGCGACCGTCGTCCAGCTCGCCGTCTGCGTCAGCGCCCTGTCCGCGATGCTCACCTGCCTGGTGGGCAGTGGCCGCGGCTTCCTGTCGATGACCACCCACGGGGCCATGCCGAAGATGTTCGCCCGCATCCACCCCCGCCATCAGACGCCCACCGTCGGCACCGTCGTCTTCGGCGCGGCCACCGCCGTGACCCTCGTCGTCCTCAAGTTCGCCTCGCCGCGGTTCCTGGGCGACGCCATCCTCTGCATCGGCCTGCTCATCGCCTGCTACTACGGCGCCACCGCCTTCGCCTGCGTCTGGCACTTCCGCCACCGCCTGCGCGACTCCGCACGCGACCTGCTGTTCAAGGGCGTGCTCCCCGCGCTCGGCGGCCTGATGATGCTCGCCGCGCTCGCCCGCAGCGCCTACGACACCATCGCCCCCGACTACGGCAGCACCTCCTTCCACGGCATCGGCGGCGTCTTCCTCCTCGGCATCGGAGCCGTGGCCCTCGGCGTCCTCGTCGTCCTGCTCATCCGCGCCAACTTCCCCCGCTTCTTCCACGAGGGCAAAGACTCCGTCGCCCCGCGCACGCCCACCGAATCCACGACCGCGACCGCCCCGAACGAAAGCTGATCCCCCATGCGCACCCTCGCCATCGCCGCCCTCCAGACCGCCCCCGTCCCCTACGACCCGGAAGCGTCCTGGTCCCGCTTCGCCCACCAGGTCCGGACCGTCCGCGAGGTCTTCCCGCACGTCCAGCTCGTCGTCGTCCCCGAACTGTTCCTCGCCGCCGAAGGCCCGCTGCTCGCCGAGCGCCCCGAGGACTGGATGGAGAAGGCCGCCGTTCCCATCCCCGGTCCGCTCACCGACCGCCTCGCCGGACTGGCGAGGGAGACCGGACTGTGGCTCGTACCGGGCACGGTCTTCGAGCGCACGGCCGACGGCACGATCCACAACACCGCGCTCGCGATCTCTCCGGACGGCGACATCGCCGCGACCTACCGCAAGGTCTTCCCCTGGCAGCCGTACGAACAGGCCACGCCCGGCACCGAGTTCACCGTCTTCGACATTCCCGGCGTCGGCCGTGTCGGCCTCGCCATCTGTTACGACGGATCCTTCCCCGAGACCATGCGCCAGCTCGCCTGGCTCGGCGCCGAAGTCGTCATCCAGCCCACCCTCACCACCACCCGCGACCGCGAGATGGAAGCGGTCTGCGCCCGCGCCAACGCCTGGACCAACCAGCTCTACGTCGTCAACGTCAACGCCTCCGACCCGGCCGGCGTCGGCGCCAGCCTGATCGTCGACCCCGAGGGCACCGTCCGCCAGCAGGCCGGCGCGGGAGAGGAGGTCCTCGTCGACGTCCTCGACCTCGACGCCGTCACCCGCGTCCGCCAGTACGGCTCCGCCGGCATCAACCGCCCCTGGAGCCAGCTCGCCCGCCACGGATCCACCATCGAACTCCCCATGTACGGCGGCACCTTCCACACCCCCGCCTGGCTCAAGGAGTCGGACGGCCACTGAGCGGGAACCCACCCGGGCGCGCTCCCGGGTGGGTCCACCCCCGTCCGTTTGCGTGCGATTGCTCGGCAAAAGCGCAGGTCAAGGTGGGCAGGATTCTCCTTGACCGAGACTCCGGCGCGGGTGATAGTGGCCCTCGCGGCCGTGCACATCCGGCCTGCTGTACCAGGGTGGGGACTCTTGAACGACAACAACAGTGGTGACGTGCGTGACGACGTACGAGGGCGGGTCGACGCGCTCGTCGCCGCCGGCCGTCCCGCCGAGGCGCGAGCCATCGGACGGGCCGCGCTGGACGAGGACGGACCGGACGCCGGGCTCGCCCTGGCGCTCGCCCGCGCGCACATGGCTGAGGACGACGACGAGCACGACGACGCCGCCGAGCGCGTCTTCCGCGAGGGGCTCGACGCCTTCCCGGACGACATAGGACTGCTCGCCGGGTACGCCGAGCTCTGCGCCCGCACCGACGCCCTCGACCGGCCCGGACGGTACGCCCGGGGACCCGTACTCCTGGCCCGCCTGCGCGAGCTCGCCCCGTACTCGCCGGAGCTGCTGCGGGCCGAGGCAGCGGGAAGCTCCGTCTCCGGCGACGACAAGAGCAGCGTCTCCGTGCGCCGGATGCAGTCCTTCGACGCGGCCCGCGCCTTCGCCCAGGCACCCACACCCGAGGCCGCCGCCACTCAGGCCGCACAGTGGGCCGCCGCGGCGCCGCACGACCTGCGGCTCGCCGTGCTCGCGGAGACGACCGGCGCCCTCGCGGGCACGGACCGCAGGTGGTCGCGGCTGCTGCTGCGCCGGGGCCTGGAGTACCGCTTCGCCGTCAGCGCGCTCGTCGCCGTTCTGGTGGTCGCGCGCCTCACCGTGCTGCCCGAGGTGCCGTACGGCGTGGCGACGGGCGTGGGCCTGCTCCTGGGAGTGGCCCCGTTCCTCGGCCTGCGCAGGCAGCTCGCGGCCGCCCGAGAGCGGGCGGCCGAGCGGATGGCCGCCGGCGTCGTCACGGAGGCCGTACCCGGCGAAGAGGACGCCGAGGGGCACGACGGATTCGGGGCGCCCGAGCTGCCGCCGGTGCCGCGGGTCACTCGTCGCGAGTACGCGTTCGCCGGTGTCGGCATCGCGCTCCTGATGGCCGTGGGCGGCGCCGCGTACGGCTCCTCACTCGCCTATCCGCGCTATGACATCGTGGCCCACGAGACCTTCGAGGGGTGGAAGGGCTTCGACGTGCGGGAGGAGTTCAACCCCTTCCGGACCGCCCCTGTCGGCGTGCTGGAGGAATCGTCGGCCCGGGTGTACGTCGGGGAAGACGCCGCTCAGGGTGGCGCCGCCGAGTACTTCCTCGCCTTCGCGACCGGAGACTTCCACGACATCCGGGAGTCGGACGTCCGCGACGGCGACCTCCTCCCCGTGGATGCGTGGACCTTCGGCAGCGTGGAGGAGACATGGCAGGCCGGGGCAGGCCCGTACGGCGGCTGGATGCAGTGTCTGCGGTACACGGAGGCGAACACCGGCACTCCGCGGGCGATGTGCGCCTGGGGTGACAAGGGCAGCTTCGGTTGGGTCATGTTCACGGCCGAGGACTCGCACCACGACGTGATCGAGGCGAAGGCACGTTCCGTCGGCGCCGCCTTCGTGCGACCGGCGCAGGACTGACGGCGCCGCCTTCGTGCGACCGGCGCAGGACTGACGGCGCCGCCTTCCTGCGCCCGGCGCAGGACTGACCGGGCGGCCCGCCGAGGACGCCCGACGTCCGTGACGGCTCGTCGGCACTGCCGGCGAGCCGTCACGCGCAACCGGACCTAGCTGAGCGTCCGCACCGCGGCCGCGTCGTACGGCTTCAGCTCGTCGGTGCGGCCCGCGAGGACCTTGGCGGCCCACTCGGGGTCCTGGAGGAGGGCGCGGCCGATGGCGACCATGTCGAACTCGTCGCGCTCCAGACGGTCGAGGAGCTCGTCGATGCCCTGGACGGGGGCGCCCTGGCCGGCGAAGGCGTGGATGAAGTCGCCGTCGAGGCCGACGGAGCCGACGGTGATGGTGGGACGGCCGGTGAGCTTCTTGGTCCAGCTGGCGAGGTTGAGGTCGGAGCCGTCGAACTCGGGTATCCAGTGGCGGCGGGTGGAGGCGTGGAAGGCGTCGACGCCGGCGGCGGCGAGCGGGGCGAGGATGGCCTCCAGCTCCTGCGGGGTCTCGGCGAGCCGGGCGTCGTAGGCGTCCTGCTTCCACTGCGAGTAGCGGAAGATCACCGGGAACTCGGGGGAGACGGCGGAGCGGACCGCGGCCACGACCTCGGCGGCGAACTTCGTGCGGGCCACGGGGTCGCCGCCGTAGGCGTCGGTACGACGGTTGGTGCCCGCCCACAGGAACTGGTCGAGCAGGTAACCGTGGGCGCCGTGCAGTTCGACGCCGTCGAAGCCGATGCGCTCGGCGGCCGCGGCGGCCTCGGCGAAGGCGCCGATGACGTCGTCGAGGTCGCTCTGGGTCATCGCCTTGCCCGTGCCCTCGGTGCCGTCGGTGCGGATGCCGGAGGGACCCATGGCCGGGGCGTCGGGGTAGGGGGCCTGGCCCTGCTCGCGGACCATGCCGATGTGCCACAGCTGCGGCACGATCTTGCCGCCCGCCTCGTGCACGGCCTCGGCGACCTTCGCCCAGCCCGCCAGCTGCTCCTCGCCGTGGAACCGCGGCACGCGGTCGCTCTGCCCGGCCGAGTCGTGACCGACGTACGTGCCCTCGGTCACGATCAGGCCCACGCCCGCGGCGGCGCGGCGGGCGTAGTACGAGCGCACGTCCTCGCCGGGGACGCCGCCGGGCGAGAACATGCGCGTCATCGGCGCCATCGCGATGCGGTTCGGAACGGTCAGGCCGTTCAGGGCCACGGGCCGGGACAGGATCTCGGCCGCGCGGGAGGCGGGGGACGCGGTGACGCTCACGGAGACGCTCCTCATGGCTACTACTTGACAAGCTCGATGCTTGAGAACTTCATGCAACGAGTCGACGGTAGATGCCAATACTTGAGGTAGTCAAGCATCGCCGGATAGAGTGGTCCCCATGACAGAAGCTCCCCGCGTCGACACCGCCCAGCTCATGGAGCTCCTCTCCGTGTCGCTCGGCGCCTACTACGGCGACTTCACCGTCGCCGCGGCGAGCGAGAACCTCACGGCCAGCCAAGGCAAAGCCCTCACCGTGCTCCGCCGCGGCCCCGCCGCGATGCGCGCCCTCGCCGACACGATGACCTGCGACGCCTCCAACATGACCGGCATCATCGACCGCCTCGAGAAGCGCGGCCTCGTCCGCCGCGAGCCCGACCCCTCCGACCGCCGCGTCAAGACCGTCGTCCTCACCACCGAGGGCGAACGCGTCACCGACACCATCCGCGCCAAGATGCGCACCACCCAAGCCGGCCTCGACCGCCTCGACGCCCAGGACCGCGACCACCTCCACGCCCTCCTGACGCGCGTCTTCGCCCCCGAGCCCACCGTCTGACCGCCTGACTGCCTGACCGCCTGACCGCCTGACCGAGGTCAGCGGACGAAGACCGGTTTGAGGTACTTCTCCGGCAGGGCCTCCGGCAGCTGCTCCCAGTCCAGGACATGGGAGACGACGCGGCCGGGATCGACCGTCCCGGAGGCGGCCAGGTCGAGCGCGTCGGGGATGTGCGCACGGACGTTGTCGCGCGCGACGCGCAGGGTCACGCCGGTGAGGTACATGTCGAGCAGGGGCAGCTCGCCGGGACGGAAGTGGTTGCCGGCCGACTCGCAGACCCCCTCGGGTGCGAGTGACCTGACCGCGACCCCGAGCTGGTCGACGCGGCCCGTCGCCTCGACCGCTATGTCGAACCCGTGCCGGACCGGTTCCAGCACCTCGGCGGTACGCGCTCCGAAGCCCTCGGCGAGCTTGCGGTGCTCCGCGTCCGGGTCCACGTACAGGACATCCGACGCCCCGAGCGCCCTGGCGATGTCGCAGACGTACAGGCCGATGCTCCCGCGCGCGACGACCAGGACCCGCGCGCCGGGCCGAGCCCTCAGATGGGGCGCGACCAGCCGCGCCAGGACAGCGACCAGTTGTCGCTCGCCGAAGCCATGGCCACCGGATCGAGACCGGCGGGCAGCGGTACGAGCATGGCGTCCGCGTACGGAATGCGGACCAGGTCCGAGAAGAGACCGCCCCAACTGCCGCCGATGGGCGCGCCGTACATCGCCATGTGGGGGACCGCGGCGCAGTGCGCGGTGAGACCGCGGCGACACTGGCCGCAGGTCCCGCAGCTGATCGACCAGGGCACGACGACGAGGTCGCCGGGACGGACGGTGCTCACCGCGTCGCCGACGTCGGTGACACGGGCGACGCACTCATGGCCGAGCGCGAACTGCGGCTCGATGAAACCGTGCCCCGCGAGGATCGCCGAGTCCACATCACACGAGGTCGCGGCGGCGGGCGCGACGATCGCCTCGCCCGCCGACCTGACCCGGGGGTCCGGCGCCTCCCGCCACTCGACCGCACGGCGGGCCACGTAGATCAGCTCACGCACCGGCCTGCTCCTTGCCCTGCTCACTGACTTCCTCGCCGCCTCCCACGCCGCCGTGCGTCGCCAGTGCGACCAGGTCGGCGTAGCGGTGTCGTGGGCCCCTTCCCAGCGGAGCAGGACGGTCCGGTACACGGGCGACTGGGTCGCCCGCAGCCTGCGCAAAGAGCTCGAAGCGGGCCCGGCCGCCGGCCTCCTGGCCTTCCTCGACCTCTGGCGCAAGATCGTCGTCGACAGCGACTTCCACGCCGGCTGCCCCGTCCTGGCCGTGGCCATCGAAAAACCCCAGGACGACGACATCCCGCCCGCCCTGACCGCCGCCGCCGAGGTCTTCGAACAGTGGGAGACCCTGCTGGCCGACTCACTCCGCGCCCACGGCGCCGACGCCGAGCAAGCCGCCGAACTCGCCACCCTCATCGTCGCCGCCGTCGAAGGCACCGTCGTCATGTGCCGCGCCCAGCACAGCACCCAACCCCTCGACCGCACCACCCGACAACTCCAGGCCCTCATCGCCGCCGCCACCACGAAGTGACCCGCGCCCGGCCGTCCGTACGCCCTCTCGGGACTTACACAGCCACAGCGCATCATCGGTCTGCTCGTGGCCAAGCACGGACGAGCGAAGCGTTGTGAAGATGATCTCGGCTAGGGCCTGTCCGATGGGTCGTATGAGCTGATCAGCAGCGTGGCCTACTGTTCGCTGAACGAAGGGGGCCGCATGGCACGCGATACAGCTGAAGCAGAGGCGGGGATGAACGGGATCAGATTTCCTGCCTGGCACGGAAAGCACTACGTGACGCTGGCTGAGCTACTGGTTCGCCTCGGCAGCTTCGGCCTGGACCTGACCTGGCGCGTCGAGTTCGACGAGATCGTCGACCCTCGCTGTGTCGAGATGGAGAGACGGTCCGCCGACGCCGGCATGGACACGTTGACCTTGTTGTCCTTGACGACCCCCTTCCTCCAGTTGATCGACGCCGAAGCACGTGGGTTCGCGGAGGACCAGCTGGTGCTCGTCCTGACCGAATTCGATAGTTCCTCCTGGGACGTCAGGGCTGTCGACGAGCGCGTACTCAGCGAACTGCGCCACCACTATCCGGGTGCCGAGGACCTCTGAACGGGGCTCTTCACTCCCGGCGCAGCCATAGGCGGATCGCGGCCACGGTGACCGTTCCGTGAAAGACGTACGCGCGCTTGTCGAAGCGCGTGGCGACGGCTCGGAAGTTCTTGAGCCGGTTGATGGTCCGCTCGACTTCGTTGCGGCGGCGGTTGGCCCTCTGGTCTCTCGGCTCGGGGATCGTGTGCTTGATCTGGCGTCTGCGCAGGTGACGCCGATTGCGGCGTGACGAGTACGCCTTATCGCCCCCGACATGGTCGGGCCGGGTGCGCGGTCGTCCACCAGTCTGCCGAGGTACGCGGATCTCTTCCAGAACGGGAATCACCTGCGGTGCGTCCCCCCACTGGTCGGGCGTGATGACGAACCCGAGCGGGCGGCACCCACCTTCCCCGGCGAGGTGGATCTTGCTTGTGAGCCCGCCTCGCGAGCGTCCCAGGGCCTCATCGGAGCGGTGACGTGCCGGGCTCCTGCGCCGACCCGGGATCTTCGGGGCACGGGTGGAGACACCAGCCGCGTGCTGATGAGCGCGGCAGGCCGTGGAATCGACGCTGACCATGCTCCAGCCGATCCGGCCCTCGGCATCGGCGTCGGCCTGGACGGCCCGCAGGATTCTCTCCCACGTGCCGTCCGCCGACCATCTTCGATGACGGTCATGAACCGTCTTCCAACTACCGAAGCAGGGAGGCAGATCACGCCAGGGGAGGCCGGTCCGCTGCCGAAACAGAATCCCGTTGATCACACGGCGGTGGCATTGCCAGCGTCGACCCCGCCCGTGATTCGTCGGCAAGTGCGGCTCCAGCCGAGCCCACTCCTCATCCGAAAGATCTCCCCGCCCCATGACCCACGGAACGAGTCCCCAGCGGGAGCGTCACACGACCCATCGGACAGGCCCTAGGCGGATCCGGAGCCCCGGCCCGGTTCAGGAGAAGGTCGGCGCCAGAGGGAGAATGGCTCAGGAGGCGGACGGCTCGATCTCCCCCGCGAAGACGATGACCTGGTCGATGAGGCTCCGCCGCAGATGGACGACGTCCGTTCCCGCCAGGCGGGGGCCTCCATCCGGCGTCGTGAAGACCCACTGGTACCGGGCCCACTCGTCCGGCATGTCCACCGCCGAACAGCGCACCATCGTGCCGGTCCCGGCGGGGTGGCGCCGGATGTCCAGCACGAACCGCTCGACCGCCTCGATCCCCTCACTGCGGCCCAACGGTCCCCAGAAGACCACGTCCGAGGTGAGGGCCTGCGAGAGCAACGCAGTCACGTAGCTGTCGTCCGAGGCGTTGAACGCGGAGATGAACGTATCGATCGCGGACCGCGCGGTCTCTTCCTGCATGCACCAGTAATACCAGTCGCCGCGCGGAACGCGCTCGTCCCGTGAGCCGTCCTCCGACCGCGGTGAACCATCCCGGTCACAGCACCGCTGCAGGGGGGGACTGGGTGTGTGCTGGTCCTTCCTGGCGGCCTGTAGGTGCAGGTGGCCCCGTTGCCGCAGCCTGCTCCTGAAACACTCGAGCCGTCCCGGGCTGCGCTCGGCAGCATCATGTACGCCTCGCCAACCGGTGTGACTGGCGCGATGTCCGAGCCGAGACCGTGGGCCGCTCCGGCGTCACGGCCTGGCGTCGGCTGTAAGGCCGGGCGTACGCCTCCACCGTTCACGAATCTCATTCTGAAACGATCAGTTAATCAGTGGCTGACGTGCGCGATCCTCCCGATAATCGTCCACGGCCGTGGACGACGGTCCTCCCGGCCGAGGACTCGCATGATGGGGTGAACGCGCTGCTGGCTGCGTACGACGAGCAGGTACGGGGACATCTTCCGGAACGGGCACCGATGGGATCCGTGATCGAGCGCGACGGTCCGGTCGTCCGGACCCACTACGGCACGCACGGCACCGTTCGGCACACCCCCCTCGGCGAGGAAACCGGCCGGGCGGAAGTCGCCGCCTTGATCCGTCGACAGCAGGACGCCTTCGCCGCCCGCCGCGAACCCGCCGAATGGCGTGCCTACGGCCACGATCCGATCCCCATGGACGAACCACTGCGCGCCGCGGGCTTCGAGGCTGTCGGCCCGACCCGAACGCTCCTCATCGCCGAGCTGGACGGGCTGGACGAGCTGGAGGAGCTCGCCGAGGCCACTGGTATCACCGAGGCCAACGAGGCCGAAGCTCCGAGAGGCACGGCACCGGCACCGGGCCTGCGCGTGCGCGGGCTCGACTACGGCTACCACCGCACGCGGGAGCTCGACCGTCTAGTCGCCGCCGGCGAGCCGCAGCCCCGCAGCCTCGCGGACGTCCGCGAGGACCACGGGAACCTACTGAACTGGGCACTGAACGTCCTGTTGCTGGAAGGGGAGACCCGACTCGCCGGAGCCGGCTGGGCGGAGGCGGTGGGGGCCACGGAGTTCGTCGCGGTCCGGGGCCTGACCGGCCCGCACATGGAGTTCCTCCCGCACTGGCTGCGCTGGGCCCGCAACGGTCGCGCCCTCCACATGGGCACGGGCAAGCCGCCGGAGCGCCGCTACCTCACCGCCGAGGCACCGGAGGGCCCGATCCTGGACGGCCTCCTCGCCGTCGGGTTCCGCGCCGTATCGAGCGTGCGCACCTACCGCTGGACCCCGCCCGGCCCGCCACCCGCCGCGCAGCGCCCGGTCTCCATGCTGCTCGACGACCCGGATCACGACGCCCTGTGCGACGCGTTCGAGGCGGACTTCGCCTTCAAGCCCAGCACCACCCAGTACCCGTCCATCGAAGAGCCGTCCGACTCGGTCACCTGGCACGTCGGGGACGTCACCGACACGCGCCAGACGTACGGACTGATGCGCAACCTCCCCGACGACCACCGGGTAGCGCGCCTCCAGGCCATCATCGAACGTGGACTGCGCGCCTGCCTCCGACCCGGCGAGCAGCTCTACTCGGTCAGCTGGTGGCACCAGGGCTACCGCTTCGACCCTACCCGCGTCGGCGGCCCCGGCCAACCGGCCTGGCCCGGCCCGGCGTGCTGGGAAGGCGAGTACTACAAGCTCCTCACCCGCGACCTGCGCCTCGGCACCTTCTGGCACCCCTGGGAGGAATCCCTCTGCGTCTTCGGCACCGACCTCCTCGCCGAGGTCGAGGACGAGCTCACCGCCACCCTCGGCACGGTGATGCGCCGCGGCGGCCGGAATGTGGGGAACGTCTGGACGTTCGAATCGCAGCCCGGCCCAGATGGCAAGTAGGCGCGTGACCCCTAGATTTCAACCAGCTTCTCCAGCCGGAGCGGCGAGGCCGCATCTGATCCCTCGCCTCACTACGCGAGGCGGGGGACAGGCCGATGGTGCCCGTTCGGGCACCGTTCAGCGGCCCCGGGGATGACGCTGTCGCACTCCATACAGCTCCACTGGGCCGCCGGCACCGCCAAGGCCTCCTGGAGAACAGCGAGGGCGTCCGGTGCGGCATCGCGGAGGTGCGATGCCGCACGAGCGCGGACGAGGAGGTCGGGGTCCGTGAGGAGGTCCCGGGCTTCCACGTGCCGTCCCGCCTTGGCCAGCCGCATGGCTCGCATGCTCGTCGCTCCGGCTCTGACGATGGCATCGGTCTCCGGCAGGGCGAGGTCAGGCCGGCGGTAGGTGACGAGGGCGGCGGTGTTGAGGCGGGCGAGCGGTTCCAGACCGGGCAAGGCGTGGAGGAGTTGAGTGGGGAGGTCTTGTGGCCAGGTGCGCGCGTTGCCGGCGAGTTTCAGCGCGAGTCCGGTGAGCCAGTCGTTGCCGGCGGCGAGAGTCGAGAGGGTGAGCTGGGTGTCGACGGTGTCGTGTGCGAGGGTGAGCGACGGAGTGCGGGAGGCGTCCTCGTACAGGAGACTCCAGCTCGGACGCTCGGGGGACTCATCGCGAAGGCTGCGGAGTTGGGCTGTGAGCAGGGGGCGATCGACGCCGTCGGCTTCCGCGGCACGCCGGAGGATGGCGCGGGTCAGCTCGGCGTGAGGGCCCACGGCGTTGACGAGGCTGGCGGCGGACTGACCTCTCATACCGACGGCCCTGACGAACGCCGCCGCCTCGTCCAGGTGCCAGCGCTGTGCCGGGGTCAAGTGCACAGGGGGTGCGTCGAGCTGTGAGAGGTCGTCGAACACGCTCGTCAGGGACTTCGCCATCTGGAGGAGTTGAGCCCAGGACTCTCGAGGGATTCCTGCGGCCCAGCCGGCGAAGGGTCCGGAGTGACCGAGTCTCGCCAGCTCGTTCTCGACCCACTCATAGGTATCGAGAGTGGTGAGTCGAAGGGTCTCCTTCACGTGAGGCAGGACGCGAGGCCGCAGGGGAAGCAGGTGCTCCACGGCGAAGCGGACGAGTGGGTCCGCGCCCTCGATCGACTCGTCCAGGCCGCCCTGGGTGCTCGCTGCGGCGGTGAGACCTGCTTCGATGAGGTCGAGCTCGTCCGCGGTGGGCGCTCCGGAGCGCTGGGCCACCTGCCGTTGCGTGCACAGTGAGGTGATCACGGCATGCTGCTTGGCGCTCAAACCGGCGGAAGCCTCGATGAGCCGTCGTGTTTGGTCGGGGTCGAGGTCCTCCTCCGCCATCCTGGCTGCCAGTTCTGCGCGCGGCGAGCGGCCGGCGGTGAGGTCGATGAGCACGTCGGGTGAGGCCGGGTAGCTGTCGGGGACGTGGGGAAGGCGAGCCAGTTGGGCGTCGCGGTAGCGGCGCAGGGCGTCGGCGTCGAAGGAGGTGCCGTCGCTGAGGGCGGAGTGGACCAGGTCGAGGAGGGCTTCGTCTCCGTCGATCGCGCCTTCGATGAGGCACTCGGCCGCCCGTGGGGACAGGCTCGCCGCGAGGCGGGCGGTCTCCCGGCGTTCGGGGGCCGCGAGGGCGGAGCGCATCCAGGTGGGGATGGACAGGGGGTCGCGTACGGCCCAGCGGGCGTCGCCGATTTCGGCGAAGAGGCGGGTGCGGGCGGTGAGTACGCCCTGAGGGGTGTCCGTGATGAAGACGCCTGCGGTCGCGTCCCAGTATTCGAGGGTGTGGCGGGCGATGGCGGTTGCGACGCCTGGGGGTTTGCCCCAGTGGTCGCGGAGGCGGGTGGTGACCGCTTGGTGGGCGTCGTGCCAGGTGGCGGTGTCGGAGGCGGCGACGGTGTGGGCGATGTCGTCGAAGCAGTCGATGAGGATCTCGGCGGTGAGGCGGGCGTCCGTGTCCGGCATGGTCGGTGCGGAGCGGCGGCGCATCTCCCATCGGCGGACGCTGCTGTCGATCACCTCGGTGAGGAGCTGGGCCCTGCTGCCGGGCAGGGCGGCCGCGGGGCGTTCGGCGATGAGGAGGACCATCAGGGTCGCCAGCAGCGGCACGCGCCACAGGTCTCTGTCGGCGCGGCGCGAGTGCTTGACGCGGCGGCGGCGGTCGGCGAGCCATTCCGCTGTGTCCGGGACGCTCGTGAAACGTTCTGCGAGGGTCTCCAGGAGGTGGTCGAGAGTGGGTTCGAGGTCCTCCGGGGGCCGGAGTTCGTAGACGGGAAGACGCAGGCGCGCGGCAGCGTCGGCGGAAGAGTGGCGCGAGGTGACGATGACGTCCAGGTCGGCGGGAAGCCGGTCGAGAAGGTGGGCCACGGCTTCGACCACGGCGTCCTGTTGGTCGTGTACCTCGTCGAGGGCATCCAGGAGCAGCATGGCGTTGCCGTCCAGCAGACGTGCGAGCAGCGCATCGCTGAGGAGTGGCTGTGCCGTGCCGACCGCTGCTTCGAGGAGGTCGGTGGGCGCAAGGCGGTACGGGCCCGCCGAGGGCAGCAGCGGTACGAGTTTGCGCAGCGGGAGCCATACGGGGACGGGGGCGAGGGCGTGTCCCGCCCAGTGGGCGGCGAGGAGGCGTGACGCCACGGTCTTGCCCGCACCGGGCGGGCCGACGAGGAAGAGGCGGCCCTGCCGGCGGGCGACGTCGACCAGCCTGTCGCGACCTCGTTCCTGAGCCGGCCGCGTGACCCGCAGGTCCTGCGCCGCACCCGGGACGGTCATCGACGTGAGGCCCTGGCCGAGGTCGGCGAGCGGGAGGACGTCCTGCTCGGTCGCCCATTTCTCCCGGTACTCCGCCAGCGCGCGGTCCACGGCCTCCAGCCGCCCCGCCAGCGTGCCTTCATCCGCGAGCAAGGGCAGCCGCGCGTCGACGAGCCAGCTCCGCCACGCCGGCGGGCCGGTGGCGGTGCGTTGTTCGGCCTGAACCCGGGCCGCGGCCTTCATCGCGCGGAAGGCCGCCAGGCCGTGACCGGCCGAGACGATGGCCGCGTTGAGGCAGGCGGCGCCCAGGGCCTCGTCGGGACCGTCGTCGCGGGCGTCCAGGGCCCGTACCCGCGCGGCGGCCAGGAGCCGTTCCGTGTGCGCGTGGTCCAGGCCGGAGTCGCTGGCGAGTGTACGCAGCCGGTTCAGGTGCTTCTGGGAGGGGGCCGTCGGGGACGCGCCGCTCTGGTGAAGGCTGAGAGCCTCGGCCATGCCGTCCAGCCAGGGCCGGTTCTTGGCGACGATGAAGAGGAGCTCGTCGCCAGGACGGCATTCGCCGGACGCGACGGCCCGACACCACTGGTCGACCGTGTCCTTGAACGCCGTGCCCTCGGCCGTCAGCTTGGCCTGGACGAAGACCTTCGTGCCGTCGGAGAGGTCGAGGACCACGTCGTCGACGTGGAGGTCGGCCTCCATACGGAGGAGCACGGGAGTCGCCGGCGACCGGAGCCAGGGCACCGGCTCCCCGAGCAGGCCACAGACGGCGGCCAGCGCCGCGATTCCGGCCCGGTGGTTGGCGCCGGCTTCGTTGCTCGCACCACCGAGGGCACCTCGTCTGGCCGTCGACACACACCGCTCCTCTCAGGATTCCGGGGTCTCCTGAGGAGCCGCTCCTTCTGGTGCTCAATCGTATGACCAGGTACCGACACGAGGGGCGGACCTCACGTCGGGGTGCCTCACTGCACGAGACAGCCCGCGTCGCGGCGATCGGCAAGGCGGTGCTCCCGAGACTCGGTCCGCTACACGATTCCCGCCCGCCGCGCGTGCAGTTCGGAGCGCACGAGTTCCAGCAGGCGACCGGTCCAATTGCGCCCCTGGCCGGCGTTGTCGCCCCAGAAGCCGGAGTCGACGTCGTCGTAGACGAGGGTGGCATCGCCTGTGTCCCGCAGGATCTCGGCCAGGTCGTCGTGCTGCGTGTACTTGGCGCGCAGGAGTGCGGTCATGACGGCCGTACGCCCCTGCTCCCAGCCCTCACGGCGAGCCGCCTCGGCGGCCAGCTCGCGTGCGCCGTACGGGGTATCGGCTGCGGCGACGGCGGCTCGCACGGTGGAATCGGCGACGGACAGCGCCCAATAGGCGTGGGCGACCGTCGAGTAGGTGACGCCGTCGACGTCGATGGGTGCGGGGTAGTCGTTGCGCAGGGCCGCAGTGCCCGGGTCGTCGACTCGCTCCCTGGGGAACGAGTGGCTCAGGTGGATCGCCGGCGCGTACGGCGTCGCCGGCCCGTCCGCGGGAACCCGCTTCGAACGTGCGGCGATCAGCCGGCCCCTCTCCTCGAAGTAGGCGACAGCGCTGGCGTAACCCTTCTCGGAGAGGGGCTCGTCGGACCACGACCCCTCCGGCACGACGCCCGGACCGAACACCAAGGCCTTGAGCGGCCAGTCCTTGCTGTCCATGTCACCCAGCGCATAGCGGCGCTGCGACTCCGGGATGGCGAGATACGCGGCACGCGCGGCAGCCCGGTTTTCCTCGGTCCGGTCGGCGAGGAAGACCTCGACGGCGGCCAGACACCGCGCGGTCGAATCGGGCCGACCGTTCAGCTGATCCACGGAGTCCCGGACCTCGGCGAGCAGCAACTCCGGAGTAAGCCACGTCTCCGGCTCGCCGAACGTCCACATGGCCAAGTCGTGAGCCGATGCCTCGGCGCCTTCCGGGAGTTCGGTGGCCACCCAACCGGACTCCAACTTCCGCTCGAACTCGTCGAGGGTGACCAGACCCCAGCAGTCGACGAGCCCGTCGGCATAGATGAACAGGTCCGTGAGGAAGTAACTCCCACCGTTGCGGATGAACGCGTGACGCCAAGTCCCGGGTATGCGGATGCCGTCCGCCTTGCGGTAAGTGATCCGGTTGCCGATCATGCTGGCATTGTGCCTGGCCCGGCCCCACTCGCCACTGTCCTTTCTTCGGGGACGCCCTGCTGCGGGTGCGACCTGACGGAGTCCATTGGAAGACCGGCCCGTTGGTGGAGTACGCGAAGGGCCGTCCCTTCGCCTGGGTGGACGACGAGCAGGGCGGGCTGGACGAGGCGTACGTCGCCGCCCGTCACCGCGCGCCGGGGCTCCTCCATCACGTCAACCCGAGGGTGGGGCTGGTGGAGAGGGACTTCGACGTACTGGCTCGATTCGGAAGGTCGTTGACGCGGTAGCCGCTGCGGATTCCGGGCCTTCGTGTGGAGCTCGCACCGCTCAGCTGACGGAATGTCATCGACGGCTCAGGCGGATCGCCCTGCCACCCGGCGAAGTTGAGACGCGTGCGTCGCGCGACGGATTCCGTGGTGAACGTCACTTCGGGTAGATGGCTGTTTGGTGATCTATGTGTGGTTTTTGCGAAGACTTCTCCCCTGGTTGGCCGGAACTTGACCGGGCTACGCTCCGGTTCGTAACTGCTTTCACAGCCCGTACACAGGTGGCTCGTGGAGAGCTGCCGGGGGGAAGGACAGCGCGTGACTGCGCAATTCAAGGGGGGACGGTGGCTGGGCGTACTGCTCGGCTCCGCGCTACTGATGGGGATGGCGGCGCCGGTGGGGGCCGCGGAGGAACCGGAAACGTCGAGTTCCGGCCTGAATGCGGTGACGCAGGAGGCCGTCGAGGAGGCGAAGGAGACCGGGCGGCCGGTTGAGGACGTGTCGCAGCGGGGGGTTGCGGAGAGGGTCTTCGCCGAGCCGAAGGGCGGGTTCACGGCCGAGCTCTCGGCGGCGCCGCGCTGGGTGCCGCAGGAGGACGGGAGTTGGAAGGACCTCGACACGACGCTCGAGGTCAAGCCGGACGGGTCGGTCGGTCCGCGTGCGACGCTCATCGACGTGGAGTTCTCGGGCGGCGGAAACGACCCGCTGGTCGAGGTCGCGGACGCGGGCCGCAGCGCGGCTCTGAAGTGGCCCGAGCGGCTGCCGACCCCGGTGCTCGTCGGTGACGTCGCCGAGTACCGGTCGGTCATTCCCGGTGTCGACCTCCAGATGAAGGCCACCCCCGAGGGCTTTCAGCAGGTGCTGGTCGTACGGAACGAGGAGGCCGCGGCCGACCCCGCACTGGCGGGGATCCGCCTGGAGCAGAGCAACGACGGCCTGAAGATCGGCGAGAACGCCGAGGGCGGGCTGCTCGTCAGCGACGGCACGACCGGTGAAGTGCTGTTCTCCGGAGCGACCCCGCTCATGTGGGACTCCGGCAGCGAGGCGGCGGCCCGTACGGCCCCGGCGGGCGATCCGAAGGACGCCCTCAAGGAGGACCCGGCCGTCGCGCCGATGCCCGGTGACGAACACGCCGTGGTCGGGATGACCGTCGACGACGAAGCGGTCACGCTCACGCCGGACCCGGAGCTCCTCGCCGGCGCCGACGCGTCCAGCTTCCCGCTGTACATCGACCCGCCGCTGAGCGTGGAGAAGCCCACCGCTCCCGGCAAGCGCTCGTTCTACACCTGGGCGAACAGCGGTTCTCCGAGCACCGAGTACGCCGACTTCGACGACGACAAGGGAATCGGCCGCTGCACCAGCGCCGGCTGCGGCTCCGCGTACGTCGGCCGGATGTACTTCGAGTTCAACCTCGACGGCTGGGAGAACCGGAAGATCTACGACGCCACCTTCAGCGTCTACGAGACCTTCTCCTACTCGTGCAGCCCCAGCTGGGTGAACCTGCACCGCGTCGACGAGACCAAGCTCTCCACCGGCACCAACTGGGGCAACAAGCCGGCCGACGGCGACCTCATGGGCGACCGCCACGTCGCCTACGGCAACGAGGACTTCGGCTGCGAGAACGGCACCGTCAACTTCAACGACAACCCGGAGGAGACGAACGAGAACCTCACCTCCACCGTGCGCTCGAAGGCCGGCGCGGGCACCTCGGTCGCCTTCTCGCTGCGCGCGGCGGACGAGGACGCGGCGAGCGGCTGGAAGCGCTTCAAGGGCGACACCGGCACGCTCCGCATCTACTACAACACCCTCCCGGCCAAGCCCTCCGGCGAGAAGACGACCAGCCCGACCACCGCGTGCGTCACCGGCGCGAGCCGTCCGTGGCTGAACCAGACCGACACCACCCCCGTGCTCACCGTCTCGGCCAGCGACGCGGACCCGCACAACATCAGGGTCCTCTTCCGCGCCTGGGACCTGCTCCCGAACGCCGCCGACGTCCAGGTGTACGGGGACCTGTGGACCGGCTACGAACCGGACGGCTCCTTCGAGAAGGCGATCCCGGCCGGCCAGCTCAAGCACGGGCACACCTACAGCTGGCACGCCCAGGCGACGGATGGCATCGACGCCGGAACGTGGTCCGACTGGTGCGAGTTCTCCGTCGACACCGAGGACCCGGACAAGCCCGCCGTGAGCCTGCCGCCGCTGGCGGACATCAAGGCCGGCGAGTCCATGCCCTTCACCCTCAAGGCGAACGGCAACCGCGACTCCGTCTACGGCAACGACGTCCAGTACTACCTGTGGGGCCTCAACGACTCCACCCCGTCCGCCAAGGTCGACCCGGCCACCCTCGGCGCGGACGGCACCGCGTCGGTGCCGATTCCCAAGTTCGGTCTCCACACGCTCTACTTCCAGAGCGTCGACCGCGCGGGCAACGCCAGCACCGTCGAGAAGGTCACCTTCCAGGCCGGCCGTGCCTGCGCCGACCCCGCCGCCGAATCCTGCACCGTCGGCTCCTACCGCTTCGACGAGACGACCGGCACCGTCGCCGCCGACTCCTCGGGCGTGGGCACCCTGGACAGGTCCCCGCTCACCGTGAGCGGCGGCACCTGGGTCGCGGGCGCCGACGCCTCGGTCGCCACCGACAAGGCCGTCCGCTTCGACGGAGTCGCCACCGACTACGCCACCGGACCCAGCCGCGTCGACACCAGCAAGGCCTTCACCGTCTCCGCCTGGGCCAAGGTCACCGACGTCACGGTCAACCGCGCCGTCGTCAGCCAGTCCGGCAGCGTCGGCAACGGCTTCGCCCTCTACTGGTCGACCACCAACGGCTGGACGTTCGGCCGGCACCGGCAGGACGCGGGCACCGACGCCGCCCGCGCCATCGCCGGACTCGCGCAGAGCACCCCGTACGTCAACCAGTGGGTCCACCTGGCCGGGGTCTTCGACCCCACCCGGAACACGATCACCCTGTACATCAACGGGGACCAGATCGCCACCGACCAGGTGATCCCGTCCACCGACGGCGGCACCACCTGGGACCCGACCCAGAGCTGGAACGCCACGGGAGGCTTCCAGGTCGGCCGCGGCAAGTGGGGCGGCGCGTACGCCGATCCCTTCAAGGGCGACATCGACGACGTCCGGATGTACCCGACCGTCCTCGAACGCAGCGACATCGGCCGCCTCGCGTCCCAGCGCTGACCGGTCCCCGACCCGGACCGGCCGGCCGCAGGCCGGTGGTGGGGGACATCCCCCACCACCGGCCCCACGGCCGCGCACGCCGATCACACAGACCACACCGCGCACCGGGCCCGCCGCCCGGCGCGGTGGACAAGGACGGGCCGTTCCCACGCGGGCGGCCCGTCGGGGGAGGCACGGCGTCATGCCGTCGTGCCCTGAACCGGCCCCGTGGACCGCGGTGGCCGTTGAGGAGTCGCGCAGATGCGCATCGGAGCAAGGGGCCTGAGGGCCCGTAGAGCCTTCCTGAGAAGGAGCGGCGGAGTCACGGCCTGGGGGGTGGTGGGAGCCGTCACCCTGACCCTCCTGCACGCTCCCGCCGTGGGGGCCGCCGACGGAGTCGACGAGGCGGCGCGGGAGAAGCGCCGGCCGAAGACGGCCGTCATGGACTCGGTCGACGTCACCCCGCTCGCCTGGGAGAAGGACGGCGGGAAGGACGCCGCCGCCGAGGCGGCCGCCGTCCCGTACCCGAAGACCGTCTGGCCGGCCCCCGGCAAGGGCGTCGCGGAACTTCCGGTCGCGGGCATGCGCGCGCAGGCCCTCGACGGCAGCCTGACCGCCGCCGAGGCCGCCGTCGAGGACCGCGCGGGCACCCTGCCGGTCCGGATCGTCGCCCCGGCGGCCGTACGAGGCAAGCTGGCGTCCCGTGACTCCGCCGCGCGCGCGGCAGGCGCCCAGGCCCTCGGCACGCAGGTGCCCGGACGGGTCGACGTCGAGGTCATGTCCCGGGCGAAGACCCAGCAAGCCGGCGTCGACGGACTGCTGCTGACCGTCGCCCGCGCCGACGGCGAGACGGCCGCCGGCCGCGTCACCGTCGAGATCGACTACAAGGCCTTCGCCGCGGCCTACGGCGGCGACTGGGCCTCGCGCCTCCGCGTCGTCCAGCACACCCCGTGCCTGGTCACCGCGGCAAAGCCCGCGGCGTGCGCCGACGGCAAGGTCCTGCGGACCTCCAACGACCGCAAGAACGGCACGCTCACCGCCGAGGTCGCCCTCCCCGCGGCCACCGCCGTCACCAAGGCGCCGGCCACGGGCACCAAGGCCCCCGCCGCCGGATCCGGCACCACGAAGTCCGGCACCAAGGGCACGGCCACGGCCACCAAGGCCGCGGCCCCCGCCACCGGCGCCAAGACCGCGTCCGCCGCCGCGTCCGCCGCCGGACTCTCCGTGCTGTCCGTCTCGGCCGGCGCCGCGGGCAGCTCCGGCAACTACGCCGCGACCTCGCTGACCCCGTCGGGCACCTGGTCCGCCTCCGGCAACTCGGGCTCCTTCACCTGGCAGTACCCGATGCGGGTGCCGCCGTCGATCGCGGGCCCGTCGCCGCAGCTGGCACTCTCGTACAGCTCGGGCAGCGTCGACGGCCGTACCGCCTCGACGAACTCGCAGACCAGCTGGGTCGGCGAGGGCTTCGAGCTGTCGCAGGGGTACATCGAGCGCTCCTACCGGTCGTGCAAGGACGACGGGCACGACACGGAGGGCGAGGAGAAGTACGACCTCTGCTGGCACTCCGACAACGCCATGATGAACTTCGGCGGCCGCAACGGCGAGCTCGTGAAGAAGTCCGGCGCCGACGCGAGCCGCACGCTCGACGGCAACCCGGACATGAAGCTCGAGGGCAGCTGGCGTCTGAAGACCGACGACGGCACGCGCGTGGAGCGCTGGGCCGGCGGCTTCAACTCCGGTGACAGCAAGGAGTTCTGGGTCGTCACCACCACTGACGGCACCCGCTACTACTTCGGCCGCAACAAGCGCTCCGCGGCCGACAGTGAGTCGCAGGAGTCGGCCTGGCAGGTGCCCGTCTACGGCGACGACTCGGGCGAACCCTGCCACGAGTCCACCTTCAAGGACTCGCGCTGCAACCAGACCTGGCGCTGGAACCTCGACTACGTCGTCGACGTCCACGGCAACTCCATGACCCTCTACTGGGACAAGGAGACCAACCGCTACGGCGCCATGCGCGACGACGTCTCCGTCGCCTACGACCGCGGCGGATACCTCAAGCGCATCGAGTACGGCGAGCGCGAGGGCAGCGACCTCACCACCGACGCCCCGGCCCGGGTCGTCTTCGGTGTCGCCGAGCGCTGTGACGCGGCCGCGACCGACTGCGAGCCCGGCGACCTGAAGGAGGACACTGCCACCCGCTGGCCCGACGTCCCCTTCGACCAGATCTGCACGGACACCGACTCCTGCAAGGAGCAGTGGTCCCCGGCCTTCTTCTCCCGCAAGCGGCTGACCTCCGTCACCACCCAGATCCTGAAGTCCGGCAGCTACAGCCCGGTCGACACATGGACCCTGGACCAGGACTACCCGGCGACCGCCGACACCTCGCCGCGCTCCCTGTGGCTGAAGAGCATCACGCACGTCGGCAAGGCCAACGGCGGGACCAGCGAGAGCCTGAAGACGGTCTTCTGGGGCGTCAAGAACACCAACCGGGTGCACGCCGAGGCCCAGGACCGCGACCCGATGTACAAGTGGCGCGTCCGCGCCATCCGTTCGGAGAGCGGCGGCGAGATCGCCGTCAACTACAAGCCCGTCGAGTGCACCGTCTCCGACCTGCCGGCGCCGCACACCAACACCAAGCGGTGCTTCCCGTCCTTCTGGTCGAAGGAGGGCGCGATCGGCGAGAACGAGGACTGGTTCCACAAGTACGTCATCGACACGGTGATCGAGGACGACCGCACGGTCGCCGGTCTCAACAAGACGACGAAGTACGAGTACTACGGCGGCGCCGCCTGGCGCTACGACGACAACGAGCTCGCCAAGAGCAAGAACAAGACCTGGAGCCAGTTCCGGGGCTTCCAGACCGTCCGTACCGTCACCGGTGACACCGGCACCGCGCAGCTCAGCTCCGAGGCCACCTACCTCCGGGGCATGGACGGCGACCGCACGAACGCCGACGGCGGCACCGAGGACGTCTGGGTCACCGCCTCCGACGGCACCAGGATCGAGGACAAGGACCGCCTCCAGGGCTACCAGCTGGAGGCCCGCACCTACTCCTCCGTCCCCGCCAACACGGCCGCCGACCGCGCGGCCAAGGAGATCAACGGCTCGGTCAACACACCCTGGATCTCGGCGGCGACCGCGACCGAGGGCAACGACACGGCCTACCTCGTCGGCACCGACCGGATCGACACCCGCGCCGCCGTCACCGGCGGCATCCGCCGCACCGCGATCGACCACACCTACGACGCGTACGGCATGATCTCGTCCTCCTCCGACCTCGGAGACATCGGCGAGAACAAGGCGAACAGCAACACCGCGGACGACTCCTGCACCCGCTACGAGTACGCCCGCAACACCGACAAGACCCTGCTCACCCTGGTCAAGCGCGTCCACCCCGGTGACGCGATCTCCGACGTCCGCACCCTCTACGACGACCTCGCCTACGGCGCGGTCCCCACGAAGGGCGACGTCAGCTCCAGTCAGCGGGTCACCGGCTACAGCGGCACGACGCCGGTCCTGCAGACCACCACGAGCAGCGACTACGACGTCCACGGCCGCGTCACCGCGGTCCAGGACGCCAAGAACAACCGGACCACCACCTCCTACACCCCCGCCACCGGCGGCCCGGTCACGGGGATGAAGGTCACCACCCCGCCCGCCGTCACCGGCGGCACCGGACAGACCACCTCGTCGTCCGTCGACCCCGCCTGGGGACTCGTCACCACCACGACCGACGCCAACAGCCAGCGCACCGACCTGGCCTACGACGCGCTCGGCCGGCTCCTCAAGGTGTGGCTCCCGGGCCGCGCCAAGGCCACCGACGTCCCCAACACCGAGTACGCGTACGACATCAACGCGGACGCGGCCAGCGTCGTCACCACCAAGACGCTGAAGCCCAACGGCAACGTCTCGGTCTCCTACCAGCTGTACGACGGGCTCCTGCGCGCCCGCCAGAACCAGACGCCCACCCCCAACACCGGGCGGGTCCTGAACCTCGTCGAGTACGACTCGCGAGGCCTGGCGGTCGTCCAGCACGGCCCGTTCTACAACCTGGACGACCCCGGCACCACCGTCGTCGAACCGCAGTTCGCGGTCGGCGGCAACCCGCCCGCCACCGAAACCGTCTTCGACGGTGCCGGCCGCGCCACGGCCACGGTCTTCAAGGTCGGCGGCGCGGAGAAGTGGCGCAGCCGCACCGTCTTCCACGGCGACTGCACGGACAGCGACCCGCCCACCGGCGGCACGCCGACCCGTGTCTGCACCGACGCCCAGGGACGCCGGACCTCCCTCACCGAGTACGACTCCGACTCCGTCACCGGCACCGGGCTCACCACCGCCTACGCCTACGACAAGGCCGGCCGTCTGACCTCCGTCAAGGACCCGACGGCCAAGAACGAGTGGAAGTGGACCTACGACGCCCTCGGCCGCCAGCGCACCGCTGACGACCCCGACAAGGGCGTCACCACGATGGCGTACGACGAGCTGGACCGTCTCTCCACCGTGACGGACCCGCTCGGCACCGCCGTCTCCTACCACTACGACAACCTCGGCCGCACCACCAAGATCACCAAGGGGAGCGAGACCCTCAACTCCTGGGTCTACGACACCCTCCCCAACGGCATCGGCCGCGTCACCTCCTCGTCCACCTTCAGCGGTGGCAACGAGTACAAGTCCGCCGTCAACAGCTACGACGTCAACGGACACCCCACCTCCACCGCGATCGTCATCCCCGCGGCGGAAGGCAAGCTCGCCGGCACCTACACCACCACCGCGACCTACAAGGCCGACGGCTCGGTGGCCGGCGTGACCGTCCCGGCGGCCGGTCCGCTCCCCTCGGAGAAGATCACCACCGGCTACGACCTCACGGGCCTGCCGGTCTTCACCTACGGCACCACCGACTACGTCAGGGAGACCCGCTACTCCAACTTCGGCGAGACCGAACAGCTCACCCTCGGCGTCTCCAGCGCCGCCAAGCAGACCTGGCTGACCAACTTCCACGAGGACGGCACCCGCCGCCTCACCGGCAGCCGCATCGACCGCGAGTCGATCGCCAACCCCGACGTCGACGCCACCTACGTCTACGACGCGGCCGGCAACATCAAGACCATCGCCGACGCCCCCGCGGGCAAGACGGCGGACGTCCAGTGCTTCCAGTACGACTACCTGCGCCGCCTCAAGACGGCCTGGAGCCAGACCTCCACCAGCTGCACGGCGCCCCCGGCCCCGAACAGCGCCGTCGGCGGCCCGGCCCCGTACTGGCACTCCTACGAGTACGACACCGCGGGCAACCGCACCAAGGAGATCCGCAACCCCGTCAACCCGGCGGCCGGCGGAGCCTCCGCCCTGCGGGTCACCACCACCTCCGCGATCCCCGCGGCCGGCGCCGACCGCCCCCACGCCCTGCCCACCGCCACGGTCACCACCGAGACGGTGAACAGCGCGGGAACGGTCACCGCCAAGACCGACACCGCCCAGAGCTACGCCTACGACGCGGCGGGCAAGACCGTCCGCCGCACCAAGGCGGCCACCGCCCTGAGCCCCGCCGTCGACCAGCTCCTGCGCTGGGACGCCGTCGGCCGGCTCGCCGGCACCTCCAAGGCGGGGGAGAAGGGCACGGTCACCGGCAACGGCGGCCTCTGCCTCGACCTGAAGGGCGGCGCCACCGCCTCCGGCACCGCGATCCAGGGCCTGACCTGCGCCTCCGGCAGCACCGCGCAGGCCTGGGAGCTCAACAAGGACGAACAGCTCGCCGCCCTCGGCGTCTGCGCCGTCCCCAACGGCACCACCACCGGCAGTGCGGTCCTCGCCCGCCCCTGCTCCTCCACCGACGCCACGCAGAAGTGGAAGATCCAGGACAACGGCACCGTCAAGCACACCGCCACCGGCCTGTGCCTGACCCTGACCGCGACCACCAGCGGCACCGCCGCCACCGCCGTCACCTGCTCCACCTCCGTGACCCAGCGGTGGAGCTTCGCCAAGCACACCACCAACGTGTACGGCTCCGACGGCAGCCGCCTGATCCGCAAGGAGTACGGCAAGGCGACGCTGTACCTCGGCACCACCGAGCTCACCGTCGACACCAAGAACACCCCCGTCACCACGGACGACACCACCAGTGCCGTCCGCTACTACAGCCACGGCGCCCGGACCGTCGCCGTCCGCACCTCCACCACCCAGGTGCACTGGCTCGCCGGCGGCCTCAACGGCACCGCCGAGCTCGTCATCGACGCGGTGGGCGCGGGCCAGACCGTCACCCAGCGCCGCACCCTCCCCTTCGGCGAGGTCCGCGGCACCAACCCGTCGGCCTGGCCGGGCCAGCAGGGCTTCGTCGGGGCGGTCAACGACCCCGGCTCCGGCCTCGTCCACATGGGCGCCCGTCAGTACGACCCGGCCCTCGGCCGGTTCCTCTCGGTCGACCCGGTCCTCGACCTGTCCGACCCGCAGCACCTGAACCCGTACGCGTACGGGCGCAACAACCCGATCATGTTCCCCGACCCCACGGGCCTGTGGTGGGGCTGGTCGGACTGGGGCCACGCCGCACTCGACGTCGTCGGCCTCGTGCCGGTCGTCGGTGAGGTCGCCGACGTCGCCAACGGCATCTGGTACACCGCCGAAGGCAACTACGTCGACGCCGGTCTGTCCTTCTCCTCCGCCATCCCGCTCGTCGGATACGGCGCCAGCGTCGCCAAGGGCGCCAAGTACGTCGACGAAGGCGTCGAAGCCGTCCAGGCGGTCACCAAGGCCACCGACAAGGCCGCCGACGCCAAGGGCGCGGCCAACGCCGCCGACAACGTCACCCCGCCCGCCACCCCCAAGCCCAAGGAGGCCCCCAAGCCCGACCCGCCCGCCAAGCCCAAGGACGACGCCGGCAGCGGCTCCGGCACCAAGGGCGACGGAGCCGGCGGCAAGAAGGACGGCGGCGACAGCGACGGCGCCGGCGGCGGAGGCGGAGGCGGCGACGAAGGGGAAACCCTCTTCCGCGGCACCACCAAGGGCTACGGCGGTTCCGCCGGCACCAAGCAGAGCGGCTCCACCCCCGCCACCTGGCACCCCGGAGTCGCCACCGCCTACGCCGTGCACTCCGCCAGCAAGGGCGCCGACGCGGTCGTCCACGTCATCCCCTCGTCCAACCTCTCACGCGCCGGAATCGACACCGAGAGGTACTACCTCTCCCTCCCACAGGACCGCGAAGTCGTCATCAACGCCCTCGCCGGCGACGTGGCCAACGCCGCCTCCATGTCCATTCCCGTCGCCCGAGCCCGCGAGATCCTCAGCGGAATCGGAATCGATATCCCAGCCCACCTACCCACCAACGCCTCGCTCAACGAGTTCCTGAAGCTCGACCTGCCCGACATGACACCCGGACAGATATCCGACTTCGTCCAGCAGGCGTCCCGATGATAGGCTCACCAGCCTGAATACCCAGCCGTGCGGTCGTCCAACGACGGCCGCACGGCTGGCTCTTTTCCACCACGTTGTAAAGCAAAGGATTCGCGATGGAAAGCTCCCCCCAGGAGCAGGAATTCCCCCGCCGCCTCCGAGCCCTCTGGTCCAGCTCCGGCCTGTCCCTCGACGACCTCCTGACCTTCGGCCACCGCCCCCGAGTCGCCGGCGCCTCCTGGTCCGAACCGGAACTCCGCTCCTGGTTCGACGGCACCTCCATCCCACCCAAAGACTGGCAATTCCGCCTCCTCGTCGAATACCTCGAATCAACCGCGGAATCCCGCAACCCGAACCACGTCAAGAATTCCGTAGAATCCTGGTACATGCTCTACTGGCGTGCTGTCGAATCCCGCCACGGCGTCCCCCCGAGAACCCGCTCCGGCACCCCACCCCGTACAGCGGACGAACGCGACGCAAAAAGCTCCACCACCTTCCTCCACGAATGGCGATGGAACGCCGACTGGTTCTCCTCCCTACGCAATCTCAAAAACTTCGACCGCATCCCCGAAAACGTCGCCACCTCCCTCTGGGGCTCCCTCCAACGCCACGCCTACCGCCTCCCCACCGCCTACGCCAACGGCGAAACCGACCCCACCACCACCTACTTCGCCACCCCCACCCTCGAACACGCCCACGACCAACTCGTCTCCGCCCTCCACCACTTCGCCACCCTCTCCGACACCCTCATCTGGGCCCCCCCACCCCACCCCTCCACCACCCCCGACACCCTCGTCCTCCCCCCCACCCTCAAACCCCGCGACGAGATCACCCAAGCCCTACGCCAAGCCACCACCGCCCTCCTCTCGGCGTACTTCGACCTCGTAGCCGCCATCAGAGCTCGGCACATCGTCGACGACGCCTTCCACTTCGAGGAGACGGAGTACGGTCGCGCCGCCGCATTCCCCGCGTGACTCCACCGGGACCGGGACCGGGACCCGGACCGCCGGCCGTCGGCGTGTGGCAAGGTGCCCGCATGTCCAACGGCGTCTCCCACCGCGTCTACCGCACGTCTGACCCGGCAGCAGCCCTCGCCACAGCACGTCAGCTCCTCGCCCTGGGCGCGCTCGAGAACGCCCAGGTATCCGTGGACATGGAGCTCTGGTGGGTGCGGGATGCGGTTCGATCCGCTGGGGCCAGGTGATCTGGCCTGCGGCGCCAGAGCGTGGCTACGACGGGCGGGTCGAACACGACGGGATCACCCTGGTCTTCAACTACGACAACACTGGAGCCGACCGGCACATCAGGACCCACACCGTGTGCGTCGACGTCAAGCGAACAGCGGAATCACAGAGCTACGCGGCCTGGCTGGCCGAGCAGATCAGCCAGGCGGTGATCGGCCCGCCGTACGCCTAAGGGCTGTCCCGCAAATGATCTCCGGGGCGCCTCGGGCACGGCGGGCCGCCGTGCGGCCCGCTTGCCTATCCGGCGAGAGCGAGGTTGTGCATCCGTGCGATACCGAGCATGGCGTGGTGGACGCCGTCGCCTTTGAGGCGGCAGTCACGCAGGATCTTCCAGGTCTTCATCCGGGCGAAGACGTGCTCGACGCGGGCACGGACGTGCCTGTGGGACTTGTTGTGTTCCTCTTTCCAGTCCGGAAGTTCGGTCTGGCCGCGCTGTCGGCGGTGCGGGATGACGAGGCCGGTACCCGGGTAGCCGCCGTCGGCAATCGTGGTGGTCTTGCCGACGGCGGCCTTGGCGCCGGACTCCTCCCACGCCTTGCAGTCGTTGCGGTTCCCGGCAAGCGGCCGGCCGACCGCGACGACCAGGTGGGTATCGGCGTCGATGACGACCTGGTGGTTGGTCGAGTACCGGTAGTTCTTCGACCGCTCGGCGATGGCGTGGTCGCGGGTGGGGACCAGGGTGCCGTCCACGATGAGCACGGTGTCTTTGGCGAACCGCTTGCGGGGCTGGAGTGCGAGCAGGGGGCCGAGGTGGTTGATGACTCGGCCGGCCGTCGACTTCGAGACACCGAACAGCGGAGCGAGCTGCCGCAACGTCAGGTTGGTTCGCCAGTAGGCCGTGACCAGCAGCACTCGGTCCTCCAGCGGCAGGCTCCACGGCCGCCCTTGGTAAACCACATCTGCTCCATGGCGCCGGAGCGTGGTCAGCAGTTTGCCGAAGCAGCGGGGGCTCAGCCCCGCGAACGGGGTTATCCAGGACGGCTCCGATGCCGTGATCACACTCGCCACGTCATGATCATCGCGCAGGCCGGCCTCATGCCGAGACAATCCCGCAGCTACGCTGCTCGGGGCAGTCCACAGTGAGCAAGACCCGGGGGAAACCGTGAACCGACCTCTGCTGTTCCTCGACGTGGACGGGCCGCTCAACCCCTATGCGGCCAAGCCGGAGAGGCGTCCCGACGGCTACACCACACTCCGAGTTCCCCGGAACGATGCCCATGAGGACGACAGGGGCCTTGCGTCCCGACGGCGCCCCCTGCGGGTCTGGCTCAACCCGGAGCACGGACGAATCCTGCTCCGGCTCGGCTTCGAGCTGTGCTGGGCCACCACATGGATGGACGACGCGAACCGGTGGATCGCACCGGTCCTGGGCCTTCCGGAACTTCCCTTTGTGGACTTCGGTGACGCCTTGTTCCAAGAGCGCCCCGATGGAGTCCACTGGAAGACCGGACCGTTGGTGAGCTACGCAGGCGGCCGTCCCTTCGCCTGGGTGGACGACGAGCAGAGCGAGCTGGATCAGATGTACGTGACCGCCCACCACCAAGGACCCGGGATCCTCCACCACGTCAACCCGCGGATCGGCCTACGCGAGAACGACTTCCACACGCTCGCCGACTTCGCCCAGTCCCTGGACACCTCACGAACCACCGGCTGAGCACCTCGCCAGCTCGGCAGGCAGCTCCGCACTCGCAACCGAGATCTTTGCGGGACAGCCCTAGGTTCACTTGTCAGGTTGATCCCGCACGCGGCGGCGTAGCGCCGGCGGTAGCCGGTCGGATCGCAATGCGGCGGCCGGCCACCGCGGGAGCCGTGCTTCCGCCGGTTGCGTGCCTGTTCGGCCTCGTCCGGGAGGGAAGGATGCAGCGAATCCCGCGCAGGCGCAGGTAGGCACGGCTCTCATGGGAGGCGTACGCCGGCTCCGCGCCGAGCCGACCGCCTGACCGGCACCGCAGATCACTCGCCGGCGGTGAACACGTGCTCCGTCGGCGGCCCGACCAGCAGTCCCGGACCCGCCGCGAGCGCCTCGGTCAGGTGCGGGCTCGACAGGTGCGCCTCGAACGCCGCCTGGTCCTCCCACTCCTCGAACACCAGCCACGCACTCGGGTCCTCGGGGTGGACGTAGGCCTGGTAGCTGATGTTGCCCGCCTCGGCCCGCGACGGCTCGACCAAGGACAGAGCCTGCTCGCGAACCTTGTTCTCCGCGCCAGGTGCGGCCTTGAGCAGGGCGATCGCGGTGACCTTGGGCATGGTGCGCTCCATTTCGACACGTTCTTCCGGGACGCGCGAGTCTATGTTCGTACCCGGAGGGCCGCAACGCACCACCGCCACCGGCCATTGTCCGTGTCAACACCATCTCTTCCGAGCGCAGTTCGCACCCAGGTGGACCGCATCAACGCACCGACGACACCGGCGCCGGCCCCAGGCCTCAGACCAACCCCCTGCCGGTTACCAATCTATGACGGTTGATCAGATACCGCCCAAGGTGGATGATCTTCATGGACCGCTCCATCAGTGTCCGCTGACGCGCACAAGTCGCGACCGCAGCAGCTTGATCCATCACCATTGACTCCACGGGGGAGACACTCATGCGCAAGCGCGTAGCCGCCGCCATAGCCGGCGCCGCACTCATCACCACCGGCCTCACCGCCACCCCTGCCAGTGCCGACTACGGCTTCAATCCCATCGAGATGTACAACCACCTCTGCTGGGACGTACCCAACTCCAACGCCTACGCCGGCGCGCAGGTCCAGCAGTGGGGCTGCAACGGCACCGACGCCCAGAAGTGGGACGTTCGCAAGGTGGACGACACCCACTGGGAGATCCGCAGCGCCCTGAACCCCGCCCTGTGCCTCAACAACTGGGAGGGCGGGGACACAATCGGCAACCACATCAAGCTCTACTACTGCGACGGGTCGAACCCCGACCGCAGCTTCAACATCGTCCGCACCGGCCAGCACAGCCAGCTCCAGCCCAAGAGCGCCTGGAAGAACTGCGTCAACGGCTGGGGCGGCAACGCCTGGGGCAACGAACTGCGCCTCTACACCTGCATGGACGTCGACAACGAGAACATCGGCAGCTGGGACTAACCTCCCCGGCATGAGCCACCCGCGTGACCCCTACATCTGATCACGCACCCACAGGATCCTGGCCGATCCCCCGGGGGCCGCCCGCCCCGGCAAACACACGCGCGTCGCCCTGCCAGCACACCGGCGAGGTAGGCGCGCTGCCTTCGAAAGAATGGGATCGGCCAGGAACGGGTGACGGTTGCCGTCGAGGGATCGGGTACGCGCCCCGGCGACGTCTGACGGAGGTGGAGAGCAGGACGCTCGAGCGCGCCGCGGCGACTTCAGCACGACGCAGTAACGTCGCTGAGCTGACAGGATTCCCCGTCATGGCTGCGCGGGTTCCACTCCCGACGTGTTGGATGGCGGCATGGCGAGAAGGCGGAAGAAGAAGCGGCCTCCCTTCGATCTGCCCAGTGGCATCGTCCTGCTGGCGACGCCGGAGGGCTGGCGCCACAGTCTCCGCACCGTCACGGGTGGCATGGTGTGTGGGCGTCTCAGCGACGAACTGCTGGACCCTGAGGTGGCGCTGGCCGCGGCTGCCGTGATGGTGAAGGAACTTGCGCGCGACTTCCACGACACAGCTGTCGAAGTGGCATGGGACCCGCGCCGGGAACCGTGGAGCTGGACAGGCCAAGTCGTTCCTGTCGCCGGCGGCGAGAGTACTTCCTAGCTCTCGTAGGCAGCCGCGCGCTGATCGCCTGGCGTCGCCAGCCGGCCAGTCGTCGTACGCGCTGCTCGGGTCAGCGAGGCATGCGCCGTCCCAACTCGCGCGACTTCGCCCGAAGGCCGGCTGCCCAGACTTCCCCTTCCGCAGGGGTGGACATCCCAGTGCCGGCGGAAACCTGGACGTCTTCGAACGGGGCTTCCGGGGCGACCCCGAGCCGTACCCAGTCCACCGTGACCCCCGCGCGTTCCGCGAGAACCAGCGCTGTGGCAGTGAAGCCTTCGGAGAGCGCGAGCCAGATGGAGTGGCTCGTTCTTCGGTGCTTCGCGAGGAGCGCGTTGATGAACGTCTCGAAGGTGTCGGGGGTGATCTGGCATTCGTCGTTCTCCATCGGGCCGATGCCCGAAGGAAGTTCGAGTTCTGCTTCGAAGACCGCTACTTGGCGCAGGAAGAGACGGGAAGCTCCGTTGGACGGGTTCCACAGGGTCTCGTCGCCGATGTCGAAGTACTGGCTCATCGAGACACCTTTCAGTTGGTCATGGCGGGCCGAGTGGGGAAGGTGGAGGTAGGCGGCGGGCGTCGGGGTGCCCGGCAGGGTTCAGCACCGTTGGCCGGGGCCGATGATCGTGAGGCCCACCTGCTCGGCGAGCCAGTGGGCGTACGGCTCCCTCCGCTGGCGGCCGTCGTATTCGGCGCTGCGGACGTGGACGAGGACGGTGTGGTCGTCGGCGGGGTCGTCGTATCCGCGGGTGCTGGTGTTGAAGAGGAGTGTCACCTCCGCGTGCTTGAACTCGCCCAGGAAGTCGATCTCGGGGGCGTCCGGCCATTGAAGGTCCGGCCAGTTGATCTCGCCGACGCTGGGACCGATTGCTGCCGTGAAGGCGTCCTCGACGGTGCCGACCGCCTGGTGGAGCAGTTCGTAGTAGACCGGCAGCCGGCCTTGGTACGCGGCCGGATCCGTCGGCAGGTCCGACCCGCGGACGCCTACGAGCCAGGAGGGGTAGTCCTCGATCGGCAGACGATGGTCGAACTCCCCGTCCAGTTCCTGTACCCGGAACCACCCCTCCGGTAGCTCCTTCGCTCCCCGTCGCGCTTCCTCGACCGAGCGGAGCTCTGCGTAGAGGGACACGTTCGTGTACTGGCATTGGCCGAACTCGATGAGGCGGCGCGCGGTGCTCAGGGCGAGTACGGGGTCGGGCGTACGGAAGACGGGGTAGGCGATGTCGTTGGACATGAGGGGACTGTGCCACGGCCGAACTGTGCAGGTCATCGCATTTTTCACGGCCTCGGTCTCGGGCGCCGCAACGCGCAGTATGGCCCGCGACGGGGCTACGCCCGATCCGTGGCCGCCGTCGTGGCCGTCGTCGCCGTTGGTGCCGTCAGCGGAGAAAGCGGTCGCTCGAAGAAGGTCTCCAGGACCACCGTGGCTTGGGTGCCGCTGACCCCTTCGATGGCGTAGATCCGGCGCAGGACGTCCTGCAACTGCTCGGTGGTCGAGGTTCGGACCTTCACCAGCACCGAGGCGCTGCCGGCGATGACGTGGGCCTCCAGGATCTCGGGCAGGGCGGCGAAGGCCTGGGCGGAATCGCCCATCCAGGACGTGGAGTCGACCATCACGTAGGCCAGGACGGCGCTGCCGACGGCGGCGGGGTCCACGTCGATGGTGGTGCGCCGGATGGCGCCGCGTTCGCGGAGCTTGCGTACGCGTTCGTGGGTGGCGCCGGCGGAGAGGCCGACGGCCTGGCCGAGGGTGGCGTAGGACTGGGTGGCGTCCTGTTGGAGTTGCGCGAGGAGTGCGCGATCGATGTGATCCACAACTCTCCGTTCGGAATTGACTAGCCGCGACAGTATCTCATCTTGCAGTATCCGAATCGGACCGATTGTGATTCGGTAGTCAGTGTGCGGCGAGTGATGAGCGACGGAAGACCTGAGGGGTGGGCGGCAGCATGAGCGGTGAGCGTCCGGGGCTGTACGAGATGCTGGACGAGCGGTTCCGTACCGGGAGGTGCATGAACGGGGATGCCTCGGTGGAGGTCCTGTACACGGGCTGTCGTTGGGCCGAGGGGCCGATCTATGTGCCCGCCTGGAGGCAGGTGGTGTGGAGCGACATCCCCAACGACCGGATGTTGCGGTGGGACGAGGAGACGGGTGCCGTGAGTGTCTTCCGCCGCACTGCCGGGCACACGAACGGCAACACGCTCGACCGCGAGGGGCGGTTGATCACCTGTGAGCAGGGGAACCGGCGTGTGACCCGTACCGAGCACGACGGCACGGTGACCGTTCTGGCCGACCGGTGGCAGGGCAAGCGACTGAACAGCCCGAACGACGCGACCGTGAAGTCGGATGGGTCGATCTGGTTCTCCGACCCGGACTTCGGCATCACCAGCGACTACGAGGGGTACCGCGCGGAAAGCGAGATCGGGTCCAACAACGTCTACCGGATCGACCCGGCCACAGGTGAGGTCCGATTGGTCGCGGACTGCTTCGGTGCGCCGAACGGGCTGGTCTTCTCGCAGGACGAGCGGCAGTTGTACGTCTCCGACACGCGCGCGGGCTTCATTCGCGTCTTCGACGTACGCGACGACGGGACCCTCTCCGACGGCAAGGTCTTCGCCGAGGCGGGAGCGCGTGAGAAGGCCAGGTTCGACAACCTGCGTTTCGACGACGGCGGACGGCTCTGGGCCGCCGCCATGGACGACGGCGTGCACTGCTACGACCCCGACGGCACTCTCATCGGCCGCCTGAACATCCCCGAGGCCGTCGCCAACATTTCCTGGGGTGGCCCCAAGCGCAACCGGCTCTTCATCGCCGCCGAGACCAGCCTGTACTCCGTCGTCATGGCCGTCACCGGCACCCACCCGACCGGGCCCGGACGCCGGCCCTGGGCGGCCCCTGCGTCACGCTGAACTCCCTGCGCGGCCCGACAGCGATGGCGGTACAGGGGGACAGGGGGAGGGGGAAGGAGAGACTTGACACCTGAAAGGTGGCACGGTGTTGCCCCGCTGGCGGACCGCGGCGGCCAACCGAAGGGACACGGACGTGCGCGCACGGGGCATCAACTACGACACCGGGTTTCTCCCGGGAGCCGAACTCTCCCGCAAGGCCTTCACCCCTGAGACGGTCCGGCACGACATGGCGGTGATCTCCGGCGAGCTCCACTGCGACGCCGTCCGAGTCTCCGGGCGCGAGCCCGAACGGTTGAGCATCGCCGCCAGGTACGCCGCGGAGGCGGGACTTGAGGTCTGGTTCGCGCCCTTTCCCGTGGACCTGCCCCGCGACCGGCTGCTTCCGTTCTTCGCCGACTGCGCCGCTCGCGCCGAAGCCGTGCGGCAAGCGGGCGCCAATGTCGTGTTCGTCGCTGGCTGTGAGATCAGCGCGTTCTGCGGAGGCTTCCTCCCGGGCGACACCTACGGCCACCGCCTCGGGGCCCTGGCGGCCGCCGACATGGAGTGGTGGTCCTCCCTCGGCCCCGTACAGGACCGTCTCAACGACTTCCTCTCCCAAGCCGCCGCGACCGTCCGCACCCACTTCAACGGCCCCGTCACCTACGCCTCGGCCCCTGGGAATCCGTCGACTGGGCCCCGTTCGACTACGTAGGCATCGACGCGTACCGGGCCGCCTACAACGCCCACACCTTCCGAGACGAGCTCCGTGCCCACCTCGCCCACGGCAAGCCGGTCGCGGTGACCGAGTACGGAACCTGCGCCTACCAGGGCGCCGGCACCCGCGGCGGAATGGCCTGGCAGGTACCACCCGGCGCGGTCCCGGACCAGGACGAACAGGCGCGCTACCTCACCGAATTGCTCGACGTCTTCGAGGAGGAAGGCGTCGACACCGCGCTCTGGTTCACCTTCGCCGGCTACAGCAGACCCGGCGAACACGACCTCGGCTCCTACGGCGTAGTGCGGGTCCTCGACGAGACACGCTGGGAACCGAAGAAGGTCTTCCACACGATGGCGGCCAGATACAGGCGCACCTGACGCTAGCTCGGCGCCCCCGCGGCGAGTCGGGCACGCTGTGTGCGCTGCTGCCGCAGGCGGACGGCCAGCGGAAGGGCGGTCGCGATCAGTGCCACGGTGGCGGCGGCGATCCAGTGCCGTGTCTGCTGGCCCATCAGGACGCATGAGACGGCGCCGAAGCAGGCGCCCTCGGCCGGGAGGAGGGCCGAGCCGTAGGAACGTGCATGGGCGACAGCCAGGTCACGATCAAGCTCACGAGTGACGAGGCACTGGTGTTGTCGGACTGGCTGGAGAAGCTGCAGATGACGGACCTGAGTCGGGTTGTCGACGACCCGGCGGTCTGGGCGCCGATCCATCGCATCGCCGGGACGCTGGACAAGTCACTCCCTGCGCTGTTCGCGCCGGACTATGACCAGCGGCTTGAGGCAGCTCGCCGACGGCTTCGGCCGGCGGAGGACTGACCGGCGAGTCTGAACCGTCACCGGGACCCCTGCGGGCTGGGGTTCGTAGAAGCCCGGCGACCCGCGGGTCGGGCTCCTCGACCGCCCGGCCAGCAGCCTGCGCTGCTCAAGCACGGCCGAAAGCGAGCGGGCCAGGTTCGGAACGATCAGCGAGGCCGCCTCGGTCCCTGGGACCGTCACGGTCTGCTCTTCCGACGCGGCAGAAATGCCCTCGACCAGCCCTCGGCCATCCTCGGCGTCGTCGGCCGCACCGGTGACCTGAGGGACGGAACGGCCTCACCGGGCCCCGATCGGCTGGGTGAGGTTGAGCGGGTTGCCGTCGGGGTCAGAGATGTGGGCGACGCGCTGGCCCCATTGCATGTCCGTGGGGCCGCCGCGTACCTCGCCGCCCAGGGTCGATACCCGGAGGAGGGTCTCGTCGACGTCGTCGACGGTGATGCTGAGGAGGATGCGTGGAGCGGCCGCGTCGTCGGCCTGTCCGTCGGTCTTCGCCACCAGACCGAGGTCGGTGTCACCGATGCGCAGCCCCACGTAGAAGGCCGGGCCCTGCTCGGGAATCCGGAAGGTCTGCTCGGCGCCGAACAGCTTCGTGTAGAAGTCGAGCAGGACGTCATGGCGGCTGGTGACGATCACTGGCTGGATGGTGGACATGGCACTCCAATCGGGAACGGCCGTGTCCTGGGTAGACCTGCCGGTGGCCATGAACTCATCGGTTGCGCTGCCGGCCGTAAAGGCCGGAGCGCGTTCGGGGCCGTATGGGACGGGTGTGATCAGAGTGTGTGGCGGACCGGTGGCATCAAGGCCTGATCAGGGCGTGATCAGACCGGGTACGACCGTCCTCAGCTCCGTGGCGGAGAGGACGCCTTCCCTTACGAGACGCGGCGTTTCGCCGGTCAGGTCGACGATCGACGAGGACAGGGGGCCGGCGGTCGGGCCGCCGTCGAGGTACACAGAGACGGAGTCACCGAGCATGCGGAGGGCCGAGTCGCAGTCCTCCGGTGAGGGCTGGTCGGTGAGGTTGGCGCTGGAGACCGCCATGGGGCCGGCGGCGGCGAGCAGGTCGAGTGTGAGGGGGTGGTCGGGCATGCGTACGGCCACGGTTCCGCCGGTCTCGCCGAGGTCCCAGGAGAGCGTGGGGCGGTGGCGGAGTACGAGGGTCAGGGCGCCCGGCCAGTACGCCTCGATCAGGCGCTCGGCCACCTCCGGCAGGTCCGCGACAAGGTCGCCGAGGGCGTCCTTCGAGCCGACGAGTACGGGGGAGGGCTTGTGTCGGCCCCGTCCCTTCGCGGCAAGGAGACCGGCGACGGCCCGTGGATCGAAGGCATCGGCGCCGACGCCGTAGACGGTGTCGGTCGGGAGGACGACGAGTCGGCCCCCCTTGACGGCCGCGACCGCGGCCTCGATGCCGGCCGCGCGAGCCGACGCGTCGGAGCAGTCGAAGCGCTGCGTCACAGGGCTGTCCTCTCTTCGTCGACCCCACTCACCCGGGTCACCCCACTCACTTGGGTCATCCCACTCACCCCACTCACCCCAGTCACCCAGCTCACTCCGCACCCACCACGCCGTGCGAAGTCACCAGCCGGGCACTGCCCTCGGCGAGCTGGTAGGCCAGGCCGACGACGGCGACCTCGCCCGTCTGCACCTGCTCGGCCAGGACGCGGGAGCGGTCCATGAGCAGCTGCGCGGTGTGCCTTATGTGCTCGTCGATGATGTCGCTGTCCTCCGTGAGACCGGCCGCGCGGGCCGCCAGGACGCTCGGCGTCACGCGCTCCACCACGTCCCGGACGAAACCGGCCGCGGGGAGGCCGTTCTCCACGGCGGCGCGGGCCGCGGCGACGGCGCCGCAGGAGTCGTGTCCCAGGACGACGACGAGCCGGCAGCCGAGCACGCTCGTGGCGTACTCGACGCTGCCCAGTACCTCGGCCCCGAGTACATGACCGGCGGTCCGTACGACGAACAGGTCACCGAGTCCCTGGTCGAAGATGATCTCCGCGGCGAGGCGCGAGTCGGAGCACCCCAGGATGACCGCGAACGGCTCCTGTCCGGGTGCGAGCTGCGTGCGGCGCGCGGCGTCCTGATTGGGGTGCTCGGGCGTTCCGGCGACGAATCGCCGGTTTCCGTCGAGCATGGCGTCGAGTGCGACCGAGGGAGAAGTACGAGGCATTCGGCCACTGTAACGAGCCATTCTCGGCTCAGCTCAGCCCGGTCCTGGAGAACCGGTGTGGGGAGGGCCTCAGATGCGGGAGGTGAGAGGCGCGGCGGTGACGGGTGGCCCGGTGCGTCGGTGGTGTACAGGGGCGTGGGATGTGCAGTCGTAGCCGGCTTGGTGTGGCATCCGCCGGCCGGGCGCCGCTCGCCGCTGCCGGGTCAAGCGGCTACCGGAAGCGGGTGACGAATCGGCGTTGCCAGGGCGTCTCGACCGCACGCGGAGCGTAGTGCTCGCGGACGTAGGCGACGGCCTGGTCGCCGGGTACGCCGTCGAGCACGGCGAGGCACGCCAGTGCGGTGCCGGTACGCCCCTGCCCGCCGGCGCAGGCGACCTCGACACGCTCCCCGGCGGCACGTTCCCACGCCTCCCGCAGCGCGGCCGCTGCCGCCGGGCGGTCGGACGGCAGCCAGAAGTCGGGCCAGCGGATCCAGCGACTGTCCCAGTCGACCGGCGGCGGCCGATGGCCCAGCAGATAGAGCGCGAAGGTCGGCTGGGGGCCCTCCGGGAGCGGTTTCCTCAGTCCCCGTCCCCGGACGAGCCGCCCGGAGGGCAGTCGGAACACGCCCGCCCTTGTGGGTTCCCATGCGGCAGTCACGGTGTGACCTTAGCCCGGTCGGGGTGGTGGTCAGGGGCCTTCGCGGCTGCCGGCGCAGGACGCCCCCGCTTAGTGAGTGCGCCGGCGTGCAGTCGCCGCTGCGGCGGGCTGTCCGGCCCCGATGGCCAGCGCGACTTCCCGCGGGTGAGTCAGCTGCGGGTGATGGCCGGCCCCGTCGACCACCGTCACCGTGACGTGGGGGAGGTCGGCGAGCAGGACCTGTCCGTCAGGACTCAGCGCGTCGTCGGAGCCGACGACGATGTGGACGCGTCCGGGGGACTCCCGGAGTTTGGTTTGCAGGTCCGCGCGCCACGTCGGACTCGCGGCACCGGACAGGAGCCGGGCGGTGGTGGCGGCGACGGTGCCGCGGCGAAGGTCCGCGACGGCAGGGGAGAGCGCGGCCGCGTGGGCTGCGTTGCCGGTGAGGCGCTTGGCCAGCGCGGTCGGACCGATCCGGCGTAGGAGCCGGCGCGTGAGGGGCGCCCATGCGGCGGCGCGGGGCGGGGGTGGCTGGAGGAAGAAGGGCGATACGAGGGTGAGCTGGTCCACCAGGTGCGGGTGGGCGGTCGCGGCTTCGAGGGCGGCAGCGGCGCCGATCGAGTGGCCCACCAGGTGACGGGCGCCGGTCTCGGCCAGCAGAGTGGTCGACCACGTGGCCCAGTCGTCCGGGGAGCCGGGGCTCAGTCCGAGGCCCGGGAGGTCGACGGCACGGGCGTTCCCGACGGCGGTGACGGCCGGGGCCCAGGTATCGGCGTTGACGGGCAGACCGGGGAACACGACGGTGGGCGCCCCCGCCTCACCGACTTCGAACGTCCGCAGTCCAGCCACCGTGGTGAACCGCCTCCCGCCCGCCGGGGCGTCGCCGAAGCGATGGGCCGCCAGGTGTTCACCCCAGCGGCGGATCGTCGTGACCGTGTCCGGCATGGTCAGGCCGTGCCGGGCTGCGAAGGCATGTGCTGAGGCGGTCGGGTAGCGGTCCGTCGACAGGAACGTGAGGGTCTCGGGGTCGGTCCGGGTGAGCCGGTGGGGGAGCCGCGTGAGCACCGACACGGGGATCCGCGCCCGTGGCGCTTTGGTGCCGTACTGCTCGGCCAGCATGGTGAGCAGGTCGGGCAGGGCGGGCGTGTCGTCGTCGAGGAGCCAGTACGCGCTCCGCTCGGTGGTCGGGTCCGTCGGCAGCAGCGTCATGAACCGGGCGAGGTAGTCGGCCGCGACGACCGGGACGAACGTCTTCCCGCTGCCGGGGAGCGCGGGCAGGGCCCCGTTCCAGAGGTCCTTCACAGTGGAGGCGAGGCCGAGGTACTGGTCGGACTCCCCGGTGGCGCTGTCCCCGATGACGGTCGCCGGGTTCACGATGGTCCACGGGACGCCCGACTCCGTTGCGAGCTCCCGGAAGACGGCGTCCGCCTCGACGCGCGAGGCCTCGTACGCGCCCAGGGAGCGGTAGGTCTCACGCCGCTGTTCCTCGCTCCACGGGGTCGAGTCCTTCCCTCCCACGCGATAGCCGGAGATCTGCACCAGGCGGCGCAGGTGGGGCAGCCGTGCCGCGAACTCCACGACCGCGCGTACGCCGTCGACATTGGCGTGACGCGCCTCGTCCACGGACATTCCGAACCTGAAGGCGCCGGCGCAGTTGTAGATCTCGGTGACGTCATCGCAGCCGCCCTCGATCAGCGATGCCGAGTCGAAGTCCACCCGCAGATCGGCCACCCCCTGGCCGTACCCCCGCCCCGCCAACCACGCGGCCAGCCGCTCGTACGACTCACGGCTCCGGCCGGCCGCGCTCACCCGCACGCCGGCCTGCCCGAGGGCCAGCACCACGTGCCGCCCGATGAAGCCGCTGGCACCCAGCACCAACGCATGCCGCTGTTCCGAGCTCATGCCTTCGCCTCCGTACCGTCCGCCACCAGTACGGCGATGGCCTGAGCCGCGCAGTGCAGCGGCTCGGTGGACCGCTGGGCCCGCGAGACGATCACGGCCCCCTCCACCATGCTGACCACCGCTGTGGCCAGGGCGCGGGCGACGGTGCGCTCCCGGCCCCCCGCGACGAGCAGCGCGCTCACCGGCGCGATCCACGACTCGAAGGCGTCGGCGCAGGCACCGCGCAGCCGTTCGCTCTGCGCGCCCATCTCCAACGTCACCACCGACACCGGGCATCCGAGCTGGAAGTCACTGCCCTCCAGCATCGCGGCCAGCTCGTCGATCACCCGCCCGAGCACCGCCCCCATTCCGGCCGGCCCGCCCGCCGAGTCCGCCACGAGGGCCCCGAACCGCGCGGCCGCCAGCTCGACGGCCTTCTCTCCCAGCGCCTCCTTCCCCTGCGGAAAGTGGAAGTACAGCGACCCCTTCGGCGCCCCCGCGTGCTCCACCACCGCGTTCAGCCCCGTACCGCTGTATCCGTGGCGCTGGATCAACTCCAGCATCGACTCCGCCAGCCGTGAGCTGGTCTCGATCCCCTTGGTTCCCTTGGCTCCAACCATGACCGAAGAATAGACCGGTCTATAGATTTTTCAAGACCTCGGACTCTTCGGCAGGGAGCGGGACCGTCGAGGGTCGCGCCTAGTCCTCGCCTCGGATGATGCTCCACACACCGGATTTGTGACGTATAGCGCCTGCCCCAGGTGGCGACGGCCATGCCCTGTGGTCGAGTCGGGCCCGGCAGGTGGCGGCGCCTTCGCTGCCGCGATTGGTACAGCGTGACGTGGGCAGATGCCCGGCGTGATGCGGCGTGACGGAGCGGACGAGACCGCGCTCATCGTGATCGACATGCTGAACACCTATGAGCATGAGGATGCCGAGGTGTTGGTGCGGTCCGTGCGCGAGGTCCTTCCGGGCGTGGGGACGCTTCTTGAGCGGGCGCGGGAGGCACACGCGCCGGTGGTCTATGTGAACGACAACTTCGGGCGATGGCGTTCGCATCACGGGGAGCTTCTCGAGGCCGCCCTCGCGGGCCGCCACTCCGACCTGGTCGAGCCGATCGCGCCGGACGAGGAGGCGCTCTTCGTCGTCAAGGCGCGGCACTCCGTCTTCTTCGAGACGCCCCTCGCGTACCTGCTGGCGCAGCTCGGCGTGCGGCGGGTGGTGCTGTGCGGGCAGGTGACCGAGCAGTGCGTCCTGTACTCGGCCCTGGACGCCCACATCCGGCACATCGACGTCGTCGTCGCGGTCGACGCGGTGGCCCACATCGATGCCGAGCTCGCGGAGGCGGCCCTGCGGATGATGGAACGCAACATGGCGGCGGAGCTGTGTGCGAGCGGCGAGGTCTCCTTCGCCGACGCGTCCTCGAACTGACACGGGCGGGCGCTACGGTGCCGGCCGGACCCGAGGCAGAGTTGTCACGGGGCTTGGGCCGGCGGACCCGAGGCAGAGCCGTCATCGCCCCTTGGCTAGGCGGGCAGGCGGGCAGGCGGGCCGGCGGTTCGGACGTCACCGTCCGCCGGGCCGATGCGGCAACAGTTCCTGTGCCTTGGCCTTGAGGCCCTGGAGGACCACGTGGCCGCGGCGGCCGTCGCCGCGGGCGAGGAAGGCGAGGGTGGCCTCGATCTGGTCCCAGGTGGCGTGGGGAGGGAGGGGAGGGACGGCGGGGTCGGTGCGGAAGTCCAGGACGGTGGGGCCGTCAGCCGCGAGGGCCTGCCGCCAGGCGTCCTCGACGTCGGCGGGGTCGGTGACGCGGAGGCCGTCCATGCCGAGGGAGCGGGCGAAGGCGGCGTAGGGGACGTCGGGCAGGGCCTGGGAGGACGCGAAGGGCGGCGTCCCCGCCAAGGCCCGCAGCTCCCAGCTGACTTGGTTGAGGTCCTGGTTGTTCCAGACGGCGACGACGAGCCGGGGGTCGGCCCATTCGCCGGCGTATTTGGCGACGGTGACCAGTTCCGCCATGCCGTTCATCTGCATGGCGCCGTCGCCGACGAGAGCGATCGCGGGGCGGTCCGGGTGGGCGGACTTGGCGCCGATCGTCCGGCAGCAGCGGGTCGAGCGCGTGAGCCACGTACTCGGGGTCGACGGGGTCCGCCGAGAGGGCGGCGCGGCGGTCCATGACCGTCTTCCAGCGGCGTACTCCGGCGGTCACGGTCCGCTGCCACCCGCGGTCGTCCTTGCGCGGGAGCAGAGGAAGCAGGCGGCGTCAGGGCCGTGGCTCCGCGTTCCGGCGTTCAGGGCTTGAGCAGGGTCTTGATCATGCCGTCCTCCTTGGCCTGGAACATCGCGTAGGCGCGGGGTGCCTCTTCGAGGGGCATCGTGTGGGTGGCGAAGCCCTCCACGCCGAGGGCGTCCGCGTCGTCGAGGAGCGGGAGGATGTCGTCGACCCAGGAGCGGACGTTGGCCTGGCCCATGCGGAGTTGGATCTGCTTGTCGAACATGGTGAGCAGAGGCATCGGGTCGATCGCGCCTCCGTAGACACCGGAGACGGATACGGTGCCGCCCCGGCGGACGATGTCGATCGCGGCGTGCAGGGCGGCGAGCCGGTCGATGCCCGCGTGTTCCATCAGTGGCCGGGCCAGCGTGTCGGGGAGCAGGGACGTCGCTCGTTGCGCCGCCGCCGCGATCCGCGTGCCGTGTGCCTCCATGCCCACGGCGTCGATGACGGAGTCCGTGCCGCGACCGTCGGTCAGTCCCCGGACGGCGTCGGCGAGGTTCTTCCCGTGCTCTTCCGGATCGATGCTGTGGACGCCGTGTGCCCGGGCAGCCTCACGCCGGACCGCCACCGGATCGATGCCCACCACCAGGCCGGCGCCACGGTGCAGCGCGATGCGCGCGGCCATCTGGCCGATGGGCCCCAGACCGAGGACGGTGACGGAGCCGCCCGGTGGGATGTCGGCGTACTCCACCGCCTGCCAGGCCGTGGGCAGGACGTCGGAGAGGTACACGTACCGCTCGTCGGGCGGGCCCTTGGGGACCTTGACGGGCAGCGTGTCGCCGAACGGCACCCGCAGGAACTCGGCCTGGCCGCCGGGCACCTGGCCGTACAGCTTGGTGTAGCCGAAGAGAGCCGCGCCCATGCCGTACTCACGGACCTGGGTGGTCTCGCACTGGGACTGCAGCCCCTGATCGCACATGAAGCAGCGTCCGCAGGAGATGTTGAACGGCACGACGACCCGGTCGCCCGAGCGGAGGGCGGTGACCTCGGGACCGACCTCCTCCACGAAGCCCATCGCCTCGTGCCCCAGGATGTCGCCGGGGTCGATGAAGGCCCCCATCACCGTGTAGAGGTGCAGGTCGGAGCCGCAGATCCCGGTGGAGGTCACCTTCACCACGATGTCGGTGGGCTGTTCGACCCGGGGGTCGGGTACGGATTCCACGCGAACGTTCCGCGTGCCCTGCCACGTCAGCGCGCGCATGAGTCTGCCTCCCGGGGCTGGAGCGGGAAAGGAACAACAGGCGCCTGCCCCGGCCCCGACCACCTACTCGCGCGCGTCGACCGATCTCAGGTCCGCGTCCGCTCGGGAGCCGAGCGATCCGCCTCCGCCTGAGGCTCGACGAGGAGCCGCAGGAGGCCGGCGATCTCGTGGCCGGCCTCCGCGGGATGACGGAACTGGGAATCGGAAGCGATCGTGTAGCGGTTCCGGCGCGCGTCCTCCGCGCGGCTCCGCGTGAGGTATCCGGCGTCATCGAGGTCCGAGACGATCGCCTGGACCGTCCGCTCCGTCAGCCGGCACACGGTCGCCACATCACGGAGCCGGACGCCGGGGTCACGGGCGATGGCCAGCAGGACACGGGCGTGGTTCGTCAGGAACGTCCAGTCGGATCCATGGCTGCCGGAGTTTTCTCCCATGAATCCACTATGCCTCCTGACGAGAAGGAGCAGGGGCTTGGAAATTCCCGAAGGTGATTTCGTGTAATGGCCGACGTACTCTTTATTAAGGGTCGGAATCGATCAGATACTTTCGGCCCGCCGGTATCGCAGGAGAGGCGGCCTCATGATTCCTGGATCGGTGGCACCCTCCGAGGGAGCCAGAACCGGAACCGGCTCCGGTAGCCGCTGCGCCTATTGCGGAGAACCGGTGGCGGAGAACTCGTGGCGCGCGCACGTGCCGGACTCCTCCTATCTCGCCCCTCGTGACCGGTGGCAGGACGGTTGGCGTCCTGTGATGGCCTGCGGTGACGCACATTTGCGGGCCGTGGTATCGGCCTTGCGCGCGCGGCCCTTCGTCGAGGCGGAACTGTGGGCGGAACGCCTGATCCGCGTCCGCTCGCGATACCCCCGCGGCATCGATCTCGCCGATCTGGAACGCGAATCCTGCCTCACCTCCGACCAGGTGGAGAAGGCCGCCCTATGGACGGGACGCCACCCCGCACTCACCCGGGCGCGGGGGAGCTGAACTCTTCGTGTCGCTCCTCCGTGGCGCTCTTCCGTGGCGATCCTCCGTGCCGCTGCTGCGTAGTGATCCTCCGAGCCGTCACCCCCCCCCGCAGCAGCGGCACGCGCAAGGGCCCGCATGGGATCTCGAAGCGAGGGCAGTCGCCGTCGTGAGCAGGAGGTGTCTCATGGCATCCGGCAAGGAGGGTCCGTCCTGGTCGGCGTCCGCACACCCCGAAACCGAAGACCGCGCTCCGCGCCCGTACGTCGTGTGGCTGAGCGGTGACCTGGACTTGGACCATTCGGCTGAGGTGCGGTCGCTGCTTCTTGAGGGTGTCGCCCTGGCACCACGCGGCGCCTACATCGTCGTCGACCTGCAGAACTCGTCGTTCTGCGACTCGACGGGTCTCAATCTGTTGCTGGCCGCCAGGGAACTGGCGCTGGAATCGGGAAGCCGCATGGCCCTCGCGGCTCCCAGTCACCAGATGATGCGGCTGCTCGAAATCACGGGTTCTGTCGAGCTCTTCGACCTCGTCCCGGCCGAGCAGAGGTGACTCCGGTGATCGCCAGGGGCGCGCACGTCGGAGAAAGGCAGGAGACCTGCGACGAACGGGCCGACCGATTGTGGGGCGAACTGCTCCACGAGGTACGGGTCGCCTTCACCGGCGTCCAATTGCTCCTCGCCTTTCTGCTCGCGGCCGCTTTCGCGCCGGCCTTCGACCGGTTGGGACAGACCGACCGACTCCTCTACGTCGGCTGCGTCGTCCTGGGGGCCGCGGCGACCGGCACGCTGACCGCCCCCGTGTGCCTGCACCGGCTCGTCACCGGCCTCGGCGTGAAGCCCGAGGCCGTCGTCTGGGCCTCACGACTGACCTCCGCGGGCCTCGTCCTCTTCCTCGGCACCATCGCCCTCGCCCTCCTCGTCGTCCTGCGCGCGGTCGTCAGCCCCACGATCGCCCTGGCCATCGACGCCGTCCTGCTCATCTGGTTCGCCGTCTGCTGGCTGCTTCCCGCCGTGGTCCTGCGCCGGGCGGCCTCCTCCCGACCCACGACGGTGTGCGGGGCCGTGAACGTCGACCCGCGCGAGCGCGTGGACACGCTTCGCGGTCAGTGACGAGGTCGGGATCGGGCGCCGATGTCCGTGGCAGGTCAGGATCGGGGAACGGTCAGGATCTGCGCCGACAGGTTCTTGACCATGGTCTCGGCCCAGCCGAGGGCCGGGCGGCGTCCGTGGGGCCATAGGGGCGGAGTGTCTCCTCCAGGAGGCGGTCGTGCTCGGCCGACCAGCGCGCGATGTCCGTCGCCACGTGCGCGATCTCGGTCTCCTGCCGGTGGTGGCGGGCCAGCGCGAGGAGCTCGGCGGTCAGGGCGCGCTAGCCCTGGCGCAGGGCGCGGAGGACCGCGGCGATGCCGTTCACGGTCCAGCCTCCGCTTCGTAGGGTTCTCCGGCCCCGTGCGGTCCAGCGCCCGCTTCGCACGGCTCCTCGGACTCGAACGATCCCTCGGACGCGAACGGCTCCTCTACGTAAGCCGCCCGGCCGCCCGCGGTCGCCGGGACGGCTCCTGGCCGGGCCGGGGCGGAAGCCGTGGTGGTGGGGGCGGGGGAGGGCTTCCCGTCGCCGCGCTCCACGAGTGTGAGGCGTGCGGCGGCCGTCTTGAAGAGCGGCTGCTTGGAGACGGGGTCCCAGTCGGTGACCGTGGTCTCGTTCGCCGCCCGCCCGGGCGTGCCGTCGGCGGGCTTCGAGCCGCCGGGGGTGTCCCAGTAGCCGTAATGGAAGGGGACGAACAACAGGCCGCGCCGGATGTCCGTGACGCGCAGGCGTCCGCGGAGGGAGCCGCGGGGACTCGCGACCTCGACCAGATCGCCCTCTTCGAGGCCGTGGCGGGCCGCGTCGGCGACGGAGATCTCCACCCACACCTCTGGCGCCGCGGCGGCCAGTTGGGGCGTGCGGCCTGTCTTGGTGCGGGTGTGGAAGTGGTAGAGGGTGCGCCCGGTCGTCAGCTGGAAGGGAAACTCCTCCCCGCAGTCCTCATGCGGCGGCAGGTACTCCGCAGCCCGGATCACGGCCTTGCCCTCCGGGTTCAGTTCCCGGTACTCGGCGGCCGTCGCCGGTGAACCGGTGACGAGGTCCTTGCCGTACGACTCGCAGGCGTCCGGGTGTGCCCAGGCGAAGCCGTCGGTGTAGAGGCGCGGCTGCCCCGCCGGGTCCGCGTCCGTGCACGGCCACTGGACGCCGCTGCCGCCGCGGAGCCGGTCGTACGACAGGCCGGTGTAGTCGCAGGGGCGGCCGGCACTGCACCGTTGCCACGCCTCGAAGGCGGTCTCCGGGGCGTGCCAGGTGACCACGGGCCGCCGTCCTTGTCGCGGCAGTCCATGCGGTGGGCGTAGTCGAGGAAGATGTCGAGGTCGGGCCGGGCGTTCCCGGGTGGCTCGACGGCCCGCTCGGAGAGATGCACGGTGCGATCGGCGTTGGTGAAGGTGCCGGTCTTCTCGCCCCAGGTGGCGGCCGGCAGTACGACGTCGGCGAACCGGGCGGTCTCGGTGAGGAACAGGTCCTGGACGACGACGAACAGCCCGTCGCGGGCCAGGACGTCGCGGACCCGGGAGAGCTCGGGGAGGGAGACGGCCGGGTTGGTGCCGCTGATCCACAGCATCCGGAGGGAACCCCGCTCCGCGTACCGGAACATCTGCATGGCGTGGGTCGGCGGTGCGTGGTGGGGGATGACGTCGGGCTCGACGTTCCACACCCTGGCCAGGTCGGCGATGTGCTCCGGGTTGGCCCAGTTGCGGAAGCCCGGCAGGTCGCCGTCGGCCCCGCACTCACGGGTGTTCTGGGCGGTGGGCTGCCCGTTCATCTGGAGCACGCCCGCACCGGGGCGGCCGAGCATGCCACGTATCAGGTGCAGGTTGTCGACCTGGACGGCCGCGGCGGTGGCCTGGTGCGACTGGTAGACACCCTGGAGCACCGTGGACAGCAGCAGGTCGGCCGTGCCGAGCAGCTCGGCCGCCTCGCGGATCCGGGACGCCGGCACGTCACACAGAGCCGCGGCCCACTCGGGCGTGCAGGGCGCGACGGCCCGTTCCAGTGCGTCGTAGCCGACCGTGTGCTCCTCGATGTACGGGCGGTCGATGTGCCCGTCGCGAACGACCTCGTGGAGAAGGGCGTTCAGCAGGGCCACGTTGGTGCCGACCCGCGGGGCCAGATGAACGGCAGCCCGGCGGGCCACCGGAGTGGGCCGAGGGTCGACGCAGACCAGCCGGGGCGGGGTGGCGCCCTCCAGCCGGTCGAGCAGCCGCATCCACTGCACCGGCTGGGACTCCGCCAGGTTGTGCCCGAACAGGGCGATGGCGTTCGCGTGATCGCCCGGTCCCAGTCCGTCTCGACAAGCCGCCCGCCCTCGCGCACCAACGGACGGCGCAGCCGGTCGGCCGCGCCGTTGGCCTGCCAAGCGAAGGCGTCCTTCGGCCCGAGCCGGCCACGGTTGACACGGTCGACGCCCCTTCCCCGTACACCGACCATGACCCCGTCCTTCACGGCGCGATGTCCATGGCATCGCCGTCCGAGTGCAAGCACGCCCCTCTCCTGCCGCCGCCCGGCTGCGGGGACCAGGGCGGGCGGCGGCTTCAAGGGAGACTGTGTCGCGAATGCGTCCGCGTTTCGCGGAGGGCCCTGCGTTTCGTGGGTGCCGCTACGTTTCGCGGGTGCCCCGGCGGGGCGGGTTCATGCGCCGGTCGGGCGAGGGCGCCGCCGACCCGGTGCCGGTGCCGGCACCGGGCGGCGACGAGGCGTCGGTGTCCTGCAGTACGCGCCGCGTACTCACGACTCCGCGCTCGGCACCGCGAGCGGGCTCTCCGGTGCGTTCTTCCGCTCTTCGGCCATCCGCTCGCCGAGCGCGACGAGACGGTTGCGGCCCATGGCCTTGCGGACGTCGGGAAACCAGTCGTTTTCTTCTTCCTCGACGTGGTGCCTGACGTTCTCCATGAGCACCGTCATCTTGGCGTCGAAGCGCTCGTCCTCCGGGTCGAGGCCGTCGAGCTCCGACATCATCCAGAGCACGGCGTGGTGTTCCTCCACGCTTTCCAGGACGTGGTCCTTGGCTTCGGGAGCGGCCTCCCGCGCCGCGGGATAGAACACCTGCTCCTCGATCCAGGCGTGTGCGGTGAGCTCGCGGATCACGGCGTCGGCGATCTCCCGCTTGCGCCGGTGGGCGCCCTCTCCCGCACGCTCGAACTCCTTGAACAGCTTCTCCACCGTCTTGTGGTCTTCGCGGAGCAACACGATGCCGTCCATGAGGCACTCCTCCTCGCTCAGTTGCCGTCCGGCAGTGGCTGCCGAGGGCACGCCCCGGCGACTGCCCGTTCCCCGAGGTTTCAGCCATCCAAGCCCGTAGCTTCGCGCTCGCGCTCGGCTGCGCCGCCCCTGCCCGACCCCGGCCCTTCGTGCGTCTCTTGGTCGACGCTGGTGTTGAGCAGCCGGTGGAAGAAAGAGCGGTACCGGCGCAGAGCCGTGCGGAGACTCTCGGTGTCGACGTCCTCGCCCTGTCGCCACTGTGCTTCGAGGGACTTGCGGTGGTCGGCGAAGGTGGCGGCCAGTTGCTGCATGACGTCCGCCACGAGCGTGTCGGCCTCCTGTACGGCCCTGCGCGGGTCGTCCACGAACAGGCTCTGCAGCTCGTGCCAGCGTGTCCGGAACGAGTCCTCGTCCCCGGGACCCATCAGCCGTGGCGACTCGTCGCCCGAGCGATCACCTGCGCTGGCAGGAGCGGTGGTGCCGTCGTCGGCCTGCTCAGGGGGAGTGTCCGTGGTCTTCGCGCTCTCCGTGGCCACATCCCGGTCAGCCGGGTCCGATTCGCGGGTGCCGATGGCCTCACCGGGGTACTGGGGCGCTCTGCCGCTGCCTTGGGGGTCCTGGGCGCGCTGTGCGCCGCTGGAGTCGGAGCCCTGCTCGTGCTCGGTCGCGTGGGCGATGTCGTCGGTGGTCCGGCGGGTGGCCGCGGGCTCCGGTTCGGACGTGTCTTGGTGGTGCATGGCGAGCCTGCCTCTCAGGACCGGTCGGAGTCGGGCCGGTCTCCGTTGGAGAGCAGCTCGTCGAAGAGGACGCGGTAGTGGATTATCGCGCCGCGTAGTTGCTCGGTGGTGGCCGAGTGGTCGGAGCCGAGCCGGTCCACTTCGTGCGCCGCACGGTAGTGCTCCAGGGTGGCTCCGTGCTCCACGGACAGGTCCCGGGCCTGCTGGTCGAAGTCCTCCGTGGGATAGCCGCGCTCGCGCATGAGGGCGGTCACCAGCCGGTCCGCGTCGTGCACCGCCGATTCGGGACGGTCGACGAACTGCTCCTGCACCCCGCGCCACTCGCGTGCGTAGCGGTCCCTCGCCCCGGGGGCGAGCGGCTGGATGTCCAGGGCTTCGTGCCGCTTCTCGCGCTCGTCGAGGTCGTGCTCGGCGACCCGGCGGCCGCCCGCCTCGTCGACCGTGCGGTCGTACTCGGGGCCGAACCGCTCCCGCAGCCGCTCGCGTCGGCGTCGGTCCAGGACGAATGCCACCACGAGCAGAACGATCACGACCGCGACCGGAATGATGATGGCCAGAAGTGTTCCTGTGGACATGGTGCGGCCCCCTTGCTGTGACGGGTCTCTGCTGCCGCGGCTGCCCGTCGAACGAGAGACGAAACGGTCCTCCCACAGCGGGGTCCGGGTACGAGTCCCTGCTCGCCGGCCTCGGGGCCGCACGCGTGGTGGACACCGTGCCTCCTTCGCGGACGACGACGACCTGCGTACCCCATCGCCTGCCACGGCCCGGCTGCCCGGCTGTCGCTCCCGGTGAGCCATCGCCGGGCCCAGCCGCGTACACCGAATGGTGCAGCCGATCCGGACGACGACACCGTCTGAGGTAGGTCCGGATGTCGGCATCGGGACGACGCGGCCGCCCCTGCCCCCTCCGTAGGTTCTGGATCACCGGAACGACACCTAGGAGGACGGTATGGCGACGACGAGTACGGCCCCGGCGGCGGGAGTACGGGCCCCGCTCGGCCTGATAGGGATCGGGGCTCTGGCGATGGTCGCGGTGGAGATGGTCAATCCGGGCTACGACCTCGTGACCGAGACCCTCAGTCGGTATGTGCACGGCACGGGCGGCTGGTTGCTGCCGGTGGCTCTGATCGCGGTCGGCGTGGCATCCGCAGTGCTCGCGGTGCGGCTGGGGTCCGGGATGGGGAGGGCGGGGCGGGCCGCGATCGTGGTGTGGTCGGCCGGGATTCTGGTGGCAGGGGTCTTTCCGGCGGATCCGCCCGGTCAGTGGGGTCGTCCGTCCCCGTCCGAGCTCGTTCACGGGAACGCCGCTTTCCTCGCCTTCGCCGCCCTGCCGGCTGCCGCGGTTCTGCTGCGCGGGGCGCTCGCGGCCCGGCGGCCCGACCTGCGTACGGCGCTGAACGCCTTCACCATCGGCTCGGTGGCGGTCACGGCCGCGCTCGCGGTCTTTCTCGTCGATGTGATGGACGGCGGTCCGTCGCTGGGTCTCGGCGGCGCCCCCACGCTGGTCGGGCTCGTCGAACGTCTGGTTCTTGTCGCCGATTTGGGGTGGGTCGCGCTCGCTCTGGTCGTGGCGGGCCCTGGCGGCGAGCGGGGGAGGGGCCGTCGTGGATGATCGATCCATGGACCGAACTCCCGCCCTCGTCCCGGCCCGCCTGCGCTCCTCGCGATGCGTCGACGGGCTGTTCGCGGCCGGCACCGCTGTCGCGGTCCTGGCGGGCACGGCCTGGTCCGGTGGGCGGCTGGATGTCGCGGGAGCCTTGCCGCTGGCGCTGTGGCTGGGACTGTTGCTCGTGGTGCGGCGACGGTGGCCGCTCGCGGTGCTGTTGGCGAGCGTGCAGGCCGTGATTGTGTTCCGGACGTCCGGACTGACCGATGGTGGGTGGGTGTGGCCGGTGTCCGTCGCCTACGCGACGCTGGCTGCCGATGACCGGCCCGGTCGGGCCGGTCTTCCGTGGGCGGCCGGCGTGGGCCTCGTCGAGCTGGGGTTCGCCGCGGCCTGGGAGGCGACGGCGGGGGGCGGCGGACCGCGCGAGGTCCTCGCTTCCGTGGGTGCCGAGGCGCTGTGGCTCGCGGTGCTCCTCGCGGGCGCGACCGCCTACCGCAACCGCGTCCGCTGGCGGGCCGAACTCGACGAGCGCCTCGTGCGAGCGGCGCGGGAGCGGGATCTGGAGGCTGGCCGGCGGATCGCGGAGGCGCGTCTGGACATCGCTCGCGAACTCCATGACGTCGTCGGGCACACCCTCACGGTCGTGGGCATCCAGCTCCGGGTCGCGGCTGAGGCTCTGGAGGACTCGCCGCAGCAGGCGCGGGCCGCGCTCACGACCGCCCAGCAGGTCCGTACCGAGGCCGTACGGGACCTCCGGGCGCTCGTCCACGTGCTGCGCGCGCCGGGGGAGGACCCGGAGCAGCCCGTGGCCGGGGTGCCGGAGGTGGCCGCGCTCGTCGAGCGGATGCGGTCGGCGGAGTTGGCCATCGGGCTGGAGACCGCCGGTGATCTGAGCTCCGTACCCGCGCCGGTCTCGCTCGCCGTCCACCGGATCGTCCAGGAGGCGCTCACCAACACCGTCCGTCACGCGGCGGCTTCGAACGCCGACGTGTCCGTGCGGCTCGGGGAAGGGCGGGTGGTGGTGAGCGTCACCGACGACGGCAGGACAGCGGCGCGGGCATCGGGGGTGACCGGGCACGGTGTGCGCGGCATGGAAGAACGGGTTCGGGCGCTCGGCGGCGAGTTCTCCGCCGGGGCGCACGGCGAGGGCGGCGGCTGGGTCGTGCGGGCCGTGATCCCTGTGTCAGGCTTCCACCCATGACGATCAAGGTGCTCCTGGCCGACGACCAAGCCCTGGTACGGGCCGGATTCAGCAGCCTCCTGGCCCGGGCGGAGGACATCGAGGTCGTCGGCGAGGCGGGTACGGGGGACGAGGCTGTCCGTGCCGCCCGCGCGCTTCACCCCGACGTCGTCCTCATGGACATACGGATGCCGGGCACGGACGGTCTCACCGCCACCCGGACGATCGTCGGGGATCCCGAACTGGCGGGCTGCCGGGTCATCGTCCTCACCACCTTCGAGACCGACGAGTACGTCTTCGCGGCCCTGCGCGCGGGCGCGAGCGGGTTCCTCACCAAGGAGATCGAACCGGACGACCTGCGCCAGGCCGTCCGGGCGGTCGCGGCCGGCGACGCACTGCTCTCGCCGGGCGTGACACGACGCGTGATCGAGCAGTTCGCCCACCTCCCGGCGGCCCCCACCGACACCGCCGAGCGGCTCTCCGTACTCACCGCGCGGGAACTCGAGGTCACCCGCCTGATAGCGACCGGCCTCTCCAACGACCAGATCGCCGCCCGGCTCTTCATCAGCCCCCTCACCGCCAAGACGCACGTCACCCGCGCGATCGCCAAACTCGACGTCCGCGACCGCGCCCAACTGGTGATCCTCGCCTACGAGACGGGTCTGGTCCGCGCCGGCGCGTAATGGGCCGACGCTTGACGACGAGACCTGTCAGCATCGCCGTATGGAGATCCGTCGCATCACTCAGGTCGAGGCGGTCGACGCCGCCGGGCATCTCTTCGACTCCGCGCCTGTGCGGGAGGCGACCGAACGGTTCCTCGCGGATGAGCGGCATCATCTTCTGATCGCCTATGTGGACGGCGCCCCGGCGGGGATGGTCACGGGTGTCGAGATGACACACCCGGACAAGGGTACGGAGATGTTCCTGTACGAGTTGGGCGTCGACGAGGCGTTCCGTGGGCGTGGTGTGGGCGGCGCTCTGGTCTCGGCGCTCGCGGATCTGTCACGCGAGCGGGGCTGCTACGGCGCGTGGACGATCACGGATGAGGACAACGCGGCGGCGCTTGCGACGTATCGCCGCGCTGGGGGTGTCTCGGAGGCGGGGCAAGTGGCGCTGAGCTGGACGTTCGACGAGTCGTAGATCGATGAGGTCGTGCGCCCTCACACCTGGGGCGGTGTCCGGCCTTCCTCGCGCTGACGGTGGCGGTAGTTGCGCATGGAGACCTGGGAGCCGCAGCCGGGGCTGCAGTAGAGGCCGCCGCCGTTGCGGCTGCGGTCGAAGAAGCCGAAGTGGCACGGGGGGTTGCGGCAGGCTTTGACGCGTCCCCAGTCGCTGCTCTGGGCGAAGGTCGTCACCGCGGCCAGTACGGTTCCGAACGCGCGCTCCACTCCCGCCTGAGGTGATGCCAGCTCGACGCCGCCGGCCGTGATCACCGTCGCCAGCGGGTAGAGCGAACCCGCGCGCCGCAGGTGGCGCTCGGCGCGCCGCAAGGGCTCACCCTGGCTCTCCTCGTCGCCCGAGTGCGCGAGCAGCAGGGTCACCAGAGCGTCGCGCAGTTCGCGTGCCGCCGCGGCGTCGGCGTCGGTGGCCGCGGCTTCGCCCGCGCCGAACTCGTCGTACCGCGCCAGCCATGCCGCGAAGGAGTCGCCGTCCTCGAACAGCTCCTGCCGGCCCGATCCGTCCGCGCGCGTGTTCACGAACGCGAGCACGGTCGCCACCGCTGGCGTGACGGTGCGCGGGCTGTTCTTGGGGGATCCGGCTGCCGCAGTGCTCATGCCCTCAGCCTACCTCAGTGGATAGGTGCTAATCGGTCTAGCGGGCAACGAACGGTCTCGATGGGCTTGACGTGTTGCGAGCTAACTCCTTACGGTCGCAACATGAACGAGGAACTCAACCAGCAGACCCATCCCCGCACCTGGCTCATCACCGGCGCGACGTCCGGCATCGGCCGCGAACTCGTGGTCCAGGCGCTCGAGAGCGGCGGCGTCGTCGCGGCGCTCGCCCGCGACACCGCGTCCCTGGAGGAACTGACCGAGACGCACGCCGAGCGCCTGCTCCTGATCCCGACGGACGTGCGTGACGAGCGGGCGGTCCGCGACGCGGTCCAGCGCGCGCTCGCACGGTTCGGCCGCATCGACGTCGTGGCCAACAACGCCGGCTACGGACTGTTCGGAGCCGTCGAGGAGGCCTCCGACGAGCAGGCTCGTGCCGTGTTCGACACCAACGTCTTCGGAGTGCTCAACGTGCTGCGCGCGACGTTGCCGGTGCTCCGCGCCCAGCGGTCCGGGCACATCCTCCAGGGCTCGTCCGTCTACGGGCAGTCCGCCCATCCCGGCGTCGGGCTGCTGGCCGCGACCAAGTACGCGGTCGAGGGCCTTTCGGACGCGCTCGCCGCCGAAGTCGCACCGCTCGGCATCAAGGTCACGGTCATCCAGCCCGGATTCACCGCGACCTCCTTCCTGGCCAACCTCGACGTCGCCACCGGCCTGGCCGACTACGACGGGACCGTCCGCGAGGTCCACAAGGGCATCGGTGAGATGCCGGAGTCCGCCTTCGCCTCCGCGTCGCGCATCGCCGCCGGCATCCGGACCGCGGTCGACAGCCCCAACCCTCCGCTCCGCCTGGCCCTCGGCACCTCCGGCGCCAAGGGCATGCGCGCCGCCCTGGATGCGCGCCTCGCGGATCTGGACGGGTGGCGGCACGTGACCGAAGCGGTCGACAGGTGACCGCGAACGCCCGTACTGCCGGGGGCCGGTCGCGGCAGTGATCGGCGAACGCCCGTACCGCCGGGGGCCGGTCGCGGCGGTGATCGGCCGGGGAGCCCTCGGCGGTGCGCGCCCGCGCCTGCCCGGTCGGCCCGGGTGTGGTGTTCCCTGACTCAGGCGTGGACGGCGGCCTGGGTGTGGTGTTGCCTGGGCCAGGCGCGGACGGCGGCCCGGGTGTGGTGTTGCCTGGCTCAGGCGTGGACGGCGGCCCGGGCGTGGTGTTCCTTGGCTCAGGCGTGGACGACAGCCGGGGTGCGGGTGCTGCCCGGCTCAGGCGTGGACGACGGCCTGAGTAAGGCGGGCGGCCGCGGCGACGGCGGCCTGCGCGAGCCGGGCGCCGGGGTGCCGGCTGAGGCGCTGGACGGGGCCGGTCAGGGTGACGGCGGCGACGACGCGGTCGGAAGGGTCGCGGACCGGTGCGGAGACCGAAGCCGTACCGGGCTCGCGCTCGCCGATGGACTGGGCCCAGCCTCGGCGCCGTACACCGCTGAGGGTGGTGGCCGTGAAGCGAGCGCCCTGCAGGCCTTGGTAGAAGCGCTCGGGTTCCTCCCAGGCCAGCAGGACCTGGGCGGCGGAGCCCGCCTTCATGGACAGCGCGGAACCCACCGGCACGAGGTCGCGCAGGCCGGCGGTCCGCTCGGCGGTGGCGACGCAGACGCGTACCTCGCCCTGGCGCCGGTAGAGCTGCGCGGTCTCGCCGGTGCTGTCCCGAAGCGAGGTGAGGACCGGCCCGGCCGCGGTCAGCAGGCAGTCCTCGCCCGCGGCGGCCGAGAGCTCCCGGAGTCGGGGGCCGAGGACGAAACGGCCCTGCAAGTCCCTGGCCACCAGGCGGTGGCGTTCGAGCGCGAGCGCGAGCCGGTGGGCCGTGGGCCGGGCCAAGCCGGTGGCGCTGACCAGTCCCGCCAGGTTGGCCGGGCCCGCCGCGAGCGCGTCGAGGATGACCGCCGCCTTGTCGAGGACGCCGACACCACTAGAAATATCCGAAATGTCCATGAAAGAGGTACTCCAGTCTCGGACCGCGACCTGCGCATCGCGGCGACCTCGCCCAAGAGGGGGCAGGGATGATCAGCGGGAGAGGGCCGAAACGGCCGACATATACGTCGCGGTGATCATGAAAGGGGTACGCGAAAAGCCCGGAAGGGTCAGAGCCGGGGCGAAGGACAGCACAGAGAGCACCATGTCTCCTCATCTTTTCCCACGCCACGTTGGCGCAGGCCGGAGTTGGCACTGATCCCGACGCCACGACGCGAACATTGAGCGCCGAGTCGAAACGGGAAGTTGCCGGGGCTTCGTAGGGCCGGTCCCTCCACCCCTCTGGATGATTCGCGAGGAACCATACAAGACTCCCGGCGCTGCTTGCCAACGATTTCCCAACCGGGCCTGCGGCCGGTAGCCCGGACCGACGTCAAATGGCCCCTGAGGGGCGAAGGTTGCGTGCGATGCTAGCTTTCGGAGACGAGACGGCGGGGGAGCGGTCGCGCGACGTGACGGATGCGGCGAGGCCTGGGTGCCCGGTGGGTGGTGCCGCCCGTGGGTGACCGGTCATGGTGGCGCTCCATCCGCCCGGGGAGATGACGACGGAAGGCGAGACGACACATGACGGACGCTGCGGACCTGATGCTCGCTCGCAAGGTACTGGCCGCCCAGCCGTTCAGTGACCTGCTCGGCGCCCGCCTCACGGCCTTCGGGGACGGCGAGGCGACGCTGGAGATCGACATCCGCGACGAGCTGCGCCAGCAGAACGGCTTCCTGCACGGCGGCGTCCTCGCCTACGCGGCGGACAACACGCTCACCTTCGCCGCAGGCACCGTCGTCGGCCCGCGGCTGCTCACCGCCGGCTTCACCATCGACTACCTTCGCCCCGCCGACGGCACCTTGCTCCGGGCGCACGCCCGCGTCATCCGCGCGGGCCGGTCTCGCGTCGTGTGCCGCTGCGACCTGTCGGTCGTGGACGGCGCGGGAGCGGAGACCCTGTGCGCGGTGGCGCAGGGGACGGTCTCGGTCCCCGAGTCCACGCAGACGGAGCAGTAGGCCGCGGCTCGCCCACGGGCCGTCGTGGCGGTCACCTGACCTTGGCCGAGCTCCCTCCAGGCACCAGTTCCGGCCGCAGGAGCCGAGGCCGGGGCGTGGGGGAGTGCGGGGAGGAGATGGCGGCGAGGGCGACCTCGACCGCCTGGCGGGCCATGTCCTGTTTGGGGAGTGCCACTCCGGTGAGGGGGGAGTGGGGCAGCGGGCCCGCGGGGGTCTCGTCGTGGGCGACGACGGAGAGGTCGTCGGGGATGGAGCGCCCGAGGGTCCGGGCGGCCTCGACGGCGGCGGCCGCGAGGAGGTCGTGGGTGGCGAAGAGGGCCGTCGTGGCGGGGGCGGAGCGGAGGGCTTCGGTGGCGGCGGCGAGGCCGCTGCGGAAGGTGGGGTCCGTGGCGAGGTGGACGGCTTCGTCGGGTACCGGGATGCCGTCCTCGGCGAAGGCGCGCCGGAAGCCGGCGACGCGAACGCCGTGGGCGGGGCTGGAGAGGACGGCCACGTGCTCGTGGCCGAGGTCGCGGAGGTGGCGGCCGGCGAGGTGGCCGCCGTACTCGTAGTCGATGGTGACCACGGGGAAGCCGGGTGGGAGCGCGGCCTCCCACGCGCAGAGCACGACGGGGAACCGGGCGCCCGCGAGGCCCGGAAGGTGATCGGTGAGGCCCTGGTCGCCGGCGATGAGGAGGGCGTCGACGGAACGGCTGGTCAGGCCGGCCAGGTGGCGTTGGGCGCGCTCCCCGTCGAAGCGTGTGGTGCACAGGAGGAGGCGGTAGCCGTGTTCCTCCAGGGCGTCCTCGACGTGCTCGACGACGTCCGCGTAGAAGGGGGTGGAGACCGTCGGGACGAAGAGGCCGACGGTTCGGGTGCTGCCGGTGGCGAGTGAGCGGGCCACGAGGTTGGGAACGTAACCGAGTTCGGCGATGGCGGCGCGCACCCGCGCCTCGGTGGCCGGGCGTACCGCCACGCGGCCCGAGAGGACGTTGGACACCGTCTGTTTGGTGACGCCGGCCCGTTCCGCCACATCCTGCATGGTGACCATGGAGCCCCCGTCGTACTGATCGCGATTGGCTGGCAACGTAACCGGGCTCCTTGGCCAGGTCAAGGCGTGTCCAGGCCGGCCGGCACAGGGCCGCGGGAGGCGGTGAGGGCGCCCGACTCCCGTACCCCCGGCACTATTTGACCGCTCCAGGCTCTTGTTTTACCGGTCAAATAGGCCCTAGGGTCCGTGCCACCCCGGCTTCCCCCCTCAGCCAAGGAGTACTTGTGAACGCTCCTCGCACCAGACTGGTCGGCGCGCTCGCCGCGGCGGCCATGGCCCTGACGGCCGGCGGCTCCCTCGCCGCGCCGACGGCCTCCGCCGTGTCGCCGACCGAGACCGCGACCGCCGCCGCCACCTACACCGTCACCGTCGGCTCCAAGGGTTCGTGGACGAACCCGGACGACACCCCGGCGAGCCCGTACATCGACAAGGACGGCACCTTCTACTACCAGCAGGCGCACGCGCTCTACGGCGCCAACGACCCGCGCAAGTGGACCTTCTACACGGGGACGAACCTCGACACCGCCACCCGGTCGGGCGCCATCAGCGACGCGGTCAACCCGGGCAACTCCAGCGACCGCAACAACGACACCACCTGGCGCTGCAACAACAGCCCGACCGGCGTCCAGTCGACGCAGGCCCCCGCCGGAAGCAGTTACGCGCACCGCAACTACTGCGACCTCACGGGCATGTGGGTCGACCCGGACACCGGCGACTGGTACGGGCTCGTCCACAACGAGTTCACCCCGCAGCCCTTCGGCGACGGCATCCACTACGACGGCATCGACTACGCCGTCTCCACCGACCAGGGCAGGACGTGGACCATCAAGGACCACGTCATCACCTCGCACTACAGCACGAAGCGCGGCGACACCGCGGCCTTCCCGCAGCAGACCTACCACTACGGGACCGGCGACCCGCGGCTCTTCGTCGACACGGCCTCCGGCTACTTCTACGCCTTCTACGGCTCCCGGATCGTGAACAAGGGCGGCGGCTGGGCCGCTTTCTACGGCCACGTCGCCCGCGCGCCCCTCTCGGGCAAGATGGCCCCCGGCTCCTGGAAGAAGTGGTACGACGGCGCCTGGACCGAGCCCGGAGTCGGCGGCCGCGAGTCCACGATGGTCCCCGTCGGGTCGGGCAGCACCACCGGGTACGTGCCCCCGGCCAAGGAGTACGACCCCGCCAACGCCGGCAGCGTCAGCCAACAGGTCGCCAACGGCCTCACGCCGCCCACCTCGCCGCTGTTCGTCATGGACATCACCTACAACGCCCACCTCGGGCTCTACATCGGCGAGCCGCAGGCCGTGGACCAGAGCGGCAACGCCCCGCAGGAGCTGTACGCCACCGACGACCTGACCACCCAGAAATGGTTCAGGCTCGGTGACACCGGGACCTACAAGAACGCCTCCTGGTACCGCTGGTTCCTCGACAGCGCCAACAAGACCGGTTCCGGGATCGTCGGAAAGAACTTCCGCTCGTACTGCTCCTTCGGCTGCTCGGGCAACGCGAGCAGCGAGTACGTCAACCTGACGATCGACACGAGCGCACCGGCCGCACCCGTCGACACCACCACCAACTACCGCATCACCAGCGCCGGCGGCCGTGTCCTCGCCCAGGTGACGGGCGGCACCTCCACCACGTCACTCGCCGCCGCGACCGGCTCGGCACTCGAATCGTGGACCTTCGCCGCGAAGGGCGACGGCTCCTACCGGATCGCCAACGCCTCCACCGGGAACCTCCTCGGCGTCGACGCCTCCGGCCCGGGCACCCGCGCCTGGGGTACGAAGCCCACGGTCACCCCTGCGGCGGCCGGCACCGGACAGGACTGGTTCGTGGTCCGCGGGGCTTCAGCGGCGGACAACGGCCCCACCGGCACGTACAAGCTGGTCAACCGCTACAGCGGCCTCGTCATCGGCCTCTCCGCCGACACCGGCCGCCCCGCCGAGACCACTCCCGTCCGCAGCTGGACCAACGCCACCGGCAGCCCCGTCGGCGGCAGCCGCACCGCCGCCGAGCAGACCCTGACGCTGACCCCCGTCGGCGAGGCCCCGGAAGCGGTCACGGTCACCAACCCCGGACCCCAGTCCAGCACGCTCGGCAAGGCGGTCTCCCTGCAGATCGCGGCCACCGACTCCCGCGGCAAGCCCCTCACCTTCACCGCCACCGGCCTCCCCGCCGGACTGGCCGTCAACTCCACCGGCCTCGTCACCGGCACCCCGACCACCGCCGGCACGTCCTCCGTCACGGTCACCGCCTCGTCCGGCACGGCCACCGGCACCGCGGTCTTCACCTGGTCGGTCTCCGCCTCCTTCACCGGCGTCCACACACTCACCAGCTCCGGCAAGGCCCTCGACAACCCGAACAGCAGCAGCGCCAACGGCACCCAGCTCGTCACCTGGACCCCCAACGGCGGCGCCAACCAGAACTGGACCTTCACCCAGCAGACGGACGGCACCTACGAGCTCAAGAACGGCTCCTCCGGCAAGTGCGCCGACATCGACGGCGGCTCCACCGCCGCCGGCGCCCGCGTCATCCAGTGGACCTGCCACGGCGGCGCCAACCAGCGCTGGAACGTCACCCGACAGTCCTCCGGCACCTACACGGTCACCTCGGCCGCCAGCGGCCTGGCCCTCACCGCCGCCTCCACCGCCAACGGCGCCCTGGTCACCCAGCAGCCCGACACCGGTTCCGCCCTCCAGCGGTGGACCATCAGCTGACCGACCCGGCACCGAGCCGCACCTGAACCGCGCCTGAACCGCACTTGACCCGCACCTGACCCACGTCGGCACCCATCGCGTCCAGGAGCCCGGGCACGCCGCCCGGGCTCCTGCATGTACGTCAGGAAGCCGGGCTCGTCAGGGTGCAGTGCGGCTTGTCGTGGTCCGGATCGCCGACGCGGGTCCACAACCTCAGCTCGTCGTTGTGCCTCAAGGCGGCGTACGGCGCGGGCTCCCGATCGCCCGTCTCGGGGTGCTTGGCGTCGAAGGTGAGTCCGATGATGCTCTGCTTCCCGTTGGAACCCCGATTCCAGGTGCCCTTTCCGGACTGGGTCAGGTCCTCGTCCCAGCTGTAGGCGACGCACACCTTGTCGGCGACGAACGTTCCGTCCTCCTTCAGCGTGACCGTCCCGCCGTCGGCGTCGGTCCACGTGGTCGCGAGCTGGGACCGCTCCAGCACGACCTGCTTGCCCTCGGGCGGCGGCAGCTCGTAGAGCCTGCCGCAGGCCGAGGAGGCGAGTGCCACGACGCACAAGATCAGCGCAGGACGACAGGAACGCAAGACACTCCACCCCTAGCGGGTTCCGCGGGCCGCGCGAGCGACCGATGGCTCAAGAACGCACGCCGTACCCTGGCATGAAGTTTGAACGTGTTCAAGTCAACTGTTCGCCGTGGTCCGGCGACAAAAGACCCAAGTCCTACCTTCGCCGCGCCCGGGCGACCGCCTCCCGCAACAGGAGTGCGGCGGCCGCCGGGGCCGAGGGGCCGGACGTACGGGTCGCCAGCTCCGTGCCCAGGCGGCGTACCGCGTCGAGGCGCAGATGCTGGACACCGACGAGAGCCCGGACGAACGGCCGGTACGCCGGATCCACCACGTCCGCCAGCTGCGAGGCGCCCGCCAGATCGGCATCGGCCATGGCCGCCTGCTCGGATACGAGCGCACCCAGCGACTCGCTGGGCCGGGTGAGATCCGCGCCGTGGCGTGCCACCGCGTCCGCCGGCACACCCGGCCGGCCCGCCCGCACGTCCTCGGACAGGTCCTCCAGGAAATCGAAGCGCTGCATGGCGTGGATCAGGCGATGGCAGCGCTCCGTGAACACCGCCTTCGCAGCCTGGTCCGCGGGCGCCAGGAGGCAGGCCGTGAGCATCAGCGCCGGCAGCGAGTAACTCGCCACGTACCGGTCGAGCTCCTCCTCGTCCGCGATGCTCTGCCACGCCGCCTCACGCTCGCACCCCTCCAGGAACTCCTCGACGTGCGCGCGCAGGTCCGGATGGCGCTCCGCCGTGTCCGCGAGGCAGCGCAGCACCGGCAGCTCGGAGCCGCCTCCGTCGATGGCCTTGCCCACGAGCCCTTCCCACTCCGTGAGAGCGGCCGACCGCTCGGCCGGCGTCCCGCGGTCGATCCGGTCGTCGGTCTCGTGCATGAACGCGACCGCCGCCACGACGTGCGGCACCAGCGCCGCGGGCAGCAGCAGCCGCGCCGCCGCGTACTCGGCCGTCGCGAAACCCCGTACCGCCCGCCTCTGCTCGGTGTAGTCCCGCCGCAGCCCCGGCTGCATGACCCCGGCCCGGTCCAGGGCCCGCTTCCACATGTCCGGTCTCCCGTCGTCGTCGGCTGAGAGCCTACGTGGCGCGCGGATGGCCGGACGGGCGGGCCGGCCGACGAAGCCGCCCGTCGCCGTCAAGCCGTCGTGATCGCCCTGCACCTGGTGGGGTTAATGCCACCTGATCGACCAGCTCATCGCCCGCACCGACTCGTTCGACCCGCCCGTCGACCTCGACCAGGTCCGGGCCCACGCCCGGCTCCTGACGGCCGAGTTCGAGGCCTTCGAGGTCGTGGTGCCCGCCGCCACGACCAGGAACATCACACTGATGCGCGCCCTGATGGTGCCCATCGCCGACCCGGCGCTCGCGTACGCCCTCGACCGGATCTGGGTGTTCGTCACCAACCTCGACGACGTGTGCTCCAAGGACACCGTCGAGGCTGAAGTCTTCCTGCGGGCAGGCATGTTGAGGGGTGCGCCGGAGCTGGCGAACTCGCCGAACGCGCGGTACGTGGAGCACATGTTCCGCGAGATCGCTCCGTTCTGCGACCCGACGTTCCTGGCCGGATACCGGGCGCTCCTCTACGCCGGGATCAACGCCGTCCTGATGGAGGCGGAGTTCGATCCGGAGGCGGCCGACGAGGTCGACAGCGACTTCGTCAGGGTCTTCAACGGCTTCTCCCAGTTCTGGTTCACCAGCCTGCAGTTCGCCGACCCGAGCCTGAGCGCCCACCGACACCGGGCCTTCTGGGCGGCGGCCCTGAACTCCTGCGTCGGTTACCTCAACGACGTCAACGACGTGCTGTCCTTCTACAAGAAGGCGGTGGACGGCGAGGAGTTCCGCAAAAGCCGGATCCATCGCCGCGCGGTCCAGGAAGGCATCCCCTACCTCGCCTCCTACCGCCGCAGCCTCGACAGCGGCCTGGCCGCCTACCGGCGCGTGCTGCGTCTGGCCGATGACGAGCAACGCCCGCACCTGGAGCGGTACATGACCGCCTACGCGTACTGGCACCTGCACTGCCGCCGCTACCGCTGGCAGGACGTCTACCCCGACCTGACCATGATCGATGTCTGAATACGGTTCACCCCCGGCACCCGACATGGGCCGCCGGGGGCGAACCTGACGCTGACGCTCGGTGCGGCTTCCGCGTGTCAGAGCTGGTTGATCGGTCGCATCGCCAGTCCCTCGGTGCCGGCCCAGCCGTTCACGCGGGCGGCGTCGTCGACGGAGATGGACTTGAGCCCGGACGGCAGGTTGAAGACGAGCGTGCCGCGGAGCTCGGTGCCCTCGCCGGCGACGAGGGTGGCGGTGAAGCGGGTGGACTGGGAGTACTGCGCCTCGCCGCCCTCGTCGTTGCCGAAGACGTAGAGGCCCGCGTACGCCTTTCCGCCCCCTTCGACGATGACGGGCTCGGTGTCCGGCTCCCCGAGGGGCTCGACGGTCGGGGAGCTGTCGCCGGCCTGGAGCCGTACCAGCGGAGCGTCGTTGAGGACACAGGGCTTCTTGGCCTTGTTGGTGACGGTCAGCAGGAAGTGCCGGGGGGTCTCCCCGCGCTCGTCCTGCAGCTCGACCGCCGTGCTGAGTCCGGAGGCCACGCAGTCCGGGTACTTCGTGCCGTTCCCGCCGCTCGTCTCGCCGCTGTCGCCGGTGCCGGCAGCCGTCGGGCTCTTGGTGCCGGTGCCGGTGCCGGTGCCGGTGCCGGTGCCGGTTCCGGCGCCGGGGTCGTCCGAGGGAGTGGTGGTCGGCGGAGTGCTCGCGCCGGTCGACGTCGAGGCGGACGGAGCGGTGGTCGGCGGCGCGGCCGCCTTGCCGTCATCGTCCGGGGACTGGCAGGCGCTGACCGTCAGCAGCGCCGCGACGGTGGCCGCACCCAGGACGACGCCGCGCAGGCCGCGACGCAGTGAACCTGTGCTGACCGTATTCGAGTTCATTGCGTTTCCTCTTCCCCCGTGACCGACCGAAGCCGATCGGCATTCAAGCGACAGAACGATTCTCTCCGCGCGGACGAGCGTGATGACATGCCGCCCGCGTTTGTTACAGCTCTCGGACGAACCGGCGGCCGTGGCGTGACCACGGCTCCCTGCGAGAGCCGCTCCCGGCGAGTCGGGAGTCGGCCGGTGGGAGCCCGGGTGCCGGGGCGTGGCGGGCGCCCGCCGATGGGAGCCCGGGTACCGGCGCGCAGGGCACCGGCCGGCCGTGTCTGTCCGGTGGAACGCGTGGCGCTCCACCGGACAGGGTGACCGGTTGCTACCCGGCAGGCGTGGCCGAGAAGAAGTCGGCCACGTCCGTGGCGATGGCGGCGGGACTCGTCTCGGGACCGAAGTGGTCGAGCTTGGGGTAAAGCTTGAGCTGGGAGCCGGGCAGGATCTCGTGGATACGCGGGGCCGCGCGTCCCGCTCCGGTGCTCTTGACCTCCTTGCCCGCCATGAGCAGCACGGGCTGCGTGAGCTGGCCGTACTCGCGGAAGGTGTTGTCCCTGGCGGCGATCTCGGCGTGCTCGAGGATAGCGGCGGGCAGCAGGGCGTGCTTCTGGGGCCGCTCCGGTCCCTTGATCACGAGCTTGAGGATCAGCCGGAGCAGCCAGCGCGGCGCCTTGCCGCTGGTCTCCGGGTTCACACCCTGGACGAACGTCAGGAACGCCTCGCCCGGCTTCCCCGCCGCGAGCTCGCGGCCGCACCGGTCGGCCCAGTCCACGGGGATGGAACCGTCGATGGACACGCCGGGCTCGTAGACGGCGATGCGCTCGAACGCCGCCCCGGCAAGCGCGGCCTCCAGCGTCAGGAACCCCCCGAAGCTGTGGCCGAACACGAATCGCGCTCCCGTGGCCGCGCGCACGGCCTCGATGTCCGCGCACTCCGCCTTCGCGCTGTACGCGTCACCCTGCGGGCCACTGACACCGCGCCCCCGCCGCTCGATGACGTGCACCGTGAACCGGTCCGCCAACGCCCCCGCCAACGCGTCGAAATCGGCCGCGAGCGCGAACGCCCCGGGTACCAGGAGCAGCCCGGGCCCCGACCCGACACTCCGGTAACCGATGACGGTGCCGTCCGAAGAACGCACCGATCCTGTCGTCACGCCCGGCCCCATGCCCTGTGTAGCCATTCCGTCCCCCTGGTCAAACGATCACACGAATCAGCGCACAGTATGCGCCAACCGGCCGAATCTGACAGCCACTTCGGGTCGATGCGGTAGGCGGATGTGGGGGTGTACTGGTGGTGCACACCTGTGGTGCGTACTCTGGGTCCATGCCTCTTCCTCGATTCGACCGCCTTCCCGTTGAGCGCCAGGAGGCGATCCTCGCCGTGGCGCGCCGGCACTTCGCCGAGCAGGGCGCCGAGACTGCCTCGTACAACAAGATCATCGAGGCCGCGGGCTTCTCGAAGACTGCCGCCTACCACTACTTCGACGGCCGGGAGGACCTGCTCGCCGCTGTACTCGACGGAGTACTCGGCCGGCTGCTCGGGGCTCTGGGGCCGTGGATCGCGGCGCGCGACGAGGCGGAGTTCTGGACCCGGCTCGACGCCGGCGCGGGCGCGCTCGCGGCCCATCTGCGGGACCACCCGGACGACCTGGCGCTCGCCGACGCGGCCATCGGGCAGGTACGAGAGGGGGAGGGGCCGTGGCTGGCGTGGTTCGACTCGCTGGTCTCGAACGGGCGGCGACTGGGCGTGATCCGCACCGATGTGGACCACTCACTGCTGGTCACGGTGACCGAGGCGGTCTTCCGGGCCGCCGACGCCTGGGCCCTCGCCCGGATGAAGGCGTTGAAGGCATTGGAGGCGGCGCAGGCGTCGGAGGCGTCCGGGGGGCCGGGGGGAGCGGACGAGAGCGCCGGGCAGCTGTGGGCCCTGCTGCGCGGCTTGTGGAGCGGGGCCGGATCATCCATCGACGAGGGGAAAACCGATGCGCGCCGATCTTGAGATCGACTGGGACATACCCGAGACCCCGCCCGGGCTCGCCGGCCGCTTGCAAAGGTTCATGGGCCCCGGGAAGTCCCGTTCCGAGTCGACCGTGGAAACCGCGGGCCTTGTCCTGTGCGCCCTGCTCCTGGCGGCAGGAGTGTGGACCTCGGACGTGTGGCGCGGGTGGGCGGCTCCGCAGGGCGTGATCGTGGCCCTGGTGGGCCTTGACCTCGTCGGCGGAGTGCTCACCAACGCGACCAACGCGGCGAAACGCTGGTACCACCGTCCCGCACCGGAGACACGACGCGCACGGCTGCTGTTCGTCGCCGCGCATCTGCTCCACCTCGTGGCCATGGGGCTGGTCGTCCTCTCCGGCGACTGGCGTTGGGTGCTCGGCAACGGCGCCCTCTTGCTGGCCGGGGCGGCCGTCGTGGAGTTCGCGCCCCTCCACCTCAAGCGCCCCGTCTCGGTGTGCGCCCTGATGGTGGCCGTCCTCGTCAACCTGTTCTGGCTCGAAGTGCCCTCCGCGCTCGCTTGGTTCGCACCGCTGTTCTTCCTGAAGCTGCTCGTCTGCCACCTCGTCCCCGAGGCGCCGCTGGAGCGGAGACGCCATGCCTGAGACCTCGCCGCCCTGGACGATCCTCTCCCACCCCGAGCCCGCCACCTGCGCCCGCACCCTGGCGGCCGCCTTCGCCCGAGAAGCGGCCGTCTCATGGATCTGCCGAGACTCACAGCGCGCGCGAACCGCCTGGTTCGAGGCCACCCTCCTGACCCACGCCACTCTTCCCGGCTCCCTGAGCTACGCCCTCACGACCCCAGACGGGCAACCGGTCGCCGCGGCGGTCCTCACGCCGCCCGCCGCGACCCCCACGGCAGCGGCGCAAGCCGCCTGGGCAGCACGAACAGGACTCCGCAGCGGACCGTGCGCCCTGTCCCGGACCCTGCGTTATCTGCGTCACGCCGAAGCAGCCACCCCCATCGACGCGTGGACCCTGGAGTTCCTCGGGGTACGGCCCGAGGCCGCGCGCCGCGGCGCCGGAGGTTTCCTCCTCAACCACGTCCTCGCGGCCACCCCCGCCCCGGCCGGCTTCTTCCTGACGACGGCCGACCCCGCGAACGTCCCCTTCTACCGCCGCTTCGGCTTCACCGACCTGGGGCGGTCGACGGTCGGGCCGCTGGACGTCCGGACCATGGTCAGACCCGGTACCGTCTGATCGCGGACCGCTCCCTTCCACGGCCTTCCACCACACGGGCCGCCCCGCCGCCCCGCCCGCCGCCGGTCCCGAGGCCCGCATTCGGCCATCGGCACGCCACGACCTGCGATACCTAGGTGACCTGCATGCCTCGGGAGGGTAAAACCAAAGCATCACACCCTCGATCGAACGGACACACCAAGTGAGCAGCCTCCCCGGATCACGCCTGCCGGGCAGAACCTGGACCGTCCGTCTCACCGGACACCCCGACCACTCCGCCAGCGTCGCGTGCAGCACCACGGCCTGCCGCATGCCCCCGCGCTCCAAGGACGTCAACGCCCTGCGCAACTTCGCGCGCCAACACGTCCAGGCCCACGCCCGCTCCGCCACCCCCCGCCCCAACGCCACCTGCGCCTGCGGAGCGGCCGACTGCCGCCACCACACCGCCCGCACCACCTGCGCCGGCCGAACCCTGCTGATCCTCATCCACAACCGCGCCGTCGGCGACGTATGGACCCTCACCGAGGTCTGCCAGTCCTGCGCCCCGCACATCGTCAACGCCACCGTCCTACCGGGCCCCGCCACCGTCCCCGGCGCCCCCGCCCCCACAGCCACCAAGCCCGCCGTACCCGCCCCCGTTCAAGCCACCTTCTCCTCCCCCCAGCCAACCGACGCCGACGAAGTCCGCGCCGCCCGCCGCGGCCAGCGCCCACCCCGCGCCCGCCGAGGCCAAGGCGCCCCCCGCCGCAGCGGCCGCTGACACCGAGGGCGCAGGGGGGCGTGGACGCGGGGAGACGAGAACGCGGGAGCGCGTCAGCGACCCGGGGGTGCGGTACCTGCGGCGCCTGCGGTACTTGCGGCGCCGCCCCGCCCCGCCCTCGGCGCCGAGTCGCCGGGGCGAGGCGCACGCGAACCGGGCTCCTCGCCGAACGTCAGAGCGCGGAGACCCAGTACCGGTCGAAGGTGAAACGGCCGTTGCCGCCGGCCCCGTCGCGAGTGCCGGTGGTCTCCCGCGCCAGGGTGTACCAGGCGTCCACGAAGTCGGCGTCGTCGGTCCAGAAGGACGACGGGAGCGCGTCCACGACGGGATCGACCAGCGGAATGTACGCGCCGAGGTCGGCGATCGTCAGCAGCGCGGCGGCGAGGGCCTTGGCCAGCGCCGAGTAGTTGGTGTCACCGTCGTCCTCCAACATGACGACGTCGGCCAGGTTGTACTTGTACAGCGACCAGTTCACCAGGATCTGGTTGGGGTAGTACGTGGTCTCCGCGTCGTTGAGGTACGGGTGGGTCACCGTGTCGACGCGGACCTTGCCGTCGAGACCGAACCCGCTGACGATGCTGAAGATCTCGGCGTCGCCCTTGATCCAGGTCTCCATGTCGTCTTTGAGGCGGACCGAAGTGATCCGGGAGGTCCAGAATCCGGTACTCGCTGTAGCCGCCGGAGCGGAAGGAGCGGCGGCCGTGGCGGAAGGCGTGGCGGCCGTCGTGACTCCGGCGCCGGCGAGACCCCGCTCCAGAACCTTCAGACCCGCCCGGACGGCCTTCTCCCCATCGATGTCGATGACGTAGACCGGCACGTCGGGGGCCACGGACGCGTCCAGCGTGTGCGCCACGCCGTGCGTGTCGTAGGCCGTGACGGCCGTGGCCTCGTCGTCGGACGGGGCGACGGCGACCAACGGGGCGCGGCGGGAGTCTCCGGCCGCCCCGGCCAGGGTCACGGTGAGCAGGCCGCCCGTGTCGGCGGCCAGCCCCTTCGCCGCGAGCACCGAGCGATCCGCAGCGGCGACGTCGGCGGCGAGGGATGCGGCGGCCCTGGTGTGGGACCTCTCGGCAAGGGCTCTCAGCCCGCTCACACCTCCGCCCTCGACGGCCCGTCGGGCCTCACCTCGCCAGGCGGAGTCGGCGAGCGAACGGGCCAGCGAGCGGGCGGCCGCGTCCTCGGCGGCGGCCACCGGCGACACCTTCGCCGCGCTGTCGCGCTCGGGCGTCGCCGCGGCCGGGCCGGGGGCGGCGGCGACCACGAGACCGCTGAGCGCAAGGCCACATAAGGCCGTACGAAGCTGCTTTCTGATGACAGAGACGACAGACAAGACATCCTCCAACGGAAGTCGGGCCATGCCCCGGGGTGCCGGGGCGCGCCGTGTGCACCGGCCTCGGGTGTGCGGCCGGAGCGGTGGTGCCGTGGTGGAGCGCGACCATGATGGGGCATGACCTGTCTACGCGTATAGACCGCACCAACTGCGCCTTGGTGGAAGGAGATTGGGCCGGCGGGGGTAGAGCAGTGGCAGCGGTGGACGGCTCGGGCCTCGTGTCGTACGGCGGTGCAGCGGACGCAGGCCCGCTGTCAGTTGCCGAAGGCCGTGAGGGCCAGGCGTTGGGCCACCGCGGGGACGCCGTCGACGGGGCCGGACGTGCCGACCGCGTACACGGCGCGGAGGCTCAGGTCCCGGGAGGCGAAGACGCCGCTTCGGTAGCCCGGGTCCGAGCCGGTCTTGCCCCACAGGAGTGTCCCGTCGGGCAGCGGGGTGGACATCAGCCCCACGCTGAAGCAGGCGGTGCCCTTGCCGGGGCCCGTGTCGCAGTGGGAGCCGTCCGCGTACGGCAGGGGCTTGCCGTCGGCGCCCTTCGGTATCGAGAACAGTTCGGCGAGCTGCGCCGGGCGCAGGAGCCGGCCGTCGAACAGGCCGGAGATGAACCGGTCCAGGTCCGCGGTCGTCGACACCATGCTGGCGGGCAGGCCGCCCTGCACGTTGACGTCGACCTGTTCGCCCCCGCTCCTCACCAGGTAACCGGGCAGGTAGGGCCGGGGCACGCGCGTGGCGCGGTTCGGCGCGGCGAGTCGGGTGTCCCGCATGTTCAGCGGTTCGAGGATGCGGGTGGTGGCCTCGTACTGGTACGGGTGCCCGGTGATCTCCTCGATCAGCTTCCCCGCGATGCGGTAGCCGAAGGAGTTGTACTCCTGCCGTGTGCCGGGCCTGAAGCGAGGCCCCGGGCCCGGCCGGTCCGAGGGGCGGAGCGTGTCCCGTATCACCTCGTCGAAGGTGACGTAGTCCCGTACCTGCTCGATCTCCTCGTCCGGCGGCGTGGCCGGCGCGCCCTCCAGATCCCGCGGCAGCCCGCTCGTGTGGTCGAGCAGCTGCCGCACACTGATCGGCTCCTTGAACCGGTCCTCCGGCAGCAGGCCCGGCAGGTAGTGCTGCACACTCTCATCCAGGTCGACACGGCCCTCCGCCGCCAGCTGCAGCAGGATCACCGCCTCCATCGGCTTGGTGACGCTGCCGATCCTGAAGTGTGCTCGTGGTGAGACGTCCCGGCCACTCACCACGTCACCAGCCGCACCCCGCCATACCTCCCCGTTCTTGTGCACCTCCGCCACCACGCCGGCCGCGCTGTCACCAGGGCGCGGCGCGATCGCCGCGCTCAGCGCGACCCGGTCCAGTCCCGACCTCGACCCGTCGGAGGCGGCTTGGGCGGGCGCGACGGCACCCAAGGCGAGCGCGGCCGACAGGGCAAGGACCGAAGTGCGGCGCATGGAAGGACTCCACCTCTCGAAGCGGTGATCATGTGTACTTCCACTCTGTCCACCCGGCCCGTCCCTGACGACGGGGATCACCCCGGTCCGACCCTGACTTGTCCCTGACCGCTCATCAGGGATGGCCGCAGTCACAGTCGTGGCCGCCATGCACGGCTGCGGGCGTCCGTGGCCACCGCCGTGGCAGGATGGCCTCATGTCGAACCGAAAGGGCGATGCCGCGTAGGCGCCCCAAGGCCGTCCGCGCAGAACGGTGGCGGCCACGATGGCAGTGTCAGGTTCTGAGGGTTCGCGGTGTCTCGGCGCGGACGCGTGCGGCGATCCGCCGGGTCGAAGACGAGGAGATGTGGCCCAACGCGGTCGCTCACGCGCTGTCCCGCTTCGAGTGGACCTTCAAGCAGCCCGGCCGCTACCTGAACGCGTCCGAGGCCTGCTCGCCCGGCATCGAGGTGGAAGACGCCCGCGACGATCTGGAGCGTGTGATGCTGCGCCTTCCTCCCGCAGCCAAACGGGACTTGGGCCGACTGATCACGCGCATCGACGTGGAGTTCGAACGCCGCACCCTGCCGGAGCCCAACTACCTCACGTGGGCCATGGACGGCTGGTGGTGGACCAGAGCGCGTGAACGCTGACGGCCCGGAGGCCCGGAGGCCCGGAGACCCGGAGGCTCCGCGGTGGGGTGCGAGCGGGCGTCGACGTCACGTCAGGACGACGCACCCCAGCCGGTCCAGCTCGGTGAGGACCGGAAGCGACGGATCGACCTCGTTCCACCGCAGATCCAGCTTCTCCAGCGACGGCATCAGCGCGAGCCAGTCGGGCAGCCGGTGGAGGTGGTTGCTCCGCAGGTCGATCTGACGCAGTCGGGGGAGTGTGGCGAGCGACTCCGGCACCTCGGTCAGGGAGTTCTCGCGCAGGTCCAGGTGACGCAGCTCGTGCAGTTCGGCCACGGACGACGGCAGGTGCTCGATCGCGTTTCCCCGCAGCCACAGTTCACGCAGACGGCGGAGCCGGCCGATGGAGTCCGGCAGGGTGGTGAGCCGGTTGTGCTGTGCCCTGAACTCGATGAGGCCGCTCAGCTCGCCGAGGGTCTTGGGGAGGGTGGTGATGAGGTTCTCGCCGACGTTGAGGTACCGCAGGCGGGTCAGGTTTCCCAGCGAGTCGGGGAGCCGCGTCAGCTGGTTGTCGTGGAGGTAGAGGCAGTCGCTGAGCGCGGTCAGCCGGCCCAGCTCTTCGGGCACGGCCGTCAGCGCGTTATGGCCGAGATCCAGGGTCTTCAGATTCTGGAGCCGCTCGACGCCCGACGGGAGGTTCGTGAGCCCGTTGTCCGCGAGGATCAGCACCTCGAGCTCGGTCTGTCGCCAAACCGACTCAGGCACCTCTCCGATGCCTTGGCGCCACAGGTTGAGCGTGTGCCTCACGGCCGTGTTCCCTTCGTCAGCAGTCCGGCTTCCGGTTCCGGTTCCGATTCTCGTCCGGGAGCCACTTCGCAACGGTGGATCATGCTTGATGGGTGGAGTGGGGGCATGGGCTCCGGCGTGGCTCGTTCCTATGGGGGTTGTGGTGGTGGTGAGTGAGCTGGTGCGGGCTGAACTGCGACGGGTGGATTGGGCCTCGTTGAAGTGTGGCTGCGGCGATTCCGCTGAGCATGTGCCCCTGATGATCGAGGCGATCATCGGGGCGGAGACACCCCGGGACATGATCGGGTACACCCTCGACGATCACGTCGAGGGCGGCATGGTCATCTTCGAGTGCACGCCGCCCGCGGTCGGCGTGATCATGGCGGCCCTGGCGGGCGATCTCTCGTCGATGGCCCGGGACGAGCTGATGCAGACGCTGATGTTCGTGGCCGCGGGTTGTGGCGACTACGGGCTGGGAACAGAAGGGGCTGTTCTGAGCGACAGGTGCAGGGATCACGCTCAGCGGGGGCTCTGGAGGCTTCTCCACATGGGGCTCACGGGTACGGCGGAAGACGCCGAGACGGTGGCCGACATCTGTGAGTTCTTCCAGTTGGGCGGTGACCAAGCTGCCTACTACCAGGCCGACCTGCGAGAGCGGGTGCGCGCGAAGAGCAAGCGTGGGCGAGGTGCCTGAGGCCGTACAGGTCAGGGGGTGGTGGCCGTGCGTGGATCAGGCTGACAGGCGGGTGAGGGCCAGGGAGTGGGCGTGGGTGAGGGAGTCGGGGGCGGGGCAGGGGACGTCGGGGTGGACGCCGGTGCCTTCCCAGTTGGTGGCGGAGGTGGGGTTGACGGCGCGGCCGACGGGGATGGTGGCTTCGAGGTGGGGGTGGAGGGTCCAGCCGTGGCAGGGGTGGGCGCCGCCGCGGGTGGTTTCGCCGACGATGACGGCGCGGCCGAGCTGCTGGAGGTCGTACGCGAGCTCCTCGGCGGCGGAGAAGGTGCTGCTGCTGGTGAGGACGTACAGCGGCTTGGTGCCGCCGAAGCGGGCGCCGGGGACGTGGGGGAGGCTCCAGGACTGTTCGCTGGGGCGGCCGTCGCGCCAGTGCATGGTGTTGAGGTGGGTGCGTTCGTCCAGGAGGTAGCTGCAGACGAAGGCGACCGTGTTCGGGTCGCCGCCGCGGTTGGCGCGGAGGTCCACGATGAGGGCCTGGGCGCGGGAGGCCAGGGTGAGCGCGGCGGTCAGCGGTTCGGCGGCCCAGTCCAGCGGAAACAGCATCGGGGCGAGTTCCACCACGGCGACGCCTCCGTCGAGCAGCTGCACCAGGGGCGCGCCGCCCAGCGACGTGTCGAAGTCGCGGCGTATGGATTCCAGGGTGGCCGCGCCCTGCCCGGGGGACACGGGTTCGGCGTGGTGCTTGAGCCGCAGGTGCCGGTCGTCGTTGACGGACTGGAGGTCCGTGGTGACAAGGCGGGCGAGCTCTTCGGCGTCGTCGACGTCGTACGCGCCTTCGGCGAGCCGCCGGCGCAGGAGGCCGGCGAGCTGCTCGGCTACGTCCGGGAAGACGTAGTGCTCGGTCAGGAGCCGGGTGGTCTCGTCGATGACAGGGGCGGGCGAAAGCTTCGTTGAAGTAGTCACGGAAGGGAGTAGAGCATTGCCTTGCGGAAGCGTCAAAGACTTTAGACACTTTCGGTATGCGTGATCAGCCTTCCTACCCGCCACCCCCCGAGGACGTCCTGGAGATCGGGGCCCCCGAGCAGTTCGCGGCACTCGCCCACCCGCTTCGCCAGCGGCTGCTCTTCGCCCTGGGGCAGCAGCCCGCCACCACCAGCCGGCTCGCCGCGCAGCTCGACGCGAAGAAGGGCAACGTCGCCCACCACCTCAAGGTGCTCCGCGAAGCCGGGCTGATCCACATCGCCGAGACCCGCCAGGTCCGCGGCGGCACCGAGCAGTACTTCCAGCGCACCGCCCGCCACATGGTCGTCGCCGAACCCCAACCGGCCGGCACCGCCGCCATGCTCGCCGCGGTCGCCCACGAGCTGGGCCGCTCTCCCGCCGAGACCCAACTGACACTGCGCCACCTGCGTCTCACCCCCGCGAAGGCGAGACAACTCGGCCGGACCCTCGCCCAACTCGTCGACGAAGCCGAGGAGGACGCGCCGGATCAGCCCGTCCACGGCGTGCTGGTAGCGCTCTATCAGCAGGCTCTGCCTGCGGGCAGCAGCGATCCCGCTTAGGTCTGTGACGCCGAATGACACCTGATAGCAGGCCGTGCCGCTGAGCGGCATAGTGACCCCGTGGATGCGAAAGACCAGGTCATCGTCGCCCTGGGGTGCGACGACCGCCGACCGCGTGCGGCTATCACCGCAGCCGGTACGGGCGCCGCCCGGCCCCGGTTAGGGGCGCCAGGCGTGGGTACTCGCGCCTAGACCGAAGCTTCGCAGGTCGGGAGGTGAGCACGATGGTGCACGCCACGATCGAGGTGGATGCGCCGCTGCGTGAGGTCTACGACCAGTGGACGCAGTTCGAGGAGTTTCCCCGCTTCATGGACGGTGTCGAGGAGGTTCGTCAGCTCGACGACCGGCATTGCCACTGGCGGACTGTGATCGCCGGAGTGACCAGGGAGTTCGACACGGAGATCGTCGACCAGCTGCCCGACGAGCGCGTCGCGTGGCGCACGGTCGGCGGAGATGTGCGGCACATGGGGGTGGTCACCTTCGAACGGAAGGACGACAGCCATACCCGGGTGAACCTGGCCATGGACATCGAGCCCCAGGGCCTGGTCGACAAGGCCGGAGCGGCCATCGGCATGGCCGACAGTCGCGTCGAAGGGGACCTGTACCGGTTCAAGCAGTTCATGGAGGACCGCGAGCGCGCGACCGGCGGCTGGCGCGGCCGGCTCAGGCCGGCGGAGAGCGACTCCACGCCGGAGCCCTGACGGGGCCCTGGACACCCCGGAGCCCAGCCTCACCACGCCGTGGACCGGTCCACGCGCGCGCGACCGACCCCCTACCTACGGAACAGGCGTGATGGGCGGATGAGGCGGTGAACAGCGGTGAACGCGTTCGAACTGGTGGACCTCTACCTGCACGCGGAGGAGCTGGGGTGTCTGTCCGTGCCCCTGTGGGGCAGCGAGGAAGGGGAGGACGCGGAGCCGCTGGAGCTCCCCGAGGGCACGGTGATCAGCGTCGGGCTCGTCTTCCGGCTCGGCCGGGACATCGACGGACTGCACTTCGAAGAGACGCGGTCGCGCGACGGAACGGTGCTGTCCACCGTGCGAACCGCGCTCGGTGGCTTCCGGGCCGGTGGCCCCTACGAGGTACGGCTCCCCGCCGAGCGGCTGCCACTGGGCCGGGCGCAGTGCGGGGTGTACGTGGTGACGAGCCGTTTCGCCGACGGTGCGGGCCGCGAATTGCGGTCGCTGCGCCGCCGGATGCGTCTGGTGCCCCAGCCGTCCTTGGATCCCGCGACGGGCTGAGCAGCCGATCACCACCCCAGTGGCGTAGCGGGCCCGGAATCCGACTGCCGCCAATTCGCGGGGCGCGGTGTGAGGGGAGGTAGCGTTCGGCGCGATGGCGCAGGCGGCGAGACCGCCGCGACGGAAGGACCTGATCCTGGATTCCCAGCTCGCGGAGGCGCTGTCCGCGGTCCTGCTCGTGCTCGTACTGGCCTGTGCCGTCATCCGCCCCTTCGGCTGGCCGGAAGCGGTCGTGGCCGTCCCCGCCGCGGTGCTGGTGATCGCCACCGGGGCGGTCTCGCTCGACGGGGCGCTGGCGGAGGCGGAACGGCTGGGGCCGGTGATCGGATTCCTCGCGGCCGTACTGGTGCTGGCTCAGCTCTGCGACGACGAGGGGCTGTTCAAGGCATGCGGGGCGTGGATGGCGCGTACGGCGGCGGGCCGGCCGCGCCGGCTGCTCGCCCAGGTGTTCGTGGCCGCGTCGGTGATCACGGCCGTGCTCAGCCTGGACGCCACGGTGGTGCTGCTCACGCCGGTCGTGTTCGCCACCGCCGCCCGTATCGGCGCTCGCCCCAAACCGCACGTGTACGCCTGCACCCACCTCTCGAACACGGCCTCCTTGCTGCTGCCGGTCTCCAACCTGACCAATCTGCTGGCCTTCGCGGCGAGCGGTCTCAGCTTCACCCGGTTCGCCGCGCTGATGGCCCTGCCGTGGGCGGTGGCGATCGGCGTCGAGTACCTGGTCTTCCGGCGCTTCTTCGGCACCGACCTGGACGCCGGAGCGCGGGCGCCCGCGGAGACCGGGCGGGCGGAGCTGCCGCTCTTCGCCCTCGTCACCGTGGGCTGCACGCTCGCCGGCTTCGTACTGGCCTCGGCCGTCGGCATCGACCCGGCGTGGGCCGCCTTCGCGGGCGCGCTGGCCCTGGCCGTGCGGGCCCTGATCCGGCGCCGCACCACGCCGAGGGCGCTGGTCCGCGCTGCCTCCGTGCCGTTCCTCGCCTTCGTCCTGGCCCTCGGGATCGTGGTCCTCGCGGTGGTGGACAACGGACTCGACGAGGCGCTGGGGCACCTGATCCCCGAAGGTACGGGCCTGCCGGCGCTGTTCGGCCTCGCCGCCCTGGCCGCCGTTCTCGCGAACGTCATCAACAACCTGCCCGCCGTTCTGGTGCTGCTGCCGCTCACCGCCCCGTCGGGACCCGGTGCCGTTCTCGCCGTCCTGCTCGGGGTCAACATCGGCCCCAACCTCACCTACGCCGGATCGCTCGCCACCCTGCTGTGGCGTCGGATCGTCCACGCACACGACGGCGAGGTGGAGCTGAAGGAGTTCACCCGGCTCGGCGTGTACGCCGTACCCGCGAGCCTGGTCGCCGCCGTACTGGCACTGTGGCTCTCGCTGACCGTCATCGGAGGAGGCTGATCCCATGACCGTGGTCGTCTGGGTCGTCGAGGGCACCTGGCCCGCGTGTGTGGACGCCGCCCGCGCCCACGCCCCGGCGGGCGCCGACGTCGTCCTGCTGCACGTCGCCCCGGCCGACGTCCCCGGCGCGGCGCACGGAGCCTTCGCCGGACTCCTCGGTCGCGGCCACCCCGAGAGGGACCCCGGCACACGCATGGAACACCTCGCCGCCGCCTCCGGGCAGCGACTGCTCCAGGAAGCCGCCGACCGCCTGGGCCGCCCCTGCACCCGGACCGAGCGCACGGGGCGCGTCGAGCGCGAGGTCGTCGCCGCCGCCGAGGGGTGCGAGCTGCTGATCCTGGCCAGGGACGGCGACCGCGCCCACCTCGGACCGCACAGTCTCGGCCCCGCCGCTCGTTTCGTCGTCGACCACGCCCCCTGCCCGGTGCTGCTCGTCTGGCCCGAGGCGCCGCCCGGGCTGCCGACCCTGCCGCCGCCTCCTCCGCACCACGCCGCCTGACGGGCGACGAGGAGCGGGTGGGCGGCGACCGGACCCGGACGGGCGGCGACCGGGACTGGACGGGCGGCGACGGGACCCGGACGGGCGGCGACCGGGCCTGGACTACGTCAGGCAGGGACGGTGCTCAGCGGTTGAAGGTCAGCCGCGGTGCCGCGTTGCGGGCGAGGGAGTGGGCCTGGTCGGACCACCAGGCGCCGGCGGGCGGGTCGACGATGCCGTACTCGGGGTCGATCGTGCCGCCGGTGTTGCGGGTGCAGCTGCCGTCGGATTCGCCGGGGATCTTGATCCACAGGTAGGCGTCGACGAGCGGGACGCCGGTGTCGGCGGTCGGGCGCGGGCCGAGGCCACGGCCGGGCGCGTTGCACCAGATCTCCGGGTCGCCGGTGTACTTCCCGGGCTCCGGGGTCCAGGCGCCGAGACCGTTGCGGCTGGTGTCGATGACGAAGTGGTGCAGGGTGTCGTTCGCCGGGCTGCCCACGCTCTGGTCGAACCAGGCGTCGGTCCAGCGCCAGGTGGCGGGGTCGGCGGAGTCGACGGCGTTGCCCGGAGCGCCGTCGTTGGGCGCGGCGGACGAGTAGTACTGGGTGGCGCACCAGTCGGTGTGGCCGCGGGCGTAGTCGGGCCCTTCGGTGGCGTACCACATGCACTTGGCTATCCAGGTGCCGTAGCGCGCGTTGTGTTCGGTGGGGTGGGTGTTGGACACGTTGAGGGAGAAGCCGTCGCTGTCCTGGACGCCGGCGTCGAGCAGCCGCCGCGCCATGTCGCCGACGGGCCGCCACAGGACGTTGCCCGCGTCGAGGTAGACCGCGGTGCGGGCCTTGGACTTGATGGTCCTGACGGCGTACGCGAGGTCGGCGACGCGGGTCGCCGTGAGCTCTCCGGTCGGGTCCACGTCGGGCCCGCAGTCGCTCGGGAGGAGCGCCAGGCCGTCGGGCTCGACCACGACGACGGCCTTGCTGTCGCCGATGCCGGCGGCGAAGGCGTCGATCCACTGCCGGTAGGCGGCGGAGGAGGGGGCACCGCCGCTGGAGTACTGCGAGCAGTCGCGACCCGGGACGTTGTACGCGACGAGCACGGGGATGCGGTTGACCACGCGGGCCTCGCGGACCAGGCGCTTGACCTTGGTACGGACCTCGGCGGGGGTGCCCTCGGTGAACCATTCGGCCTGGGGCCAGCTCGCGAGCTTGGCCATGTTGACGGCGTTGGCGAGGTCGCCGTTCTTGAGGTCGGCGAGTGCCTGCCCTGCGGCCTTGCTGTGCGGGTCCACGTAGAACTTCGTGGTCGGTGTGAGCGGTCCGGCGGCGGGTGCGGCCTGCGCCTGCCCTTGCGTCGCGGTGAGGGCGGCACAGGCCGCGAGTGCCGCGAGGGCGGCGGTCGCGCGGCGCCTGAGGGCGTGTGGCTTCATGAGGGCTCCTGATCGGAGGGAGGGAGGTCGGAGGGACGGAGAGACAGACGGGCGGAGGGACGGTGGGTCGGCGGTGGGGGAGGGCTGGTGGTGTGCCTGTGGCCCGGGCGCGGGGCGGCGGAATCCGGGCCACAGGAGTCGGATGTCAGTCGGACGTCAGTAGCCGTAGATCATCTTGTAGGCGACCTCGGGGAGGAACTGGCCGGCCGTGGAACCGGCCCCGACGCCGCAGTTGCCGTCGGACTCGCCGGGGGCCTTGATCCACAGCAGCATCTCGGCTCCGCCGCCCAGCTGGGTGGGCGTGCCGATGCGGCGGCCGGCCGCGTTGCACCACTCGCCGTTGGTGCCGTTGCCGTTGCGGCTGGTGTCGACGACGAAGGGCTTGGTGTAGCCGTAGCGGGCGGCCAGTTCGCCGTTGACGGCGTTGCCGTAGGCCGTGTTCTGGGCGGTGGTGAAGTAGTTCGAGATGTTGAGGGAGAAGCCGTGCGCCTGGCGGAGCCCGGCCTCGTGCAGGCGCTGGGCCATCGTCGCCGCGCTCACCCAGCCGGGGTTGCCGGCGTCGAGGTACACCCAGGTGTTGGGGGCCTGGCGGTTGAACTCCGTCAGGGCCCCGCTGATCATGCCCTTGCGCTCGCTGATCTGGGTCTGGGTCAGGCAGCCGTAGTCCGCGAGGGAGTCCGGTTCGAGGACGACCACGGCGGGGCGGCCGGCGATGCCGCCGGCGAACTGGGCGATCCACGTCGCGTACGCGGACGGGGAGGAGGCGCCGCCCCCGGAGTGCCCGCCGCAGGTGTCGCGGTTGTAGATGTTGTACGCGACCAGGATGGGCAGCTTGTCCCGGGAGTCCGCGGCCCCGACGTAGGCGCCCGTCGCCGTGCCGATGGTGCCGCTCCAGGCGCCGAACCAGCGGGCCATGGGGGTGTTGGCGAGGGACGCGTTGATCGCGGGGGCCCGGCCGTCACCGGGGTTGGCGGCGGCCCACTTCTTGGCGCTGGAGTCCGGGTCCGCGTAGAACCCGCTGGTCATGGTGGTGGGGTCCGCCGCGTGAGCGGACGGTGCGACGGCGAGCGCCAGCGGCAGCGCGGAGAGGGCTGCGACGAGGTTGCGGATTCTGCGGCGCATGACGGTACCTCGGTTTCCTGACGGCGGATGCGTCGCGCGGTCTCGTCCCGAGCGTGCGACGCGGTGAGGAACTGCGGTGGTACGAGGTCCCCTCGTGTGACGGCGCACCGAGGGACATCGGCACACTTCGGACGCAACATAGCCTTTGGGAGCGCTCCCACTGGAAGCGGTCCCAAGTGGCGATCATTGAGGCCGAGGTGTGTCCGTATCGTGTGGTGAGCCGATCGTCAGTGTCAAGTGACGGAACTTAACCAGCACTTCACAGGATGAGAGGAAAGGTTTACAGTCCTCCGACTGGAAGCGCTCCCAGTCTTCCAAGTGTTCGTACGGAGATCAGGAAGGCGGATCATGGCGCAAGCTGTGCCGCACCGGCAGTCGACCCTCGACGAGGTGGCCGAACTGGCCGGCGTCTCGCGGTCGGTGGCCTCACGTGTGCTCAACAACGCCCCGCACGTCAGCCGTGCCAAACGGGAAGCCGTCGAACGGGCCGTCCACCAACTCGGATACGTACCGAACCCGACCGCCCGCGCCCTGGCGACCCGTCAGACCGGCGCGGCCGCCCTGGTCGTCTCCGGAGAAGACCCCTCGATCTTCGCGGACCCCTTCTTCGCCCAGGTGATCGTGGGAGCCTCGGCCGCCCTGGAAGACGCCGACCTGCACCTGATGCTGTGTCTGGCCGCCTCCGACCGTGGACGCCGGCGCGTGGAACAGCTTCTCCGGTCGAAGGGCGCCGACGGGGTCATGCTGATGGCGCTGCGCGAGGACGATCCCCTGGCCCGCATGGCCGAAGAGGCGGAGATTCCCGTGGTGTTCGGCGGCCGCCCGGTCGGCCTTGACCCGCGGTGGTACGTGGACGTCGACAACCTCGGAGGAGCACGCGCGGCGACCGAGTACCTGATATCGCTCGGCCGGACCAGGATCGCGACGATCACCGGCCGGCTGGACACCGAGGTGGGGCGCACCCGTCACCGCGGCTACCAGGACGCCATGCTGGCGGCCGGCCTTCCCCCGTACCCACCGGAAGCCGGTGACTTCACCGAGCCGAGCGGCGCGGCCGCCATGGCCGCGCTGCTGGCGCGGCACCCGGACCTGGACGGAGTCTTCGCCGCAAGCGACAACATGGGCGCCGGAGCGCTGCGCACGCTGCGCGAAACCGGCCGCCGCGCACCGGCCGACGTCGCCGTCGTCGGCTTCGACGACCTGGCCGTGGCCCGGATCGCCGATCCGCCGCTGACCACGGTGCACCAGCCCATAGAAGCTCTCGGCCGCGAGATGGCGCGCATGCTCGTCGCGCTCATCAACGGGCAGACCCCGACCCCGTTGATCCTCCCCACGCGTCTGGTCGCCCGCGCCAGCGCCTGACGGGCCGTACCCCGACCTGACGTGACCTGCGCCGATCCGGCCGGGCCTTCGGTCGGTGGTTTGCTGTGCGCCCGCCCCCGATCGAGGCCGCGCACCTGTGAATAACCGCCCTCCGCAGCCACCTTGACAGACCGTCAAGGCGACGGCAGGGTTTCGACGCCAGTATTTGGGAGCGCTCCCAATTCGGGAAGACGCCCCAAGCGCGAGGCCTCGCCCCGGCCTTCGAAGGCCCCCCACGCCGACCGCCCGTGAGGCGACCTGTCGACGTCGCACCCCACGCCACCCCACTCCACTGCACCCCGCCACCACCCCACCGCACCCCACCCCCGCCCCACCTCACTCCCACCGCACCCCACCCCCGCTCACGCTTCAAGGAGATCCCATGTCCCGTACGTCCGTGCCCCGCGCCCGCATCCGCTCCGCCGTACTCGCCTCCGCGGCGGCGGCGCTCGCCCTCGGTCTCGCCGGCTGCTCGGCCGCCGGGGAGGGCTCCGTCTCCGCCGACGGGAAGGTCACGCTCACCGTCGGCACCTTCGGGACCTTCGGCTACAAGGAGGCTGGTCTGTACGACGCGTACATGAAGCAGCACCCCGAGATCACGATCAAGGAGAACCCGACGACCGTCGAGGGCAACTACTGGACCGCCCTGCAGACGCGCCTGTCCGGTGGCGGGCTCGACGACATCCAGGCCCTGGAGGTGGGCCGTATATCGCTGGCCACTTCCGAGGAGCTCTCCGACGCGTTCGCCGACCTGTCCCAGGCCCCCGGTGTCGACAAGAAGGCGTATCTGCCCTGGAAGTGGGACCAGGCCACGACGGCCGACGGCAGGACGATCGGCCTGGGCACCGACGTGGGTCCGATGGCCATCTGCTATCGCCAGGACCTGTTCAAGGCGGCGGGGCTGCCCTCCGACCCCGAGTCGGTGGGCAAGCTGTGGGCGGGGGACTGGGCGAAGTTCGTCGAGACGGGCAAGCGGTACCAGGCCAAGGCGCCCAAGGGCACCTACTTCATGGACAGTGCCACCGGACTGTTCAACGCCGTCGTGTCCAGCAGCACCGTCCAGTACTACAAGGACGGCAAGCTCGCCTACAAGGAGTCGCCCAGCGTCAGGACCGCCTGGGACCTGGCCGTCAAGGCGGTGCAGGGCAAGACCAGCCAGGGTCTGAAGATGTTCGACACTCCCTGGCAGACCGCGTTCTCGAAGTCCACGTTCGCCACCACCGTCTGTCCGTCTTGGCAGCAGGCGAACATCCAGCAGTTCTCGGGCCCTGGCAACAAGGGCAAGTGGAACATCGCCCAGCCTCCGGCCGCCGGTAACTGGGGCGGATCCTTCCTGTCGGTCCCGGCCTCCGGCAAGCACGTCGACGAGGCCAAGAAGCTGGCCGCCTGGCTCACCGCGCCCGAGCAGCAGGCGAAGGTGTTCCAGAAGGTGGGCAACATCCCGGCCAACCAGGCGGCCTACGACCTGCCGGGCGTCGTCGACTACAAGAACGCCTACATCGGCCCCGACGCCGCCACCGGGAAGATCTTCTCCACCGCCGCCCAGGCCATCCAGCCCGCCGAGACCGGGCCGCACGCGCAGGACCTGACCGGGGCGTTCGGCACCGGCGTCCAGCTGATGGAGCAGAACGGCAAGAGCCCGGAGGAGGCGTGGAACTCCACGGTGCGCCAGATCGACAGCACCATCCAGTAGAGCTCCCCGCTTCCCCCACCTCTCCCGGCCGCCGTCGTCCGTCGCGCGGGGAGGGGGCGGCCGGCCACCGGGGAGCCGGCCGCCCCACCCCCCTCGTACCGATTCGACCGGCCGTGACCACCGAAGGAACCGCCCGTGGCCTCCACGACCGCACCCAGCCGCAACGGCCCCGCAGGCCGGCAGTCCACCCAGCCGCCACCGAACCGCCCCTCCGGCCCCTCGGCCTGGCGCAGCCGCCTGCACCGCTGGGACACCAAGGGCACGCCGTACGCCCTCGTCGCCCCCTTCTTCCTCGTCTTCGCCGCCTTCGGGCTCTTCCCGCTGCTGTACACGGGATGGCTGTCCTTCCACCGGGTGAGCCTGTACAACGTCGACCGCGCCGAATGGGTCGGCCTGCGCAACTACACGGACCTGTTCACCGGCCAGGTCAGCCACTACTTCTGGAACGCGCTCCTCAACACCTTCACCCTCGGGGTCCTGTCCACCGTCCCCCAGCTGCTGATGGCACTGGGCCTTGCCCACCTGCTCAACTACCGGCTGCGTGCCCGCGGGTTCCTGCGTACGGCGCTCCTCGCCCCGTACGCGACCTCCGTCGCCGCCGCGACCCTCCTCTTCGCCCTCATCTTCAGCCCCGAGGGCGGCATGGCCAACTGGCTGCTCGGCCTGTTCGGCGCCGGGCCCGTGCACTGGGAGGCCGGCCGGTGGAGCTCGCAGTTCGCGATCTCCGTGATCGTCACCTGGCGCTGGACCGGCTACAACGCCCTGATCTACCTCGCCGCCATGCAGGCCGTGCCGCGCGAACTGTACGAGGCCGCCGCGCTGGACGGTGCCAACCGCTGGCAGCAGTTCCTGCACGTCACGGTGCCCGCCCTGCGGCCCACGATCCTCTTCACGGTGATCGTCTCGACCATCGGAGCCACCCAACTCTTCGGCGAGCCCTACCTGTTCGGCGGGCAGAGCGGTCACCAGGGCGGCACGGACCACCAGTACGAGACCCTCGGCATCCTCATGTACGACCAGGGCTTCCACTCCAGCATGCTCGGGCGCGCCAGCGCGGTCGCCTGGATCATGTTCGGCCTGCTGCTGCTCATCGGGCTCGTCAACGCGCTGATCACCCGCCGCCTGCGCGCCTCACAGTGACGTGGAGTACCACATGACCACCACCACCTCCTCCGTATCCGACCGTCCCCGCCGGACGGCTGCGCGACCTTCCGCCCGCGCCGGCAAGGCCGGCGGCCAGCACCGGGCCGGGCGGCTCGCCCAGCTTGTCCTGGGCCTCGCGGCCCTGGTCTCGCTGTTCCCGCTGTACTGGACGCTGGTCGCCGCGTCCACCGACAGCCACGCGGTCGTCTCCAGCCCGCCGCCGATGCTGCCGGGCGGCAGGCTCTTCGAGAACCTGACCTACGTGTGGCGGAACGCGGGCGGGCGTGGCATGGGTGTCGCCCTGCTCAACTCCACGCTCGTCGCCGGCGCGGTCACCGTCAGCACGGTGACCTTCTCCGTGCTCGCGGGCTTCGCCTTCGCCAAACTCCGCTTCCGCGGGAAGAAGGTGATGCTCGGCCTGGTCCTGTCCACCCTCGCCGTGCCCGCCCAGCTCAGCGTCGTACCCCTGTTCATCCTGACCAAGTACCTGGGGCTCGGGAACCATCTGGGGGCGCTGATCCTCCCCGTCCTGGTCACCGCCTTCGGCGTCTTCTTCATGCGGCAGTTCCTCTCCCAGGCGCTGCCTACCGAGCTCCTGGAAGCCGCCCGGGTCGACGGGGCCAACTCGCTGCGCGTGATCTGGCACGTCGTCTTTCCGGTGGCGCGCCCGGCGATGGCGGTCCTGGGCATGCTCACGTTCGTGCAGTCCTGGAACGACTTCCTGTGGCCGATCATCGTCATGAACGGTTCCACGAACCCGACCGTCCAGGTCGCCCTCGCCGGACTGGGAACCGGCTGGTCCACCGACTGGTCCGTCATCACCGCGGGAGCGCTCGTCGGCACCCTGCCGCTCCTCCTGATCTTCGCCCTCTTCGGCCGCCACATCGTCGGCGGCATCACCCAGGGCGCCGTCAAGGGCTGACCCACGCCCGCCCTCCTCGTCCACACCCATCGCGAAAGGGAGACTCCACCATGTCCGCGACCCCCCTCACCGCTCCTGCCACCGCCGCCGTCGACCGGCTGCGGTTCCCGCCCGGCTTCCTGTGGGGCGCCGCCACCGCCGCGTACCAGATCGAGGGCGCCGTCGCCGAGGACGGCCGTGCCCCTTCCATCTGGGACACCTTCTCCCACACGCCGGGCAAGGTCGCGGGCGGCGACACCGGCGACATCGCCTGCGACCACTACCGCCGCTACCGCACCGACGTGACCCTGATGTCCCACCTCGGGCTCCAGGCGTACCGGTTCTCGCTGGCCTGGCCGCGCATCCAGCCCGGCGGGCGCGGACCCGTCAACGCGGCGGGCCTCGACTTCTACAGCCGGCTCGTCGACGAACTCCTCGACGCCGGCGTCCAGCCCGTCGCCACCCTGTACCACTGGGACCTTCCGCAGGCGCTGGAGGACGAAGGGGGCTGGACGGTACGCGAGACCGCCGAGCGCTTCGGGGAGTACGCGGCCCTGGCCGCCGACGTCCTGGGGGACCGGGTCGCCCTGTGGACCACCCTCAACGAGCCCTGGTGCTCGGCCTTCCTCGGCTACGGCTCCGGCGTCCACGCGCCCGGACGCACCGACCCCGCCCTCGCCCTGCGCGCGGCACACCACCTCAACCTCGGCCACGGCCGCGCCACCGCCGCCCTGCGCGCGGCCCTGCCCTCCCATGCGCGGATCGCGGTCTCCCTCAACCTGCACCACGTCCGGCCGCTCACCCAGGACCCGGCCGACCTCGACGCGGCCCGCCGGATCGACGCCGTCGCCAACCGCGTCTTCACCGGCCCGATGCTCTCCGGCGGCTACCCGGAAGACCTCCTGGCCGATACGGCTCACGTCGTCGACTGGGACGCGCTCGTGAAGCCCGGCGACGAGGCCGCCATCGGTGCCCCCATCGACGTCCTCGGCATCAACTACTACACCCCCGCGCTCGTCTCGGCGCCCACCGGGGGAGGGCCCGCGGGCGACCACGCGCACGGCGAGAGCGACCACTCGCCGTGGCCCGGCTCCGAGCACGTCCAGTTCCACCTGCCGCCGGGCGACACCACCGGCATGGGCTGGACCATCGACCCCAGCGGCCTCTACGACCTCCTGATGGCCACGTCCCGCGCCCACCCCGGCCTCGCGCTCGCGGTCACCGAGAACGGCGCGGCCTTCCCGGACGTCCGCTCGGCGGACGGACAGTTCCACGACGTCGAGCGGATCGACTACATCCGCCGCCACCTCGCGGCCGTCCACCGGGCCATCGCCGACGGTGCCGACGTGCGGGGCTACTTCCTCTGGTCCCTGCTCGACAACTTCGAGTGGGCCTACGGATACGAGAAGCGCTTCGGCGCCGTCCACGTCGACTACACCACCCAGTTGCGGACCCCGAAGCGCAGCGCCCGCTGGTACGCGCGGGCCATCGCCGCGAACGCGATCCCGGGGGCGTGACTTCCGGATAGGGATCCTCCGACTGTTCGAGATCTCGGGCGCTGTTCGAAACAGTGCCGCGAAGATACGGAGCGAGGCGTGACGGTGTCAACGCCGTCCGGTGCGTGGGGCCTTCAGGGCGCGATGCTCCCCGAAGATCGCTGTTAACGCTCACAATCCATCGGGCGTCACGCTGGCCTCTGGCTCGCCTAGGCGTGTCAAGAACGAGTAACAGCGGTACGAGCTCTTGAGTTACAGCGCTGTTAGCGCTCACAATGTGTCGCGTTCGCCAGCTGACCGGGCGACGAGGCCGACGCTTCGTTCTGCCTCCGCCCGGTTCGACCACCGCTGCGCGGCCATCCCTTCGCCGGGCCCATCTCCTTGAGGGCTCTGCCTGGTACGACGCACGTCCCGAGAGGAACCACGACATGGCCCACAGAGCCCTCCGCATCGTCGCCGCCGCCGCCCTTGCCGGCAGTGTGCTGACCGCCTGCACCACCGAGCCCGCGCCGACCGGCACCACCGGCGGCACCGGAAAGGGCTCCTCCGACGGCAAGCTCGTGCTCGGGTTCGCGCAGGTCGGAGCCGAGAGCGGCTGGCGCACCGCCAACACCAAGTCCGTGCGCGACGCGGCCGAGAAGGCGGGCATCACGCTGAAGTTCTCCGACGCGCAGCAGAAGCAGGAGAACCAGATCAAGGCCATCCGCACCTTCATCCAGCAGAAGGTCGACGTCATCGCCTTCTCACCGGTGGTGGAGTCCGGCTGGGACACCGTCCTGAAGGAGGCCAAGAACGCCGGCATCCCGGTCATCCTCACCGACCGCGCCGTCGACTCGCAGGACACCTCGCTCTACCGGACCTTCCTCGGCTCCGACTTCGTCAAGGAGGGGCAGGAGGCCGGCAAGTGGCTCGTGAAGGAGTACGAGGGAACCTCCGACACCGTCAACGTCGTCGAGCTCCAGGGCACCACCGGCTCCGCCCCCGCCAACGACCGCAAGGCCGGCTTCGCCGAGGCGATCAAGGGCGACCCCAAGTTCAAGGTCGTCGCCTCCCAGACCGGCGACTTCACCCGCGCCAAGGGCAAGGAGGTCATGCAGGCCTTCCTCAAGTCCCACGAGGACATCGACGTCCTGTACGCCCACAACGACGACATGGCCCTGGGCGCCATCCAGGCCATCGAGGAGGCGGGCAAGAAGCCGGGCACCGACATCAAGGTGATCTCCGTCGACGGCATCAAGGACGCCTTCGTCGCCATGCAGGCGAAGAAGATCAACGTCGTGGTCGAGTGCAACCCGCTCCTCGGCGACCAGCTGATGGAACTCGCCAAGAAGGTCGCCGCCGGGGAGGACGTCCCGCGCCGGGTCGAGACCAAGGAAGGCGTCTTCACGCAGGACCAGGCCGAAGCCGCCCTGCCCAGCCGCCAGTACTGACCCACCGCCCGCACACACCGGGGGCGGCCCTCGCGCCGCCCCCGGACCCCTCAGGAGAGGAGGGCGGATGGCAGCCCCACCCACCCCCCGCACACCCACCCCCACCGGCCGGCCCGTCCTGGAAGCCCGCGGCATCCGCAAGGTGTTCCCCGGCGTCATCGCCCTCGACGGCGTGGACCTGCGCCTCTTCCCCGGCGAGGTCCACGCCCTGATGGGCGAGAACGGCGCAGGCAAGTCCACCCTCATCAAGGTGCTCACCGGAGTCCACCCGCCCGACGCGGGAACCGTCACCGTCGACGGAGACCACCGGCTGTTCACCGAACCCCTGGAAGCCCAGCACGCCGGAATCAGCACCGTCTACCAGGAGGTGAACCTCTGCCCCAACCTCTCCGTCGCCGAGAACATCCTCATCGGCCGTGAGCCCCGGCGCCTGGGACTCGTCCACTGGTCGGCACTCCACCGGCGCGCCGAACAGCTCATCACCGAACTCGAACTCGACCTCGACGTCCGTGCCCCGCTGAGCGCGCACTCCATCGCCGTCCAGCAACTCGTCGCGATCGTGCGCGCCGTGGACATCAAGGCGAAGGTCCTCGTCCTCGACGAACCCACCTCCAGCCTCGACCGGGACGAGGTCGCCCAGCTGTTCACGCTGGTACGCCGCCTCCGCGACCGGGGCGTCGCCATCCTCTTCGTGACCCACTTCCTCGACCAGGTCTTCGACCTGTGCGACCGGGTCACCGTCCTGCGCAACGGCCGCCTCGAAGGCGAATACCGGATCGACGAGCTGACGCCCGTCACCCTCGTCCACCGCATGGTCGGCGGCGAACTGCGCAGCCTCGAAGAACTCGCCGAGACCTCCCAGACCGGCGGCGACGCCCCCGCCGAACGCGGGGACGTCCCCTTCCTGAGCGCCCGCGGACTCGCCAGGGCCGGCTCCATCCAGCCGTACGACCTCGACATCCACCGCGGCGAGGTCATCGGCCTGGCCGGACTCCTCGGATCCGGACGCACGGAGGCCGCCCGGCTGCTCTTCGGCGCCGACCACGCCGACGAGGGCGAGCTGCGGATCGACGGCCGACCGACCGCCCTGCGCTCCCCGCGCACCGCCATCGCCCACAAGATCGCCTTCTGCTCGGAGAACCGCAAGGCCGAAGGCCTCATCGGCGAACTCACCGTCCGCGAGAACATCGTGCTCGCCCTCCAGGCCGCACGGGGCTGGACCCGGCCCCTCTCCCGCGCCCGGCAGGACGAGATCGCCGCCCGCTGGATCGAGGTCCTCGACATCCGCCCGGCCGCCCCCGAAGCGCAGGTCCGCAACCTCAGCGGCGGCAACCAGCAGAAGGTGCTGCTCGCCCGCTGGCTGCTCACCGACCCCGAGCTGCTGATCCTGGACGAGCCCACCCGGGGCATCGACATCGGCGCGAAGACAGAGATCCAGCGACTGGTGACGCGCCTCGCCACCGAGGGCACGGCGGTCCTCTACATCTCCGCCGAACTCGAGGAAGTCCTGCGGCTGAGCCACCGGGTCGGCGTCCTGCGCGACCACCGCCTCGTCGCCACCCTCCCCAACGACACCACGCTGACGCCCGACCGGATTCTGGGCACCATCGCCACCGGAGCCACCTCATGACACCACCTCACGACACGGGCACCGGGGGCCGCCCCGCACGGGCGTCCGGCACGCGGCGGCTCACCGGGCACCCCCTGTTCTGGCCCGCCGCCGTCCTCGCCGCCCTGCTCCTCGGAAACGTCGCGCTCACCCACGACTTCCTCGCCGTCCGCGTCCAGAACGGACACCTGTACGGCAGCCTCATCGACATCCTCCAGTTCGGCGCCCCGCTGATCCTGGTCTCGCTCGGCATGACACTGGTCATCGCGACCCGCGGCATCGACCTCTCGGTCGGCTCGACGGTCGCCATCTCCGGCGCCCTGGCCTGCGAGCACATCGCCACGGCGAAGGACCCCGGAAGCCTGCCCACCGTCATCACGGCGATCGCGACGGCCCTCGGCGTGGCCGCCGCCATCGGACTCCTCAACGGCTTCCTCGTCGCCCGCCTCGGCGTCCAGCCCATCGTCGCCACGCTCGTCCTCATGGTCGCCGGGCGCGGCGTGGCCCAGCTCATCACCGACGGCCAGATCATCAGCGTCTCCAGCAGCGCCTACAAGATGATCGGCGGCGGCTACTGGCTCACGCTCCCCTTCGCCGTCCTGCTCGCCGCCGCCCTCGTCGCCGTGACCTCCCTCGTCACCCGGCGGACCGCGCTCGGCATGCTCATCGAATCCGTGGGCGGCAACCCCGTCGCCAGCCGCCTCGTCGGCATCCGGGCGTCCGGCCTCCTCGTCACCGTCTACATCGTCAGCGCCGTGTGCGCCGCCGTGGCCGGCCTGATGATCAGCTCCAACGTGTCCAGCGCCGACGGCAACAACGCGGGCCTGTGGATCGAACTGGACGCCATCCTCGCCGTGGTCATCGGCGGCACCGCCCTCACCGGCGGCCGCTTCACCCTCGGCGGCACGGTCCTGGGCGCCCTCGTCATCCAGACCCTCTCGACCACGATCTACACCCTCGGCGTACCGCCCGAGACCACCCTCGTGTTCAAGGCCCTGGTCGTCATCGTCGTCTGTCTCGTCCAGTCGCCCGCGTTCCGCGCGCGGCTCTCACGCAGTCGCCGCCCGGCCGCACCGGACCCGGCCCCCGCCGCCGGCGACGTCGCGGGCCGCCGGCAGGAGGTCCACCCGTGAGCACCACCCTCAGCTCCCTCACCAAGCCGCTCCAGCAGTTCTCGGTACGGCACGCCACCCGCCTGCCGCTCATGGTGACGGCCACCCTGCTCGTCGCGATGTTCACGGTCGGCTCCCTGAACTACGAAGGCTTCTTCTCCGCGCAGGTCCTGCTCAACGTCCTCATCGACAACGGCTTCCTGCTCGTCGTCGCCATCGGCATGACCTTCGTCATCCTCACCGGCGGCATCGACCTGTCCGTCGGCTCCATGGTGGCCCTGTCGACCATGCTGACGGCCTGGCTCGTCGAACAGAACGGCCTGCCGCTCGCCCTAGCGATACCCGTCGTCCTGCTCGTCGGGGCCGGCGGAGGCGCGCTGATGGGCTGGGTCATCCACGCCTTCGAGATCCAGCCCTTCATCGTCACCCTCGCCGGCATGTTCCTCGCCCGCGGCCTCTGCTACATGATCAGCACCGAGTCCATCTCCATCACCGACCCGACGACCACACGGATCGCCCAGACCCGGGTGCTCCTGCCCGGCGGCCTGTTCGTCTCGCCCGCCGTGGTCATCGCCCTCGTCGTCCTCGCGCTCGCCTTCGTCGTCCTGCACCACACCCGCTTCGGCCGCAGCGTCTACGCCCTGGGCGGCAACGAGTCCTCGGCGCGCCTCATGGGCCTGCCCGTGGGACGCACCAAGGTCGCGGTGTACGCCGTGAGCGGCCTCTGCTCCGCCCTCGGCGGCCTGCTGTTGACCTTCTACATGCTGTCCGGCTACGCCCTGCACGCCGTCGGCATGGAACTCGACGCGATCGCGGCCGCCGTCATCGGAGGGACGCTGCTCACCGGAGGCTCCGGCTTCGTCCTGGGAACGGCCCTCGGCGTGACGGTCCTCGGCCTGATCCAGACCGTCATCAGCTTCCAGGGCACGCTCAGCTCGTGGTGGACGCGCATCGTCATCGGCAGCCTGCTGTTCGTCTTCATCCTCCTCCAGCGGCTCTTCGGCGGGACCCGCCCGGCGGAGTGACCTCCCCGGCGGACCGACCGCGCAACGACCGCGCCCGGAACGGGGGCAGGGACTCCCTGCCCCCGTTCCGGGCACTACCCCACGGACAAGGAACCCCATGAACCCGTATCCACCCGCCCTCACCGGAGTCCCGCCGGTCTGCCGGCCCTGCGGGGACTCCGGAGACAGCTGGACCTTCGGCTTCCCCGGCGGCATCACGGCGGAGGTGCACACCCGCGGCGCCCGCCTCCACGGACTGTGGGTGCCGGACCGGTTCGGCACCCTCGCCGACGTCGTCCTCGCCCCCCGCGACCCGGCCCTGACGGCCACCACCGCCCGGTACTTCGGCGCCACCGTCGGCCGCTACGCCAACCGCATCGCCCACGGCAGGTTCTCCCTGGACGGGAAGCCGTACCAGCTGACCACGCAGGAGGACGGCCACTCCCTGCACGGCGGAACCGACGCCTTCGACACCCGGATCTGGGAAGCCGAGAGCGTGCACACCGCCGAGTGGACCGGCGTCCTCCTGCACCTCCGAAGCCCCGACGGCGACCAGGGCTTCCCGGGCAACCTGGACGTCACGGTCAGCTGCCTCGTCAGCCGCGACAACGAACTCTCCTTCACCTACGCGGCCGTCACCGACGCCCCCACCCTGGTCAACCTGACCAACCACGCCTACTTCAACCTGGAGGGCGAGGGCGCGGGGGACATCCTCGACCACGAACTGACCGTCGACGCCACCCACTACACACCGGTCGACGCCGACCTCATCCCCTCCGGCGACCACCGCCCGGTCACCGGCACCGCGTTCGACCTCCGCCGCCCGCTCGGCATCGCCCGGGCCCTGGCACGCCCCGGCGTGGACGGCGGGTACGACCACAACTTCGTCCTGAGCCCGCACGGCGGCGCGACACCGCGCCGGGCCGCCTTCCTCCACGCGCCGGCCACCGGCCGCTGCATGGAGGTGCTCACCACGGAACCCGGACTCCAGATCTACACGGCCGGGCAGTTCGACGGAACGGTCCTCGGCAAGAGCGGCACCCCCTACCGGGCGGGCGCCGGCATCGCCCTGGAGACCCAGCACTTCCCCGACTCCCCGAACCGCCCCGGCGACCCCTCCCCGGTGCTGCGCCCCGGCGACGAGTACCGGTCGAGCACGGTGCTGCGGTTCAGCACCCGCTACTGACCGGGCGCCGAAACGCCGACATGGCTGTGCCCGCCGGTGGGGAACCGGCGGGCACAGCCATGTCGGGAGCGGTGTCAGGCGCCTGCCCTGCGCTTGTTCCACACGTCGAAGCCGACCGCGGCGAGGAGGACGAGGCCCTTGATGACCTGCTGCCAGTCGGTGCCCACCCCGACGAGGTTCATGCCGTTGTTGAGCACGCCGAGGACCAGGCCGCCGATGATGGCTCCCAGGACGGTCCCGACGCCACCGCTCATCGACGCGCCGCCGATGAACGCGGCGGCGATGGCCTCCAGTTCGAAGTTCACGCCGGCCTTCGGCGAGGCCGCGTTGAAGCGCGCCGCGAAGACGAGTCCGGCGAGCGCCGCGAGCATTCCCATGTTCAGGAACACCGCGAACGTCACCTTCCGGTCCTTGACCCCGGAGAGCTTCGCCGCGGGCAGGTTCCCGCCGATGGCGTACACGTGACGGCCGATCACCGCGTTGCGCATCACGTACCCGAAGGCCACGAGCAGCGCGGCCAGGATCAGGAGGACGACCGGGGCGCCCTTGTAGCTGGCGAGCAGCATGGTGGTGACCAGGACCGCGGCGACCAGCGCCGTCATCTTGAGCGCGAACAGACCGGTGGGCAGGGTCTCCAGGGCGAACTCGCGCTGGCGGCGACGGTCCCGGACCTCCTGCACCACCACGTAGGCGACCAGCCCGAGGCCGAGGAGCAGCGTCAGGTTGTGGTAGTTGGTCTTCGGCCCGACCTCGGGCAGGAAGCCGTTGGCGACCTTCTGCAGCCCGTCCGGGAACGGGCCCAGGGTCTGCCCCTTGAGGAAGATCTCGGTGAGCCCGCGGAACAGCAGCATGCCGGCCAGCGTCACGATGAACGACGGTATGCCGACGTACGCGATGAAGAACCCTTGCAGCGCGCCGGCGACGGCTCCCAGCAGCAGCGTGAGGAGCACCGCCACGGGCCAGGACACATGGTGCTCGACCATGAGTACGGCTCCGATGCCGCCGACCAGCGCCATCAGGGAACCCACCGACAGGTCGATGTGCCCGGAGATGATGACGATCATCATCCCGATGGCCAGGATGAGGATGTAGCTGTTCTGCAGCACCAGGTTGGAGACGTTGCGCGGCAGCAGGAGGTCGCCGCCCGTCCAGACCTGGAAGAGGATCACGATCAGACCGAGCGCGAAGAGCATCCCGTACTGGCGCATGTTCCGCCGGACACCGTCCAGGAGCACCCGGACCATCGGTGTCCCGGCGGCCGGGGACCCGCTGCCCCGGGCGGCGGGGGCGGTCGTTTTCGTACTGGCGTCGGTGCTCATGCCTGGTGTCCTTCGTCGGATGGTGCGGTGTCCTGCGTCATGTGCCGCATCAGGACTTCCTGGGTGGCGTCCGCGCGGCCGACCTCGCCGGTCAGCCGTCCGGCGGCCATGGTGTAGACGCGGTCGCACATGCCCAGCAGTTCGGGCAGTTCGGAGGAGATGAAGAGAATCGCCTTGCCCTCGGCGGCGAGCCGGTCGATCACGGTGTAGATCTCGTACTTGGCTCCCACGTCGACCCCGCGGGTGGGCTCGTCGAGGACCAGGACGTCCGGTCCGGCGAGGATCCACTTGCTGAGGACGACCTTCTGCTGGTTGCCGCCGGAGAGCCGGCCGACCGGTTCGAGGACGTTCGGCGCCTTGATGTTCATGGTCCGCCGGAACCGTTCGGCCACCCTGCGTTCCTCGTGCCCGTCGACGATTCCGCGGCGGGCGAGGGCGCCGAGGGACGCGAGCGAGATGTTCCGGCTCACGGAGTCGCCGAGGTCGAGACCGTAGTGCTTGCGGTCCTCGGTGACGTACGCGATGCCGTGCGCGACCGCCTCGGGGACGGTGTGCGTCCGTACCTCCCGGCCGTTCCTGAGCACCGTGCCGCGCTCGTACCGGCCGTAGGAGCGCCCGAAGACGCTCATGGCGAGCTCGGTACGGCCGGCCCCCATGAGCCCGGCGACCCCGACGATCTCACCGCGGCGGACCTGGAGCGAGACCCCGTCGACCACCTTGCGGCCCCGGTCCAGCGGGTGACGCACGGTCCAGTCCCGGATCTCCAGGGCGGGAGCGGCGTCGGCCGCGCCCTCGTACGGGGTGCGTTCGGGGAAGCGGCTGTCGAGGTCCCGGCCCACCATGCCGCGGATGATCCGCTCCTCGGTGGTGGCCGGGTCCCGGACGTCGAGGGTCTCGATGGACCGCCCGTCGCGCAGGATCGTGACGGAGTCGGCGATCCGGGAGATCTCGTTCAGCTTGTGCGAGATGATGATCGAGGTGATCCCCTGGTCCTTCAGCTCGCTCATGAGGCGCAGCAGCTTCGCGCTGTCCTCGTCGTTGAGCGCCGCGGTGGGCTCGTCGAGGATCAGCAGCCGGACGTCCTTCGCCAGCGCCTTGGCGATCTCCACGAGCTGCTGCTTGCCGACGCCGATGTCGGCGACCCGGGTCTCGGGGTGCTCGTCGAGGCCGACCCGCCTGAGCAGTTCGGACGCGCGGCGCAGCGCCTCGTGCCAGTCGATGACCCCCCGCCGGGACGGTTCGTTGCCGAGGAAGATGTTCTCGGCGATCGACAGGTAGGGGACGAGCGCGAGCTCCTGGTGGATGATGACGATGCCGCGCCGCTCGCTGGCCCGGATGTCCCTGAAGCGGCAGGGCTCGCCGTCGAAGAGGATCTCGCCCTCGTAGGTGCCGTGCGGGTGGACGCCGGAGAGCACCTTCATGAGGGTCGACTTCCCGGCGCCGTTCTCCCCGCACAGGGCGTGCACCTCGCCGCGAGCCACGGACAGGGTGACGTCGGAGAGCGCCTTGACGCCGGGGAAGGTCTTGACGATGGAGCGCATTTCGAGGACGGGGCCCTCGGGCGTGGGGGCGGGGGTGGAGGTCACTTCAGGGCGCCCGCGTCGATGTAACCGGAGTCGACCAGGACCTTCTGGTAGTTCGTCTTGTCGACGCTGACCGGGTCGAGCAGGTAGGCCGGGACGACCTTCTTGCCGTTGTCGTAGGTCTTGTCGTCGTTGATCTCCGGCTTCTTGCCGTCGAGGACGGCGGTCACCATGTCGGCGGCGACCTGCGCGAGGGCGCGGGTGTCCTTGTAGACGGTCTGGGTCTGCTCGCCCGCGATGATCGACTTCACGGAGGCGACCTCCGCGTCCTGTCCGGTGACGATCGGAAGCGGCTTGGCGGCGCTCCCGTAGTCGTCGGACTTCAGGGCGGACAGGATGCCGATGGAGATGCCGTCGTAGGGGGAGAGGACGGCGTCGACCCGGGACGAGGCGTACGCGGAGGTCAGCAGGTCGTCCATGCGCTTCTGGGCCGTGCCGCCGTCCCAGCGCAGCGTGGTGACCTGGTTCAGCTGGGTCTGCCCGGAGCGCACGACCAGCTGCTTCTTGTCCATGTACGGCTTCAGCACCTTCATGGCGCCGTTGAAGAAGTACTTGGTGTTGTTGTCGTCGTTGGAGCCGGCGAACAGCTCGATGTTGAAGGGGCCCTTCTTGGCGCCGGCCTTCAGCCCCAGCTTGTCGACGATGTACGTGGCCTGCAGCTCGCCGACCTTCTCGTTGTCGAAGGAGGCGTAGTAGTCGATGTGCGGGGAGCCCAGGATGAGCCGGTCGTAGGAGATCACCGGGATGTGGGCGTCGGCCGCCTGCTGGAGGACGTTGGACAGGGCCTCGCCGTTGATGGCGGCCACGACGAGGGCGTCGACGCCCTGGGTGATCATGTTCTCGATCTGGGCGACCTGCTGGTCGGGGTCGTCCTCGCCGTACTGCAGGGTGGTGGAGAACCCGGCCTTCTTCAGGCTCTCCGTCATGTTCTTGCCGTCGGCGATCCACCTCTCGGAGGACTTGGTGGGCATCGCGATGCCGATGGTGAGGTCCTTCTTGTCCTTCGTCTCCTGGCTGCCGCCCTCGCTGTTCTGCCCGCAGGCGGTCAGCAGCAGGGCACAGCCGGTGGTCACGGCCAGGAGGGCGGATGCGGATCGGAACTTCTTCATGGGGGATACCCATCCCGTCGTCGAGGGCGGCTCCGACCGGGGCGGGCTCGGGGGTGGCGCGTGTCCTCGCACCACCGGGACGGCACCGTTCCGGTTGGGGGGTCCAGGGCGTCGGCACCCTGGTCGAGCTAGATTGTTAGCGCTCACAACGCCGTGATACAAGAGGCGATAAGGTTTTTCTCGCATCGATACACAGCCGTGAGCACGGAGAAGGGAGGCGAACGTGGCGCAGTCCGCGGAAGACGTCCGCCCGCCGACGATGGCCGACGTCGCACGAGAGGCGGGGGTTTCCCACCAGACCGTCTCCAGGGTGCTGAGCGGACACCCCAACGTGCGCGAGGCCACCCGCGACCAGGTCACCCTGGCCATCGAGCGGCTCGGTTACCGCCGCAACTCCGCCGCCCGCGCCCTGGTGACCCGCCGCACGAGGACACTGGGCGTCATCGCCGTCAACACCGCCCTGTACGGCCCCGCCAGCACCCTGACCGGCCTGGAGGAGGCGGCACGGGAGGAGGGCTACCTCGTCTCGACCGTCAGCCTGCGCACCGGAGCGGGGCAGGGGCTCAAGGACGCCATCGACCACCTCGCGGCCTGGGGCGTGGAAGGCGTCGTCGCCATCACTCCGCAGCGCTCCCACGTGCAGGCGCTCGCCGAACTCGACGCGCCCTTCCCCGTGGTCACCGTCGAGGGCGGACATCAGCTCGACCTGCCCGGCGTCTCGCTCGACCAGGAGCTCGGCGCCCGCATGGTCACCGAGCACCTGCTCGCCGCCGGGCACCGCACCGTCTGGCACGTGGCAGGCCCCGAGGACTGGCTGGAGAGCGAGGCCCGCACCGCGGGCTGGCGCGCCGTCCTGGAGGAGAACGGCATCCGCCCGCCCCGCGTGCTCGCGGGGGACTGGAGCCCGCTGTCCGGCTACCGGGCCGGACAGGAACTGGCGGGCCTCGCCCTGGCCCGCCGCGGCACGACACCGGTCACGGCCGTCTTCGTCGCCAACGACCAGATGGCGCTCGGCGTCCTGCGGGCGCTGCGCGAGGGCGGCATCCGCACCCCCGCACAGGTGGCCGTCGCTGGCTTCGACGACATCCCGGAAGCCGAGTACTTCCCGCCGCCGCTGACGACGGTCCGCCAGGACTTCGCCGCGATCGGACGCCGCAGCATCCAGCTCCTCGTGGACCACATCGAAGGCCGCGCCAAGAAGCCCGAACACCTCCTGGTGCAGCCGCAGCTCATCATGCGCGCGAGCACGCGCCCCTCGAACGAAGCCTGACGCGGCGGGCGACCCGCGCCGACGCCTCCCGGGTGCAGGCGCCTCCCGGGCGTCGTCGCCTCCCGGGCGCTGGCGGCGGGCTCGCCGCCGGCGGGCGCGGGAGTGCCGACGCGTCCGCGTCCGGCGGCGAGCCCCAGGCGTCGGCCTCCTCAAGTGAGCGCTCACTTTTGAGGCCCTCTTTTCTCGCCGAATATTCCACAGAACCGCGCTCAGCTCTTGTCCAACACGATTGTGAGCGTTAACAATCTGGGTGCTCCCCTGGCCCCGCTCATGACGAGAGAGACGTATCGTGACCCCACATGCCCTTTCCGACCCCGCGGCCCCACACCACCCCGAGGCCTGCACCATCGGAGTCGACTTCGGCACCCTCTCCGGGCGCGCCGTCGTCGTCAGGGTCCGGGACGGCGCCGAACTCGGTTCGGCGGTCCACGAGTACCGCCACGCCGTCATCGAGGACCGCCTTCCCTCCACCGAGGCCCCCCTGCCCCCCGACTGGGCGCTCCAGCACCCCGAGGACTGGCGCGACGTCCTGCGCACCGCCGTACCGGCCGCGCTCGCCGACGCCGGAGTCGACGCGGCCCACGTCATCGGGATCGCCACCGACTTCACCGCCTGCACGGTCCTGCCGACCACCCCGGACGGCACCCCGCTCGCCCTGACGCCCGAGTGGGCCGACCGGCCGCACGCCTGGCCCAAACTCTGGAAGCACCACGCCGCCCAGGAGCAGGCCGACCGCATCAACGCCCTCGCGCACGCCCGCGGCGAGAAGTGGATCGCACGGTACGGCGGCAAGATCTCCTCCGAGTGGCAGTACGCCAAGGCCCTCCAGGTCCTGGAGGAGGACCCGGCCGTCTACGCCGCCTGCGCCCGCTGGATCGAGGCGGCCGACTGGATCGTCTGGCAGCTGACCGGCGCCGAATCCCGCAACACCTGCACCGCCGGCTACAAGGGCATCCACCAGGACGGTGCCTACCCCACGCCGGAGTACCTCGCCGAACTCCACCCGGAATTCGCCGACTTCCCCGCCACCCGCCTGGAGCACCCGCTGTCACCCCTCGGTTCCCGGGCCGGCGCGCTGAGCGTCGAGGCGGCACGCTGGACCGGGCTCCCCGAAGGCATCGCCGTCGCCGTCGGCAACGTCGACGCCCACGTGGCCGCACCCGCGGCGGGCGCCGTGGAGAACGGCCGGATGCTCGCCATCATGGGCACCTCCACCTGCCACGTACTCAACGGCGACACCCTCGCCGAAGTCCCCGGCATCTGCGGAGTCGTCGACGGCGGCATCGTCGACGGCGCCTACGGCTACGAGGCCGGCCAGAGCGCGGTCGGCGACATCTTCGCCTGGTGGCTCCGGCAGGGCGTACCGGACCACTACCGCGCCGAAGCCGAGGCGTCGGGCGAGGACCTGCACCAGCTCCTCACCCGCAAAGCCGCCGGCCAGCCGGTCGGCGCACACGGCCTGGTCGCCCTCGACTGGATGAACGGCAACCGCTCCACCCTCGTCGACCACCACCTCTCGGGCGTCATCGCCGGCCTCACCCTCGACACCCGGCCCGAGGACGTCTACCGAGCCCTGCTCGAAGCCACCGCCTACGGCACCCGGACCATCGTCGAGACCTTCGAGGACGGCGGCATACCCGTCGAGGAGTTCATCGTCACCGGAGGCCTGCGGAAGAACGCGCTGCTCATGCAGATCTACGCCGACGTGCTCCGCCGCCCCGTCTCCCTCGGCACCTCCGAACAGGGACCGGCGCTCGGCTCCGCCATCCACGCCGCCGTCGCCGCGGGCGCCTACCCCGACGTCCGCTCCGCCGCCGCCGTGATGGGCAGCGTCCAGCGCCACGCGTACCTGCCCGACCCGGCACGCGCGGACGCCTACGACGCGCTCTACGGCGAGTACCGCGCCCTGCACGAGCACTTCGGCACCGGCCCGGACCTCCTCCTGCACCGCCTGCGCCGCATCCGCAACACCGCACGCCTCGCCGTGAACGCCTGACCGGGGGCACCTCCCCGCCCACGGTCCCACCGGCCGGCCGGGGCACCTCCCCGCCTCCGGCCGCCACCACCGGCCGGCCGGGGCGCCTCCCCGCCCCGGCCCGCCTTCTCAGCCCCCCTCTCCACCCCGCCGTCCCCACCCAGCCTTCTCCACCCAGCCTTCTCCACCCCGCACCTCCGAGGAGCACACCCGACATGACGCTCGCCCAGCCCGACCGCGAGATCTGGTTTCTCACCGGCAGCCAGTCCCTCTACGGCGACGAGACCCTGGCCCAGGTCGCCGACCAGTCCCGCGCCATCTTCGACACCCTCGACGGCCAGCCGCAGATGACCGTCCGTCTGGTGTGGAAGCCGGTCCTCACCGACGCCGCCGCCATCCGCAGGATGTGCCTCGAGGCCAATGCCGACGACCGCTGCATCGGCCTGATCGCCTGGATGCACACCTTCTCCCCGGCCAAGATGTGGATCGCGGGACTCGACGCCCTGCGCAAGCCCCTGCTGCACCTGCACACCCAGGCCAACCGCCAACTGCCCTGGTCCACCATCGACATGGACTTCATGAACCTGAACCAGGCCGCCCACGGCGACCGCGAGTTCGGCTTCGTCCAGACCCGCCTCGGTGTCCCGCGCAAGACCGTGGCCGGCCACGTCTCCACCCCCGAGGTCGTCGACCGCATAGCCGGATGGGCCCGCGCCGCCGTCGGCCGCGCCGAGCTCACCACCCTGAAGCTCGCCCGGTTCGGCGACAACATGCGCGACGTCGCCGTCACCGAGGGCGACAAGGTCGAGGCGCAGCTGCGGTTCGGCGTCTCGGTCAACACGTACGGCGTCAACGACCTCGTCGCCGTGGTCGACGCAGCCCCCGAGGACTCCGTATCCGCCCTCGTCAAGGAGTACGGGGACCTCTACGCCCTCGCTCCCGAGCTGCGGCCCGGCGGCGAGCGCCACGACTCCCTGCGGTACGCCGCCCGCGTCGAGGCAGGTCTGCGCACCTTCCTCACCGAAGGCGGGTTCCGCGCCTTCACCACCAACTTCGAGGACCTCGGGGGACTGCGGCAGTTGCCCGGGCTCGCCGTACAGCGCCTGATGGCGGACGGCTACGGCTTCGGCGGCGAAGGCGACTGGAAGACCTCCACCCTGCTGCGCACGCTGAAGGCGATGGCCCACGGCCTGCCAGGCGGCACCTCGTTCATGGAGGACTACACCTACGACCTCACACCGGGTCAGGAGCTCATCCTCGGCGCCCACATGCTCGAGGTCTGCCCTTCGCTGACGACGGCGAGGCCCAGCTGCGAGATCCACGCGCTCGGCATCGGCGGGCGCGAGGACCCGGTCCGTCTCGTCTTCGACGCCGACCCGGGCCCGGCCGTCGTCGTGGGTCTGGCCGACATGGGCGACCGCTTCCGCCTGGTCGCCAACCACATCGACGTCGTCACCCCGCCCGAGCCGCTGCCCAAGCTCCCCGTGGCCCGGGCCGTCTGGCGCCCCCACCCCGACCTGCGCACCTCCACCGAGGCCTGGCTGACGGCCGGAGCCCCGCACCACACCGTCCTCACGACCGCCCTCGTCGGCGAGGAGCTCGACGACCTCGCCGAGATGCTGCGGACCGAGCTCGCGGTCATCGACGAGGACACCACCGTACGGCGGTTCACGCGCGAGCTGCGCTGGAACCAGGCGTACCACCGTCTGGCGCAGAGCCTGTGAGCGCCAAGGACCTGCGCCGGGAGGTGCTGGAGGCCAACCTCCGCATTCCGGAGGCCGGCCTCGCCACCCTCACCTGGGGCAACGTGAGCGGTGTGGACCGGGACGCCGGCGTCTTCGTCATCAAGCCCTCGGGCGTGGCCTACGACGTGCTGAGCGAGGAGGACCTGGTCGTCGTCTCCCTCTCCGACGGGAGCGTCGTGGAGGGCCGTCTGCGACCGTCCACCGACACGGAGACGCACCGGAGCCTCTACCTGGCCTTCCCCTCGATCGGAGGCGTGACCCACACGCATTCCACCCACGCCGTCGCCTTCGCCCAGGCCCGGCGTCCGATACCGGTGCTCGGCACGACCCACGCGGACACCTTCAACGGTCCCGTCCCGGTCACCGAGCCCCTCACCGCCGAGCAGTGCGCCACGGACTACGAGTACAACACCGGCCAGGTCATCGTGGACCTCCTCGAACGCGACGACACCCGGGCCCGGGAAGTCCCCGGCGCGCTGGTCGCCCACCACGGCCCCTTCACCTGGGGTGCGAGCGCCACCAAGTCCCTGGAGCACGCCATCATCTGCGAGGCGGTGGCGGAGATGGCCCTCCACACCATCGCCCTGGGCACGGTCGAACCTCCGCAGCACGTCCTCGACCGCCACTTCACGCGCAAGCACGGCCCCGACGCCTACTACGGCAATCCGCCCTCCGCCTGAACCCGTGAACGCACCGAGGGGAGCCAGGATGATCCTGGCTCCCCTCTTTCAGGCCGTGTGCGGGTCGTACGGGTCAGGCGCGGGTCCAGCGCTGGTTGGTGCCGTTCCAGCACGTGTACAGCTGGATCAGCGTGCCGTTGGCGGTGCCGTTGGCGGCGGCGTCGAGGCAGAGGCCGGACTGGACGCCGACGATGGTGCCGTCGGTGTTCAGGCGCCACTTCTGGTTGTCGCCGCCCCAGCAGCTGTAGATCTGCACCTTGGAGCCGTTGGCGGTGCCGGCGGCGTCGAGGCACTTGTCGCCGTAGACCCTGAGTTCACCGGCGGAGGTGAGGGTCCACTGCTGGTTGGTGCGGCCGTTGCAGTCCCAGAGCTGGACCTGGGTGCCGTCGGTCGTGGAAGAGCTCGGCACGTCCACGCAGCGGCCCGAGGCGACGCCCTTGATCGGTCCGGCGCCGGGGGTGGGGTTCGGGTTCGGGTTCGAGGAGCCGCCGTTGAGGGCGTTGAGTACGGAGGTGTACGCGGCCTTCTTGCTGCCGTCGCCGTTGAACAGCAGCGGCGTGTCCCCGGCTCGCCAGGAGTCGGTGTCGCGCACGCCCCAGACGGTGATGCCGAGGCAACGCGGCACGGCCAGGCAGTCGTTGGTGACGTTGGCGTAGGTCGTGCCCGAGGCGCCCTGGATGTCGAGCTCGGTGACGGCCACGTCGACGCCGAGGGCGGCGAAGCTCTGGAGGGTGGTGCGGAAGTTGCTGTTGTAGGGGCTGTCGCTGTTGAAGTGCGACTGGAAGCCGACGCAGTCGATCGGCACACCGCGCTGCTTGAAGTCCTTGACCATGGAGTACATGGCCTGGGTCTTGGCCCAGGTCCAGTTCTCCACGTTGTAGTCGTTGTAGCAGAGCTTGGCGGCCGGGTCGGCGGCGCGCGCCGTGCGGAACGCGACCTCGATCCAGTCGTTTCCGCTGCGCTGCAGGTTGGAGTCGCGCCGCGCTCCCGAACTGCCGTCGGCGAACGCCTCGTTCACGACGTCCCACTGGGCGATCTTGCCCTTGTAGTGGGTCATCACGCCGGTGATGTGGTTGTTCATCGCCTGACGCAGCGCGCTGCCGCTGAGGCTCTGCATCCAGCCCGGCTGCTGGGAGTGCCAGGCAAGGGTGTGGCCGCGCACCTGCTTGCCGTTCTGCACCGCCCAGTTGTAGACGCGGTCGCCGGCGGCGAAGTTGAACTGTCCCTGCTGGGGCTCGGTGGCGTCGATCTTCATCTCGTTCTCGGCCGTCACCGAGTTGAACTCGCGGGCCGCGATCGACGTGTACGCCGAGTCGCCGAGCCTGCCCGAGGCGATGGCGGTGCCGAAGTAGCGGCCGCTCTGCGCGGCCGCGGCGCCCAGCGTGCTCTCGGCGGCTTGGGCGGCAGGCGCCGCGAGGACGGTGGCGGAACCGAGGGCGCCGACGATCAGCGCCGCCCACAGGCCGGTCGCTTTCCGGCGGACGGTGGACCGGGGAACGGGGTGTGAACGCATGGAGAGACCTCCAGGAATGAATCCACGGATGGGTGGGGGAGTGCGGCGGAACGAATCCGCGCCGATGATGTCCGCGTCCACGGAAAGGGACTGCGGAAAGGCGCGGTGACGCCTGGGAAACAGTCTGGAAATACGTTCTGGGCATGTCAATGGTTTCGAAGATGTTTCGAGACCGGGGAATTCCACTGGGGTGGCCAAAAAGCGGCCCCCGTCGAAAGTGTTTCGACGGGGGCCGCTCGCCTGATAAACGAATACGTGGGTCGGTTCAGTTTTCCCGCTCGGGATACGTGAGGGCGAACCACGGGAAATGTGCCTCGTTCGCGGAGGAACGCCCCTGGGAGGAGGCGTACGGACCCAACTGGACACTCGTGAACAGCGGTCTGAGGAAGGTCGCCTCGACGGTGGCCAGGTCCTGCCAGGCGCCGTCGGGCGCCGCGTGGACGAAGGTGTGGCGGAAGCCGCGGATACGGACCCCCAGGCGAACGGGGCCAGGGGGGACGGGGACGGATGCCAGGACTTCGGGCCCGCGGCGGAGGCTGAGACCCTCCGCGGTGCGCAGCAGGAGGAGGTGCTTGTCGTCGTCGACGACGACGGCGAGGCCGGCCTCCTCGCCCGGGCCGGCCGGGGTGAACCGCAGCTCGGTGGACACGTCGCAGTCGGGCTGTTCCTGGGGTCTGACCAGGAGGGACGGGACGGCGGGCGCGCCGAGGCGTTCGGGGCGGAGCCGGAGACGCAGCCCGTCGCCCGTGGTCCAGAACGGCTCGCGGGGGGTGCGCAGCGTGCTCCAGTCGGCGGAGAGGGTGCCGAAGTCGTCGTGCAGGGGGCGCGATTGACCGGCGTGGGCGACGGGGGAGAAGGCGGGCCGACCGTCCTGCCAGGTGACTCGGCTGAGGAAGGTCTCACGACCGAGGGCTGAGCCCGGGCGGATGCCCAGAAGGACGGCCCGCCAGTCCCCGTACGGCGTCTGGACGAGGTCGGCGTGGCCGGTGCAGGTGACGGCGCCCTTCGGAACCGGCGGCAGGACCGGGTTCCCGGGGACGCCCTCGTAGGGGCCGGTCACGTCGTCGGCGCGGGCGGCCACCACGCTGTGGTCCACATCGGTGCCGCCCTCGGCGGTGAGCAGCAGGTAGGCGCCGTCGATCCGGTAGAGGTGCGGGGCCTCCGCCCACCGGGCGTCCGGGTGGCTTCCCGACCACAGGACGTACTCGGGACCCGTGAGCCGTCGCTCGCCGGGCACGTACTCGCGCATCCAGATCTCGGTGTGGCCGGCGGCCTCGTCCCGCACGCGGGCCGCGGTGAACCAGGCCCGGCCGTCGCCGTCCGGCCCGTCGTCGAAGAACAGCGACGGGTCGAAGCCCTCGCCCTCCAGCCAGTCCGGCTCCGACCACGGTCCGGCCGGGTCGGTCGCCGTGACGACGAAATGACCGGGACCGTCCATCAGCGTGCAGACGAGGTGGAAGATCCCGTCGTGGTGACGGATCGTCGGCGCGAACAGGCCGCGTGACGGCCCGCACCCGTCGAGGTCGAGCTGGGACGGCCGGTCGAGGGCGGACCCGAGACGCCGCCAGGTCACGAGATCGCGACTGTGGAACACGGGTAGTCCCGGGAACCACTCGAAGCTGGACGTCACCAGGTAGTAGTCGGCCCCCACCCGGCAGACGGACGGATCGGGCCGGAACCCGGGCAGTACGGGGTCACCGAACGATCCGGTCACGGCGCCGGAACGATCTCGACCGGCACGGACAGGACGCGGTCGGCCCCCGGGTGACGCACGGGGCCTCGCAGGGTGAAGGACCCCTGGAGCGGAAGGTCGCCGCTGGACCGTCCGACGGCCACGCCGATCTCTCCCGGTTCCACTCGTCTGCGCAGGTCGACGCCGGTGAAGGAGGTCCGGTCGGCGTGGACGGAGAAGGTGAGCCGGGCGGCCTCGCCCGGCCGCAGCTCGACCCTGCCGAACCCGGCGAGCCACCGCCGCGGCCGGACGACGGACGCCTCGGGGTCCGAGAGGTACAGCTGGACCACGTCGGTGCCGGCGACCTCGCCGACGTTGCGAACGGTCACCGCGACGGAGACGGCTCCGTCGGTCGGGGCGGCGGCGTCCACCGAGAGATCCGAGTAGTCGAAACGCGTCCAGCTCAGCCCGTGACCGAACGGGAACAGCGGAGTCGGGTCCACCGAGCTCCAGTCGGTGCGACCGCCCAAGGTGGAGTGCAGATAGGTGCCGGGCTGTCCGCCGACCTGGCGGGGGAGGGACACCGGGAGCCGCCCGGACGGTTCCGCGGCCCCGCTGATGATCCGGGCCAGCGCCGTCCCGCCCTCCTCACCGGGGAAGAAGGCCTGGACGACGGCCGCCGCGCGGTCGGCGAGCGAGCCGAGCGCGTACGGCCGGCCGGACACGAGGACCAGGACGGTCGGCACCCCGGAATCGAGCACGGCGGAGGCGAGCGCGGCCTGGTCGCCGGGCAGGTCGAGGGTCTCGGCGTCGCAGCCCTCACCCGAAGTGCCCCGGCCGAACATGCCGGCCCGGTCACCGAGTACCAGCACGTTCACCTCCGGATCGTCCGCGGTGACGGTGAACCCGGCCGCGGCGAGCGCCTCGCCGAGCGTCGGGATCTCCACGCCGGGGTCGCCGGGCAGCGCGACGTGGTTGGGGAAGGAGTAGCAGCCGAGGAAGGCGTGGGGGTCGTCGGCGTACGGTCCGATGACGGCGACCCGGCACGGCCGCAACGGCAGGATGCCGTCGTTGGCGAGCAGCACGGTGGACCGCTCGGCCAGAATCCTGGCCAGCGCACGGTTCTCCGGCGGGTCGAGGTCGATCGGCTCGGGCTTCAGGGGTTCCCACTCGGGGTCCAGCAGGCCCAGTTCGGCCTTCTGCAGCAGGACCCGCTCCGCGGCCCGGTCGACGAGCGCCTCGGGTACCTCTCCCGACCGTACGAGTGCGGTCAGCGGCTCGCCGTAGCAGCGGGCCGTCGGCAGTTCGACGTCGATTCCGGCCGTCAGCGCCAGCGCCCCGGCCGCGCCGCGCGATCCGGCCACGCCGTGCCGGGACTCCAGGAAGGAGACGGAGTAGTAGTCGGCCACGACGGTCCCGTCGAAACCGAGCTCGTCCCTGAGCAGTCCGGTCAGCAGCCACGTGTCGGCGGCGACCGGGACGCCGTCCACGTCGGTGTAACTGTTCATCACCGACCGGGCCCCGCCCTCGCGCAGCGCCCGGACGAAGGGCTCGACCAGCACGTCGGCGAACTCGCGCGGCCCCACGGCGACCGGGGCCATGTTCCGGCCGCCGCGCGAGGACGAGTACCCGGCGAAATGCTTGAGCGTCGCCACGACGCCCGCGCTTTCCAGGCCCCGGACGTAAGCGGTGCCGATCGCGCCGACGAGATAAGGATCCTCGCCCATGCACTCCTCGGTCCTGCCCCACCGGTAGTCGCGGACCACGTCGAGCACCGGAGCCAGCCCCTGGTGGACGCCCACCCGCCGCATCCCGTCGCCGATGGCGGCGGCCATGCGCTCCACCAGCGCGGGATCGAAGGAGGCGCCCCAGGAGAGCGGCCCCGGGAAGACCGTGGCCCCGAGCGTCATGAACCCGGTCAGGCACTCCTCGTGGGCGAGGGCCGGGATGCCGAACCGGCCGGCCTGCGTCACCTGCCGCTGGAGCGCGGCGAGCCGCTCCATCCCGGTCTCCGCGGCGATCGGCGCGGTGCCGTACACCCGGGTGAGCTGGCCGAGACCGAGCCCGATGATGTCGTCCAGGCCCGGCGCCGGCTCGCCGGAGTCGTCCTCCATCGGCGCCACGGGTGCGCCGGGATCGGAGGGCAGGGCCCAGAAGCCCGCGAGTTGCCCCGCCTTCTCCTCCAGCGTCATACGGCTCAGCAGATCGGCGACCCGTACGGAAGCGGGCAGGAGGGGGTCACGCCAAGGCTCGGTCACGGGGTACTCCTAAGAACGGGGCGGGGCGGTGGAGACACGGACCTTGAGCTCGGTCGAGAGCTCCATCCGGGGGCTGACCAGGGGCTGGTCGGTCAGAAGCTGGAAAAGCGTGCGGGCGGCGAGCCGGCCCATCTCCTCCAGCGGCTGACGCACCGTCGTCAGCGGAGGGGACAGCCACTCGCACATCGGCAGGTCGTCGAAACCGACCACACTGAGGTCCCGCGGGATGCTCAGTCCGGCCTGCCGGGCGGCCTCGTAGACGCCCATCGCCTGCTGGTCGCTGCCCGCGAAGACGGCGGTCGGCGGCTCGGGCAGGGCGAGCAGCTCCTGGGCGCAACGGAAGCCGCCTTCGTGCTGGAAGTCGCCGAACCGGATCAGGTCACGGTCGACCTCGATTCCGGCCCGCTCCAGAGCCGCCCGGTAGCCGTCGATGCGGGCCTGGCTGCAGAGCATCTCCTTGCGTCCGCCGATCGCGGCGATCCGGCGATGTCCCAGCTCAAGCAGGTGCTCGGTGGCGGCGAGGCCGCCGGCCCAGTTGGTCGCGCCGATGCTCGGAACGCCGTTGTCCGGCAGGTCGATCGGGTCGATGACGACGAGCGCCACCCCGCCCCGCTCGACCTGGGCGCGCTGCGCCTGGGTGACGGAGGCGGTGACGAGGATGACGCCGTCGCTGTGGTGCTGGACGGGCAGCGCGGACCAGCTCGACGGGGTGGCCTCGCCGGGCGGTACGAGCGACACGACGGTGCCGACGCCCCGCTGGGCGCACTCGGCCTCGACGCCGCGCAGGATCTCCACCGCCCAGGCGCTGTCCAGGCCGCCGATGATCAGGTCGACCAAGCCCGATCTGCGAGCCCGGTTCTGCCGGCCGGGCTGGAGGTAGTTGTGGGATCTGAGCAGGCCCTCGATCCGTTCGCGGGTCGCGGGTGCGACGTCGGATCGGCCGTTGATCACCTTGGAGACGGTGGCCTGGGAGACCCCTGCCTCCGCGGCGATGACGGCCAGAGTCGCACGCTGCTCGCTCAACTTCTCTCCTCTTCGACGCCGCCGGTCGACGACATGTATCGCAAACTTTCGAAGAGTTTCTGGGTGACGTGACTGCTTGTCAAGACCAGGTTGCGAGCGGGTTTCCGAGATAAATCGGCGAGAAGTCTTGACCGTGACGGCTGTCGTTCCTAGTTTGTGGCACCACGGAATTCGAGAGTATTTCGAAAAAGTTTCGAGCGCAGACCGGCACGAACCCGGCAACGGCTCGGCATCCAACCGGCATCCCCCTCACGGAGGTCCCATGGCCAGCACCAACCCGAGCCGTCGCAGCTTCCTGGCGCTCGCGGGCTTGACCGCACTGTCCGTCCCCCTGGCCACGGCCTGCGGGTCCGGCGCCTCGGGCGGCGGAGCGGCGGCCGACGGCAAGGTGGCGTTCGACTGGTGGAACATCGCCACGACGGAACCCGGCAAGTCCCTTTTCCCGCAGATCTCCAAGGCGTTCACCACCGCCCACCCGAAGATCGCGATCAACACGACCTCGTTGGAGAACGAGGCGTTCAAGTCCAAGCTGACCGCGACCACTTCCTCGGGCAAGCTCCCCGACGTCTACCAGACCTGGGGCGGCGGCGTGCTCCAGCAGCAGGTCGACGCGGGTCTGGTCGAGGACCTCACCGACCTCATCGGCGACTGGTCGTCCCAGCTCACCCCGGTCTCGCTCTCGGCCTACCAGATCGAAGGCCGCACCTACGGAATCCCGTACGACATCGGCATGGTCGGCTTCTGGTACAACAAGAAGCTCTTCGCCAAGGCCGGGGTCACCACTCCGCCGGCCACCTGGGCCGAGTACCTCGGCGTCGTGAAGAAGCTCAAGGCCGCGGGCATCACCCCGATCGCCCTCGCCGGCAAGGAGAAGTGGCCCGGCCACTACTACTGGGCCTACCTCGCGATGCGCGTCGCCGGCCTCCCCGCCCTCCAGAAGGCCGCCACCAGCAAGGACTTCACCGGCGCCGGCTTCGTCCAGGCGGGCGTCCACCTCAAGGAGCTCGTCGACCTCCAGCCGTTCCAGCCGGGCTTCCTCGGCGCGGGCTACGCCACCCCGGGCGGCCAGGCCGCGTCCGTGGGCAACGGCAAGGCCGCGATGGAGCTGATGGGGCAGTGGGGCCCGTCGGTGCAGAAGGACGCGGGCGCCGACCTCGGAGCGGACCTGGGCTTCTTCCCCTTCCCGACGGTCGACGGCGGTGTGGGGCAGGCGACCGAGGTGTTCGGCGGCGGCGGTGGTTTCGCTCTGCGCAAGGGCGCCCCGAAGGAGGCGCTGGACTTCCTGAAGTTCTTCGTCCTGGACAACGAGTCCAAGCTCCTCGCCTCCAACGGCTACCTGCCGGTGGTCAAGGGCGCGGAGAGCCAGCTCACCGACGCCAACAAGAAGGTGGTGGCCGAGAGCCTGGTCAAGGCCACCGGCTTCCAGCTCTTCCTCGACCAGGCCTACCCGCCGGCGGTCGGCCAGGAGGTCAACGACAGCGTCGCCGACCTCATAGCGGGCAAGAAGACCCCCGAGCAGGTCACCGCCTCGATCACCGAGGCTGCGAAGAGTGCCTAGCTCCGTGTCCACCCTGACCAAGGAACGGACGGAGGAGTCCGTGGCGACGCCCACGCCGCCTCCCGCCCGTTCACGCCTGAGCCGGTGGGGTGCCTGGGGCTCGGTCGCCTGGTTCCTCGTCCCGGCCCTGGTGCTCTTCCTCGTCTTCGTCCTCGCCCCGATCGTCGTCGCCGTCTGGACGGGCTTCTTCAAATGGGGCGGCATCGGCCCCATGGACGACTTCGTCGGCCTCGCCAACTACACCAAGCTCTTCGACGACCAGGTCTTCATCGGCGACCTGGGGCGCGGGCTGTACCTGATCCTCATGTCGGTCCTGGTGCAGCTGCCGTTCGCCCTGTTCACCGCGGTCCTGCTCAACCAGAAGCTCCGCGGGCGGGCCGTCTACCGGATGCTGTTCTTCGCGCCGTACATCCTCTCCGAGGTCGTCACGGCGGTCCTGTTCACGATGATCTTCCTGCCCGGTGCGGGCATGGCCGACCACATCGCCGGCTTCTTCGGCCTCGAGGGCCTCCAGGGCAAATGGCTCGCCGATCCCTCCACGGTCATGCCGACCCTGTTCGTCGTCATGATCTGGAAGTACTTCGGCTTCCACATGATGCTGTTCCTCGCCGGGCTGCAGAGCATCCCGTCCGAGATCCTCGAAGCCGCCTCCATCGACGGCGCCGGCGCCTGGCAGCGCTTCCGGCACATCACCCTGCCGCTGCTCGGACCGACGATCCGGATCAGCGTCTTCCTCTCGATCATCGGGTCCATCCAGCTCTTCGACCTCGTCTGGGTCATGACATCCGGCGGGCCCAACCACTCCTCCGAGACGATGGCCATCGCGATGTTCCAGTTCGGGTTCAAGCGATACCAGGTCGGCTACGCCAGCGCGATCAGCGTGGTGCTGTTCATGATCAGCCTCGTCTTCTCCCTCTTCTACCAGCGGTACGTGCTCCGCCGTGACCTGAGCGGTGCCGTCACCTCGGGAGGTGACCGATGAACGCCCGTCGGACGGTACGCGGCCTCTCGCTGCACGCCGTGGTCTGGCTGATCGCCGCCTTCGTCGCCGTACCCCTGCTCTACGCCGTGATCTCCGGCTTCAAGAGCACCGCGGAACTGACGAACAACCCGTTCGGACTTCCGGAGCACTGGAAGATCGGCAACTACACCGGAATTCTCGGCGACGGCATGTTCTGGCGGCAGATCGCCAACAGCGCGGGCATCGCCATCGGCACGACGGTCTGCACCGTGGTCGCCTCCGCCATGGCGGCCTTCGTCCTCGCCCGATATGCCTTCCGGGGAAGGGAGTTGTTCTATACGCTCTTCACCATCGGGCTGATGTTCCCGTTCGCGGTGGCCGTCCTGCCGCTCTTCCTGATGCTGCGCACCTTCGGCCTGCTCGACAATCCGCTCGGAGTGATCCTCCCGCAGGCGGCATTCGGGCTCCCCATGACGATCGTGATCCTGCGCGGTTTCTTCCGGACCATCCCGGCGGAGATCGAGGAGGCCGCGACCATGGACGGCTGCGGCAAGTTCCGCTTCTTCTGGCAGATCCTGCTGCCGATGGCGCGCCCGGCGCTCGGCACGGTCTCCGTCCTCGCGGTCGTCGCCAGCTGGAACAACTTCTTCCTGCCGCTGCTCGTGTTCAACGACCCGAAGTGGCAGACGATCCCGGTCGGCGTGCAGCAGTTCCAGGGCCAGTACTCGACCGACTTCGCGCTCGTCCTGGCCTACATCGTGCTCGCCATGGTCCCCGCCCTCGCCTTCTACGCCGTCGCCGAGCGACAGCTGATCGGCGGCCTCACCGCCGGCGCGACGAAGGGCTGATCCGTACCCGCGCGACCCTCTCTAGGAGACTCCGTGAAACGCCTGACCGCGTTGACAGCCGTCACATTGTTAGCGCTAACAACCCAGGTGGCCGCCGCCGACCCCGCGCCGCAGGCCGCCGACCCCGCGCCTCCCGCCGGCGCCACCGCCCGCCCCGCCATCGACTTCCGGGCCGACCTCCAGCCCATCGACGGATTCGGCTTCTCCATGGCCTTCCAGCGCGCCGACCTGCTCCACGGCGCGCGCGGGCTCAGCCCGGCCAAGCGGCGCGAGGTGCTCGACCTGCTGCTCAGCAAGGACAAGGGCGCGGGCCTCTCGATCCTGCGCCTGGGCATCGGGTCCTCGACCGACCGGGTCTACGACCACATGCCGACGATCCTGCCCACCGACCCGGGCGGCCCGGACGCCACGCCGACGTACGTCTGGGACGGCTGGGACGGCGGCCAGGTCTGGCTCGCCAAGGAGGCCAAGGCGTACGGCGTCAAGCGGTTCTACGCCGACGCCTGGAGCGCGCCGGCCTTCATGAAGACCAACGCCGACGAGAACAACGGCGGCGAGCTCCTGCCCGCATGGCGTCAGGCCTACGCGAACTACCTCGTCCAGTACGCGAAGTTCTACCAGCGCGAAGGAATCGGCATCACCGACCTCGGGTTCACCAACGAACCCGACTGGACGGCGACCTACGCCTCGATGCGCTTCACCCCACAGCAGGCCGTCGACTTCCTCAAGGTCCTCGGACCGACCGTCCGCGCCTCCGGACTGAAGACGGGCGTCGTCTGCTGCGACGCCGCGGGCTGGGACCGGCAGATCGCCTTCACCGAGGCCATCGAAGCCGACCCCGAGGCCGACAAGGCCGTGCGAACCGTCACCGGCCACCGCTACAGCGGCCCGACCACCGTCCCCCAGCCGACCGACAAGCACGTCTGGATGTCCGAATGGTCACCGGACGGCACCACCTGGAACGAGAACTGGGACGACGGCAGCGGCTACGACGGCCTCACCGTCGCCGCCGACATCCAGAACACCCTGACCGTCGGCAACGCCAACGCCTACGTCTACTGGACCGGCGCGTCCCTCGGCGCCACCCGCGGTCTCATCCAGCTCGCCAACCCCGGCGACGACTACCGCGTGTCCAAGCGGTACTGGGCCCTGGCCGCCTTCAGCCGCTTCATCCGCCCCGGCGCCGTCCGCGTCCCGGTCACCCACGCCGACCCCGCACTGCGCGTCACCGCCTTCCGTAACAAGGACGGCAGCCGAGTCATCGAGATCCTCAACACCGCGACCACCGAGAAGTCCGCCGACTTCACCCTCCGCGGCGGACACGACAAGCGCCCCGCCGGCTACGTCACCGACGGGACCCGCTCGATCACCCCGGCCGACATCGCCTCCACCCACGGCACGACCCTCACCACCAGGCTCGCCCCCCGCGCGCTCACGACGATCGTTCTCGACTGAACCGTCCATCACCCGAGGAGTCACCCATGTCCCTGCCCAAGGTCATGTCCAAGCCCAGGTCCCTGTCCCGGCACCTGATCGCCCTCTCCGCCGCCGTCTGCGTCGCCGCCGGCCTCGCCGCCACCCCGGCCACCGCCGAACCCCGCCCCAAGACCCTCGGCGAACTCGCCAAGAAGCACCACAAGTACTTCGGCTCCGCCACCGACAACCCCGAGTTCACCGACGCCGCCTACCTGAAGGTCCTCGGCAGCGAGTTCGGCCAGACCACCCCCGGCAACGCCATGAAGTGGTACGCCACCGAACCCCAGCCCGGCGTCTTCGACTTCACCGCCGGCGACGAGGTCATGGCCTTCGCCAAGGACCACCACCAGAAGGTCCGCGGCCACACCCTCGTCTGGCACAGCCAGCTCCCCGCCTGGCTCACCGACCGCACCTGGACCGCCGCCGAACTGCGCCCCGTCCTCAAGAACCACATCCAGACGGTGGCACGGCACTACAAGGGCAAGGTCATCCACTGGGACGTCGTCAACGAGGCCTTCAACGAGGACGGCACCTACCGCGAGTCCGTCTTCTACAAGACCCTCGGCCCCGGCTACATCGCCGACGCCCTCCGCTGGGCCCACGAGGCCGACCCGCACGCCAAGCTCTACCTCAACGACTACAACGTCGACGGCATCAACGCCAAGAGCGACGCCTACTACAAGCTCATCAAGCAGCTGAAGGCCGACGGCGTCCCGATCGAAGGCTTCGGCCTCCAGGGCCACCTGGCACTCCAGTACGGCTTCCCCGCCGGCGTCAAGGAGAACATCCAGCGCTTCGCCGACCTCGGCGTCGACGTCGCCGTCACCGAGCTCGACATCCGCATGCAGCTCCCCGCGACCCCCGAGAAGCTCGCCACCCAGGCCACCTGGTACGCCGACTACGTCAAGGCCTGCCTCGACGTCAAGCGATGCGTCGGCGTCACCATCTGGGACTACACCGACAAGTACTCGTGGATCCCCGGAGTCTTCCCCGAGGAGGGCGCCGCCCTGCCCTACGACGAGAACCTCCGGCCCAAGCCCGCCTACCACGCCATCAGGAAGGTGCTCGGCGGATGATCAGGACGGCGATCGTCGGGACGGGCGGGATCGCGGGCATCTGCCACGTCCCCGCCCTCCGGGCCCAGGCCCACCGCACCGAGATCGTGGCCGCCGTCGACGTGGACGCCGTGCGCGCCCAGGCCTTCGCGGCCGAGCACGGCATCCCCGCCGTCCACACCGACCTGGACACGATGCTCCGGGAGGAACGCCCGGACCTCGTACACCTGTGCACACCGCCGTACCTGCACGCCGAACAGGCCGTGGCCTGCCTGGAAGCAGGCGCGTGGGTGTGGTGCGAGAAGCCCGTGGCACTCTCCCTCGCCGAACTCGACCGGATCCACGCCGCCGAGGGCCCCGCCGCCGCGGGCGCGGTCTTCCAGCACCGGTACGGCTCGGGCGCCCGATACCTACGCGACCTCATCGCCGCCGGCACCCTCGGACGACCCCTCGTCGCCCAGTGCGTCACGGCCTGGTACCGCGACGACACCTACTACGACGTCCCCTGGCGCGGCACCTGGGACAGCGAAGGCGGCGGCCCGACCGTCGGCCACGGCATCCACCAGATGGACCTGCTGCTCGCCGTCCTCGGCCCCTGGGCCGAAGTACGCGCCATGGCCGGCCGCCTCGAACGCGACGTCCAGACCGAGGACGTGTCCACGGCCCTCGTCCGCTTCGACAACGGAGCCATCGCCACGGTCGTCAACAGCGTCCTCTCCCCCCGCGAGGAGAGCTACCTGCGCTTCGACCTCACCGACGCCACCGTCGAACTGCGCCACCTGTACGGCTACTCCAACGCCGACTGGACCTTCACCGCCAGGACACCCGCCACCAAGTGGGAACCACCGCAGGACGTACCGAGCTCGCACACCGCCCAGCTCGCGGAATTCCTCGACGGATACGAGGCCGGGACCCGCCCCGACCTCGGCAGGCCCACCATGGAACTCGTCACGGCCCTGTACAAGGCCGCGATCACCGGGCGTCCCGTCGTACGCGGGGAGATCGACGCGAGCGACCCCTTCTACACCTCCCTCCACGGAGGACGCCCGGAGGTGTTCCGATGACCTTCGAACTCCTGCGGGACGACGACGCGTTGACCGTACGGGCGCGGGGCACCGAACTCTTCCGCTACGTCCACCGCCCGGTCATGGACCCCTTCGAGGCGCCCAAGCCCTACCTGCACCCGGTCCGCACCCTCGCCGGCCACGTCGTCACCGGCTACCGCCCCCACGACCACCGCTGGCACAAGGGCATCCAGTTCACAGCCTCCTGGGTGTCGGGCCAGAACTTCTGGGGCGGCGGCACCTACCTCCGCGGCCAGGGCTACGTCGACCTGCCCAACCTGGGCACCATGCGCAGCCTCACCGTCTCCACCGAGACGACGCACGATCGCGCCGACATCACCGAACACCTCGCCTGGCACACGATGGCGGGCGACCACTGGATCGACGAACACCGCACACTGACCGCACGCGACCTCGAGTCCGACTCCTGGACCCTGGAGGTCACCACCACGCTGACCAACGTCCACGACACCGACCTCGTGTTCGGCAGCCCCGGCACCCAAGGCAGAGAACTCGCCGGCTACACCGGCCTGTTCTGGCGCGGCCCCCGCGCATTCACCGGCGGCGACGTCATCGGCCCCGGCATGGGCGAACAAGGCGACTGGCTGGCCTTCACCGGCAAGCACGACGAGGTCGACCACTCCTCCACCCTCCTCTTCCTCGACGACCCCGACGCCCCCTGCCACTGGTTCGTCCGCAGCGAACCCATCCCCGCCGTCAACCCGTCCCTGGCCTTCGACAAAGAACTCCCCCTCGCCCCGGGCCACACCCTGTCCCGCCGCTACCGCATCGTCGTCGCCGACGGCACCTGGGACCTCTCCCACGTCCTCCGACACCTCGAGGACCATCCGTGGTGACACCGCTCCCCGGCGGTGTCGGGATCTCCGGCCTGACCGTCTACGACTGGGAAGCCGCCGACGGCCTCTGCGGCGGCACCCCCCACATGCACCTGGTCTGCTCCGAGGCCTACCTCGTGCTCGACGGCCGCGGCAGCGTCCAGACCCTCACCACCTCCGGCTTCGCCGACACACCACTACGCCCCGGCGACCTCGTCTGGTTCACCCCGGGCACGATCCACCGCCTCGTCAACGCCGGCGACCTACGCCTCGTCGTCCTCATGCAGAACAGCGGGCTCCCCGAGGCGGGCGACGCCGTCTTCACCTTCCCCACCCCCGTACTCTCCGACCCCGCCGCCTACCAAGCGGCGGCCACCCTGACCGGCGACCACGCCACCGCGGCACACCGCCGCCGCGACCTGGCACTCGAAGGCTTCCAGACCCTGCGCGAAGGCGGCCTGCGCGAATTCCACACCGCGGCCCACCACCTGAAGCGCGACCTCCTCGACACCTGGTGGACCCGCTGGCGCGACGGCCCCCTGGCCGCCACCCTCGCCACCGGCGCCCAACTGGCCTCACTGAAGACCGGCGACCTCTCCCACCTCGACCACGGCCAGGTATCACGCAGGGAACGCCCCGAGGACCAGCTCTTCGGCATGTGCGGGCTGCTCCGTCCGTATCAGGTGGCTATGCCCGTACCCGACCCCATCCTCGACCCGCTCACCCCTCAACCCCCTAAGGAGCCGTCCTGATGAGATTCCGCCGCCCACCCCTCATCCTGACCCTCGTCCTCGCGGTCCTGTCGTCCCTGCTGCTCGGGGCCACCCTCCTCACCGCCCCGCCCGCCGCCGCGGCCACCGTCGACACCAACGCCTGGTACGTCCTGGTCAACCGCAACAGCGGCAAGGCCCTCGACGTCTACAACCTGTCGACCAGTGACGGCGCCCGCATCACCCAATGGACCAGGAACGACCAGAACCAGCAGCAGTGGCAGTTCGTCGCCTCCGGCGACGGCTACTACCGCGTCAAGTCCCGCCACTCCGGCAAGGTCCTCGACGTCCAGAACAGCTCCACCGCCAACGGCGCCGCGATCACCCAGTGGACCGACGCGAACGGCACCAACCAGCAGTGGCGCCTGGCCGACAGCACGGACGGTCACATCCGCCTCATCGCTCGCCACAGCGGCAAGGCCCTCGAAGTCCAGGGCGCCTCCACCGCCGACGGCGCGAACATCGTCCAGTACGACGACTGGGGCGGCGCCAACCAGCAGTGGCAGCTCGCCAAGGTCGCCGGCGGCGGCACCCCCGGCACCTGTGCCCTCCCGTCGACGTACCGCTGGTCCTCGTCGGGCCCGCTCGCGCAGCCGAAGTCGGAATGGGCCTCGCTCAAGGACTTCACCGTCGCCCCGTACAACGGCAAGCACCTCGTCTACGCGACCACATACGGCGCCGCGGGCACGGGCAAGGGCTGGGGTTCGATGAACTTCTCGCCCTTCACCAACTGGTCGGACATGGCCACCACCGCCCAGAACGGCATGACGAACTCCGTCGTCGCCCCCACGCTCTTCTACTTCGCGCCGAAGAACATCTGGGTGCTCGCCTACCAGTGGGGCAGGAGCGCCTTCTCCTACCGGACGTCGACCGATCCCACCAACCCCAACGGCTGGTCGGCGGAGCAGGAGCTCTTCTCCGGCACCATCGCCGGCTCGGGAACGGGCCCCATCGACCAGACCCTCATCGGCGACGGCACGAACATGTACCTCTTCTTCGCCGGTGACAACGGCAAGATCTACCGCGCCAGCATGCCGATCGGGAACTTCCCGAGCAGCTTCGGCTCCTCGTACACGACGGTCATGAGCGACACGGAGAAGAACCTCTTCGAGGCGCCCCAGGTCTACAAGGTCAAGGACCAGAACCAGTACCTCATGATCGTCGAGGCGCGCGCCTCGAACGAGCAGCGCTTCTTCCGCTCCTTCACGGCCACCAGCCTGAACGGCACCTGGACGCCCCAGGCCGCCACCGAGACCAACCCCTTCGCCGGCAAAGCCAACAGCGGCGCCACCTGGACCAACGACATCAGCCACGGCGAACTCATCCGCACCACCGCCGACCAGACCTTCACCGTCGACCCCTGCAACCTCCGCTTCCTTTACCAGGGCCGCGACCCCAACTCCGGCGGCGACTACGGCCAGTGGCCCTACCGCCCCGGCCTCCTCACCCTCCAGCGCTGACCCCCTCCGCCGCGGCGGGCCCGGCCGACCCCACGCCGAGCCCGCCACGGCCCGTGGCACCCGCCCTGGGCGCAATCGAGCGAGGCCCTCACCCGCACCACGCACCCGCTCCCGCCCTCAGCACCACCAACGGGTCGCGGATGATAGAGCCATGCTGGTCACCACCCACCCAGTCCCGCGGACCCCTCCGCACCCGCCGACAGTCCGCGTCCACACCCCCATAGGCGACGCCACCGTGGTCTGGCACGGCGACCCCCAAGCGACACAAGGCCGCCACCACGTCGAATGGACCGTCGACGAGGACATCCTGTGGGGCCAGAACACCCGGCCGGCCACGGCCCCCGGCCCGGCCCTCCGCGAAGACGCGGACCGCGTCGTGATGCGCGGCCTCCTCTACGGCACCGCAGACGGTGCCGCGTATCTCCAGATGGCCACCTGGATCATCCTCTTCGACCTCGCCTCACCACTCCCCGACACCATCGACGGCACGTGGGTGGAGATCAGCGCGGAGCGAGGCCACGTCGCCCTCTTCCCCTATGACACCTGATGTGACCTGACCGGCGGGTGAGCGCGCGCAAGGCGCTACTCGTAGATCGAGGCCGCGTGAAGCGCCCCGGCGAAGAAGGCCCAGTCGCCGCCCTCCGGCAGCTCCATGCCGAAGTTCCGGTACAGACTCGGGGCGTCGTTCACCCAGGCGGCGAGGGCTTCGAGGAAGCGGTCGAGCGTGTTGTTCTCCCACTCCTCTCCGCGCTGCTGAAACTCCTGGTAGAACTCGCGAAGGAACACGACGAACTCGTCGCGGCTGCGGATCTCCTCGTACGGTCAATCGGTCATGGAGGGAACCTACCCCGCGGCCAGAGCACGGGAAGCCCCACCCGGTCTCAAGATCTTCGCCGGAGCCAAAGGCTCAGGCCAGCCCTGTGGCGGTGGGCGCTCGTCACGGCCCTCCGTGGACACCCCCGAACCTGACAGCCTCGTCCCCAGCGCCTATCAGGCCCTGGCAGAGACAGCGTGGCTCTATCAGGCGGATCAGCTATGCCCGGAAGACCTGCCGATGACCGCCGCCCACGCACTCGCCATGAGACTGGACACGCCGATCCTGTGCGAGCTGGCCGGTCTGTCGCGTCACGCGGACCCCCGAGACATCCGCGACACCTTCGAGCAAGCTCTCGAAGAACTGGGAATCAATCTTCCTGATCGCCGACTGGCCCGAAGATACGCGCTGCGCAAGCTGGCCACACGATGCACCGCCGGGGAGGTGGATCTCGCCGAGCTGGCGTCGGACGAATGGCCGGAGACGGAAGTCGAGACGGCTGAGGAGCACGCTTTCGTGGCCCTACTCCCCACGTGCATGTGCTGCATCGAGTACACGCTGGGGCCCGACGAGGCGGCCTGGGAATCCCAACTCCGCAATGCTGCGCGCGCTTTGGCCGCGCGTCCAACCGTCGGGCCGCACGGCGGGTAGACGGACCGCCAGCTGGCGGTTGGTGCGGCTCGGTCGGCCGGCACAGCACACCACGGACCACGCTCTCCGACCCAAGGACCGTCCCTGTTGTAACCCGACTCACGGAGAGCCCGGCCCCGCGGCGTTGACGACGTCACCGCCCCCACCCACACCCACACGTCAGGGGCGCGCCGTGGTCAGCCGACGAAGGACTCGGGGCCGAAGCGGCCCCACGCCACGAAACCGGCCAGGACCACGTAGACGAGGTCCACGACCACGTACGCGGTCTCGTGGCGTCGGATGCGGGTGACGGTCGCGCCGAGCATCAGCAGGACGAGGCCGACGGCGGCCACAGGCACCAGCACCGGCGCGACGTCGAGCAGCGCGGGGAGCACGAGACCGACCGCGGCCAGGACCTCCAGGGCTCCGATCACCTTGACGCCGGTATCGCTGAAGTCGTCGGCCCATCTCGCGCTGGGGCCGCTGGCGACGACCTTCTCTCTCGGCGTGATCAGCTTGAACCCACCGCCGGCCAGGTAGGCGAGGGCGAGCAGTCCGGTGACGATCCACAGGGCGATGTTCATTGGGGTTCTCCTGGCGGAAAGGGTGGGGGGCGTCGGCGCCGTCGGCAGTGAGGTAGGGGCGGCGGGTGCGTCAGTGCCGGCCCGGCTGGTAGTGGCCGGCGGGCTGCTGGAAGGTCGCGATGAGGTGTTTGAAGGGGCAGGGTCGAGTCGGCGAGCGTGTTACCCGCCGCGATGATGTGATCCCACGCCGTTGCGGCAACCGGGCTGGCGACGACATCGAGTCGAGCGTCCATCGTGGATTCCTTTGCCGTCGTTTCCCGTTGCCCCTCTAGACGAGATAGGTCGGAGGGCTGTGACAGGCGTGGACGTGACCCGCGTCTCCCTGGTGGGGCGTGTTCCCGCAGTTCCGGCTGGGGTGAGTTGCGACGGGGCTGTCACAAGCGTCCGAGATCACTTGACCTTGCCCCGGCGGCAGAGGCGACAGTGGCAGTCGATCATCTGGGCGGGCAATCCGGGCTCGCCGGCCATGGGCGAATAAGGGGAGTTCACATGACCGCGACGTGCGTCATTCTCGACATCGGCGGCGTACTGGAGTTCACGCCGCAAACCGGATGGGTGCAACGGTGGGAAGAGCGACTGGAGCTGCCACCCGGCACCATCCACCAGCGCATGCGCGACGTCTGGGTGGCCGGGAGCGTCGGCACCATCAGCGAGCGCGACGTCCACGAGCAGGTGAAAGTCCGTCTGGGTCTCGACGCCCTTCACGGCGAAGCCTTCATGGCTGACCTCTGGACGGAGTATCTGGGGACTCCGAACGAGGAACTCATCGACTATGTAAGAGGTTTGCGAGGCACCTGCCGGCTGGGAATCCTGAGCAACAGTTTCGTCGGCGCCCGCGAGCGGGAATGCGCGCTCTACGGCTTCGACGAGTTGGTGGAGCAGATCGTCTACTCCCACGAGATCGGCATCGAGAAGCCCGACCTACGCGCCTTCGAAGCCGCGTCCGCCAGCTTGAACGTACGGCCTGAGGACTGCCTGTTCATCGACGACGTCGCCGTCAACGTCGACGCCGCCCGAGCAGCCGGCATGCAGGCCCACCTGTTCGAAGACAACGCCCGCACCATCACACGCATCGCGGCTCACGTGAACGCCCGGCGCCTGGTCCCAGGGACTGCCCCAACGATCTGACGTCGGCCCGGCCGGTTTCCCCCACCGCCGGCCAGGCGGCTCCAGGCCGGGACCGAATGGGAAGAGACCGTCGCGCGATTCACACCCGAGACGATCCTCGGGAACCTGCCCGAGTTCACATCAAACTCTCCACGGAAACCGCTGACGAACGGCACGCTGCCCTGATCGTTGCCCGTCTGGCCGACCAGGGCGTCTTCGGTGATTCGTTCGGAACGCGGCTAACCTTCCGCCGTGGACCTCTACTTCGATCCGGTGCCTCTCCTCAACGATGCGCGCGGAGCGTTTCTGGGGCGGTGGTCGGAGCGGAAGTGGCTCAACGTGCCCGGACCTTTCTACGGTGCCGAGACCGACAGCTGCGGAACTGGCCGTATCCATGCCCCCGGGCTCGTGCTCTACGAGGCCGACTACTTCACCGAGTACGTGTACCGGCAGCCCCGGACGCCGGAGGAGCTTCAGCATCTGGTCGACGCAGCAGAAGCCGAGGTGTTCGGTGGCTACGGCTGTGACGGTGACACCCACTGGACACCGGAAGCGGTGCGGGAATGGTGGCGCGACCGAGGACGGATCAGGGAGTACCTGGCAAACCGGCGAGCCGACTGGGAGGCCGACGACGCGAAGGCAGGGCAAGGTGTGGCGGCGGCTGCCCTGAAGTACGCCGCCTACCTTGACGGCGACCTGGCTGCGCACCTCCGCGTCTATCTTTTCTGGCTTGAGGAGCGCCGCTCTCCCACAGCTGCGGACCGGCTGCCGCAGCTCTGACAGCGGTGACAGCATCAGTTACGGAGCCAGAGACGGAGTGCGGCGACGGTCACGGTGCCGTGGAAGACGTAGGCGCACTTGTCGTAGCGCGTCGCCACGGCGCGGAAGCCCTTCAGCCTGTTGATCATGCAGTCGACCGCGTTGCGACGCTTGTACGCGGCGCGATCGAAGGCGGGTGGGCGGCCGCCCGCTGAACCCCGGGCCAACCGGTGGCTCACCTGGTCCTTCTTCTCCGGGACGCTGTGGGGGACTTGGCGTCTGCGCAGGTAGATCCGTATCCGGCGGCAGCTGTATGCCTTATCGGTGGTCAGTGCGATGAGCCGTTGGCCGGGGCGCCCTTCCTTGCGCCTGCGGCGTGCTGAGGGGCACGGCAGGTGCTTGAGTCGATGCTGACCTGGCTCCAGTCCAAACGGCCCTCCATGGCGGCTTGGGCCTGGACAGCTTTCAGGATCGATCCGGTCCCATGTCCCCTTCCGTCGACCAGCGACGATGGCGCTCATGGACGGTCTTCCACTCCCCCCAATGCACAGGCAGATCCCGCCAGGGGACGCCCGTGAGCTCGCGGAAGCACATGCCATTCAGCACACGACGGTGGTCACTCCACTGTCTACTGTCTACCCCGCCCGCCGTTGGCAGGCAGGTGCGGCAAGAGTCGAGCCCATTCCTCGTTCTTTCGATCGCCCCCTCCCACGCCACCCAAACGATCAAGGAAGCCCGTCCGGTTCCAAGATCGAATGACGATTCACCGGACAGGCTCTGATTCGACGCCCCTGAGCGGGGCGAGGCCGAACTGCTTCGGGCCGATCCTCCCTAGTTCGGCTTCTACCGGCGCAATCCGGGGGGGGGGGGGTAGCGCCAATCGGCAGCCGATGGAAACCGAATCCGGAGAACACCTGATGCCGAGTCCAAAAAGGAAAGCGCGGCGTGCTCAGTAAGATCGTCGCATGACTGAACCGGGCCTCTTCGTGCATCCTCGCTGGGGCGGCCAGTTCCATTGGTGGGCGGTGGATCCGTTCGGCCGAGTCGGGCTCTTCTACTCGGCATTCGGCCCGGTCCCCTGGGCGGCCAACGCTCATGCGCGGACTCTGGACGAGGCGACGGCCTGGGCCAGGAAGCGCCACCCGGAGTGGTTCGACGCGGGGTGCGCGGAGGAGGACTGCCCTCAGCACTGCGTCGTCGAGCTGGGACGGGCGCCGTATCTGTTCACCTGGGACGAGGAGTACGACGACCGCTACACGCGATACGGCGTGCCGGCACAGCCGCTCGTGGTGTCCGAGTTGCCGGAGGCGATTGCTGTGGCGGTGCGGCTCGTCGAGGTCGACTTCTCCTTCGAACAGGCCGCGCGAATCGACCTGGCATACCCCGAAGGCCGGGAAGTCGTCTCGGCCTCGGCGCTCACCCCCTGGACCACCTGCCAACGGCACCGGACCGGCGGGACTGGCAGACCGTAGGAGGCGCCGATGTCGGGGGCCATGCTGTCGTCGGTGAAGGTCCGGGGGTCGCTGAGTGGCCGAGGTCGTTGTTCTCCTGCCGAGTGTCCGGAAGTCCTCCACGCGCCCGCTCACACGAGAGCTCGGCTCTGGCTCTCGCGGAGGCTGCCGCGCTGGCTGTCGCACTGGCTGTCGCGGTGGCGGCGAGTCGGCCGCGTCGTCGACGAACGTGTGGCGCTCGTGGTCCGCGTACCCGTGACCTGCGGCGCCCTGGGGGAGTGGGAAGGGGACTGGGAGTGGGGCCGGGGCCGCCGAGACGGTGCTCGATGCGGCTGCCGTGCAGGACGAGACGGGTGAGGCGGAGGACGTTGAGGGCCTCGGCCCTGTGGAAGGCCAGGCTGCCGTTGGGTGGGGACCCCGGGGCTGCGCCGCGCAGGCCGACGAGGGTGAAGCGCCTCACGGCCATCCAGCCGAGGGCAGGCCAGATCAGCCCTCTGTGTTGGCCGACGACGGGTCGTGGTCCCTGACGCTCACCGCGCCGGGGACTCGGGTTCCAGGAGTCGTCGCCCTGCCGAACCCGCGTACCGGGCGCCGTACGGTGTCCCTGCTCGCCTATCGCCACCCTCGTCGCGGCGATAGGCTGCCCCGCCACCACTGGCGCCACCACCGGCAGCCCGGTGCAGGCGCGCGCCACGCAGGTGGGGGAGGCCCCCTCCGCCGCGGCCGACGTGGAGGCCGAGCGGGCCTCCCGCATGGCGGGCAACGACTCGGCCTGCTACACCGCCGACCAGCCGCGCGCCCAGGTGCGGACGCGGTACGCAAGGGCAGTCCGTGGAGCCTCCACTGGAGGACCGGGCCCTGCTGGTCGCTGCGTACCGGCGAACCAACGTGACGATGCGCTGGCTTGCCCCGCTGTTCGGATCTCGAAGTCGGCGGCGGACCGCATCATCGACCATCTCGCGCCGATGCTCACGCTCCGGCCCCGCAAGCGGTTCGCCAAGGACACCGTGCTCATCGTGGACGGCACCTTGGTCCCTACCCGCGACCACACCATCGCCGAGCGGTCGAAGAACTAGCCGCTACTCCACCAACCCTCCCTGCCCCTCTCGCTCATCGCCTCCGAGGACATGAGCACCATGATCCGCTTCACCGACGACACCGGAAGCGAGTGGATCGGCGTCGGCGGCACGAGCCTGGCCGCCCCGCTCTTCGCCGGCGTCATCGCCCTAGCCGACCAGCACGCCGGCGAACGCCTCGGCAGCGTCAACCCCCGGCTCTGCACCCTCGCCCGCATCCCCGAGTCCGCCCAGCAGGCCGGCATTCATCACATCACCACCGGCACGACCGGCACGACCGGCAAGGACGGCTACCGCGCCGCGCCGACTACGACCTCGCCACCGGCCCCGGCACCACCGACGCGTCCGCCCTCCTACCCGCCCTGACACGACTGACCTCATCCCGGCCCCGACCCGCCCTGATCCACCAGGCACGCGTCGGTACGGGCGCCGCGCTCGCACACCGTAACCGCGAAGCAGGACGACGCTCAGTCGTCCGATGCCGCCAGCCCGCTCAGCGCGGCCCCCAGGCGGACCACTCCCTGCGCTGCGACGAGCGAGCTGCCGTGGGCGTCGACTCGGCGCATCAGAGGAGTCATGAGAGGGAGCCCGGAGGGAGGCTGGTCCGCGCCCACGGCGACGTGCAGACGCGCTACGAACCGGGCGAAGCCTGCGGGGCTCGCCGGGTCGTCAGGATCGCCCGCGAAGCGTTCGGCCCGGGCCATGGCCGCCTCCGACTCTCCGACGCGTCCAGTGGCGCGCAGGATGAGCGCCAGCAGGACGCCCGACATGTGCAGGCGGTGGGCGCTGCCGGTCGCTTCGGCCCAGTCGAGGACCTCGCGCAGGTCCGTCTCCGCCGCCGCGTACTCGCCCACCAGACACGAGAGCCAGGCCCGTGTGTGCAGCGCTCGGGCCCGGTACTCGGGTTCGCCGGCCTCCGCCGCCCGCTGAGCGGCCGAGTCGGCGAGCCGACACGCGTCCTCGTAGTGACCACGGCTCGGGAACAGGCTGCAGACCGCGATCAGCGTGAGCAGTTCCACGGCCGTCCGAAGGGAATCGGGGGCCGACACCAGCGACCGTTCCACGGTCGAGGTCAGCACGGCGTGTTCCGCGCGGAACCAGGCACGGGCCTGCTCCGTGCCTTCGAAGGCGATGCCCGGATGGCCCGCCGCGCCGAGCCAACGGGGCCACGGGACATCGTCCGGCAGCGCAGTCCGTGCCACACGCACCGCGCTGCCGTAGAGGAGGGCCAGCACCCGGCGCAGCGCCGCGGCCCGGTCCTCGGCGCGATCGGCGGATTCGGCCCGGCGCCGACCGTAGAGCCGGAGCAGATCGTGCAGGCGATACCGCCCCGGAGCCGGAGACTCCAGCATCCCGGCGTCGACCAGCCCCTCCGCGAGCCCCTCGGCCACGTGCTCCTCGACACCGAGCAGGGCGGCGGCAACGGGCAGCGGCACGTCGGGGGCATCGAGAAGCGACAACAGCCGAAAGGCCCTGGCCTGCTCGGCCGTCAAGGCCCGGTACCCGAGCTCGAACACGGGCTCCACCGCGTGGCCGTCGTACGTCAGCTCGCCGAGCAGCGTACGACCGTCGGCCAGCCGCGCCGCGAAGTCGCCCAGACCGTGTCCAGGCAGGGCCGCGAGGCGGGCCCCGACGATCCGGACGGCGAGCGGCAGACGACCGCAGGAGTCGGCCAAGGCCCGCGCGGCCTCGGGCTCCGCGGCCACTCGCGCGGAGCCCGCAAGGGTGCCGAGCAGCGTCACCGCCTCGCCTCCGTCGAACACGTCCACGACGAAGGAACGGGCGCCCGGCACCGCGATATGCGGAGCCCGAGTCGTGACCAGCACCGCAGAACCGGCCGTACCGGGCAGGAGGGGCCGCACCTGCGCGGCGTCCCGGGCGTCGTCCAGCACCAGCAGCACACGACGATCGGCCAGCAGCGTGCGCAACAGCGCGCCCCGCTCGTCCACGTCCCGCGGCAGCCGCTCGGGAGCGACACCGAGCACGGCGAGAAGATCGGCGAGCGCACCCGCCGGATCCGCCGGAACAGCACCGGCACGCAGACCGACGTACAACTGCCCGTCAGGGAAGTCCGCACGCAGCCCATGCGCCACGTGCACCGCGAGCGCGGTCTTGCCTACGCCTCCGATGCCGGTGACGATCGCGATCGGCATTGCCATCGTCGCTGTCGCAGGGCTGTGGCCGGGGCGACCCTGGAGCAGATGATCCCGTATCTCGCTGATGAGCGACTCGCGCCCGGTGAAGTATCCGATGTCGGAGGGGAGCGGTGCCGCGGTCTTCCTCGATCCGCCCGGGATGTGGCCCGCGGCGCCAGGCGCACCAGTGCGCCGGCCCGCCCCCACGAACGGCTGCCGCTGGCGGCTCAGGGCCCCGGCTGATCGGGACGCGGGCGGGTACGACACAGGCGGGACGACCGTGGTGGCAGCTGAGCCGTCCCCACCAGGTGTTCCGTATTGGCGACCGACCGCAGCCACCGCCCGGGTGGAGAGCGACGGACGGACGCCAGTACCCCCTGGCCACCCCAGACCATTCACCCTCTGCCCCGAACGCAGCCCACGATGCAGCTCCCTAAGCTCCTCCGACGGACGCGTCCCCAGCTCCCGCGCCAGCACCTCGCACGCATCGTCGAACACCCGAGCCGCCTCCACCTGGCGCCCGGTGCGCTGCAGCGCCAGCATCAGCAACCCGTGCGAGCGCTCCCGCAGCGGGAACTCCCGCACCATCGAACGAAGTTCGGTGACCACCTCCCCGTACCGCCCCAACTCCACAGCCGTGGCGTACAGGTCCTCGCGCGCCGCCGCGAACGACTCGACCAAATGCTCCCGACGGCGCTCCGCCCACGGCCCCGGCACCCCGGCCAAGGGCACGCCCTGCCAGCGCCCGACCGCACGCGCCAGCCGCTCGTACACGACCTCGGCCGTCCCACCCCGTTCCGCGACCTCGCGCCCGAACACCTCAGCGTCCACGACAACCACCGGCGCGCAGAACCGATAGCCGCCACCCTCCGCGGTGACGATCACCCGGCTCGCCGACCGCACCGGTCGCTCCGGCTCCAAGGCCGCGCGCAACCCCGAGACATACGTACGGACCACCGAGGACGCACTCCGCGGCGCGGCCCCCGCTCCCCACACCCCCTCCACCAACTGCCCCACCCCGACGACCTGCCCCCGCCGCAACACCAACATCGCGAACACCGCCTGCTGCTGCGGCGGCCCGAGCACGACCCGCTCCCCGCCCAACCAGGCCCGGACCGGCCCCAGAATGTGCACCGCCGCATCCCGCGACCGTCCCCGCGTCTCCATCGACCCCCGCATGACCAACGAACCAACCAACCTTCCCCCTGGCCCACCCGCCCCCGGAACCTCCGTCGCCCGCTTCGACTGGTCGACGTCGAACCGTTCAAGGCCGGGGTCTTCGACGGGAGAGCGTCGCGGAAGACACGAGGGCTACACCTCGAGTCCCCGCGAGTCCCCGCGAGTCCCCGCGAGTCCCCCTGAGTCGTCCAACTCGCCCAACCCACCCCTGCTCACGGGCCGTGAACCGGAAAGCGACTCGTAGTAGGACATCTGCCGATAGACGGTTGATCAACAACCGATCAACGGCCCCTCCCATGCCCTTCCGCTCAAGCAACCGTGACGAGGGAAGAGCAGGCCTCCTCTGGTCGTGCTCGGCCGCGTTGCAGCTCGGACGACTCGGCGCCACCGCATGGGGCCCCCACACCAGCGCTGAAAGCCCAAAGTGGCGTAACCGCATTCGGCCCGCCGACCTCCGGCTCCGACCTCCGGCTCCGACCTCCGGCTCCGACCTCCGGCCCCCGACCTCCGGTCTTAGAAGCAGTCGCAGCCCGTGGCGTAGAGGAGCAGAAAGAGGGCCGTCACGCCGGTCACGGTGAAGCCGGCAGCGGTCAGCGCACCGAGGCCGCGACGGCGCTCCTTAGCGGGCCTGCGGAGCCTGTGCCAGGCGCCGTGGGCCAGGAGCAAGGTGATTACGCCGGCCCCCGCGATGGTCCAGCGCGGACTGAAGGACCAACTCAGGTAGCCGGCCAGAGCCAGGATGCCGAGCAGGACGCAGGCGAGCACGCTGAGGACCATCTCCCCGACGACTTCTCCCGCCATCTCCAAGAGAAACTTCCCGCTTGCTTTCGCTGCCTTGCGGACCCTCACGACGACCCTTCCCCCCGCATCCGATGTACCCATACAGCGCCCGCCCCGTAGCAAGGACCACTGCCGACGAGGAAAGGTTGCCGAGTGCTTCGAGACGTGCGACGGCCGACTGCAAACGACCCCCAGCCACGCCTCACCCACGGCCACGCCGCTTCCGCGCAGTCTCGGGCCTCTGGGCGGCTCGACCGGATGGCTCGACGTTGCCCGAAATGCACCCGCCACCGTTCTCGGCACCCGCATACGATCGCGCCGTGACGATCAAGTACGAATGGCGTGCCGACTTCGACAACGCCGACCTCAACGCCCTACACGCCGACGGCTTCGGCCCCCCGCTCGCTCAGACCGACTGGCGACAGCGCCTTGAACGCCACAGCCTCGGCTGGGTCTGCGCATCGGAAGACGGCTCTCTGATCGGCTTCGTCAACGTCGCCTGGGACGGAGGATCCCACGCCTTCATCCTGGACACGGTGGTCGCCCGCCACCACCAGTCCACAGGAGTCGGAACCACACTCGTCGCGACAGCGGCCAACGAAGCCCGAGCCGCGAACTGCGCCTGGCTCCACGTCGATTTCGAGGAGCACCTGCGCCCCTTCTACTTCGACTCCTGTGGCTTCAGGGAGACGGCGGCTGGACTGATCGCCCTGTAGCACGACAGGCCAAGTGGCTCGCCTGCTGCTTCCGTCCCATCGGTGCTAGAAGGCCTGTCGCGAACCACGGCCGTCCAGGCGCGCGGTCCGGGCTGTGTTGACACCCGGCCCGCCGCTCACGCGCTTCGCCCGGTTCCCCTCGGGGCTGAGGTGGGCGAGATAGCCGTCGACGATGACGCCGGAGCAGTACAGGCCGCAGCGCCACACGTCAGGAGTGCGATACAGGATGAATGTCCTCGGTGTGCCGAACCCGATCCGCCAGGCCTCTCGTCCGCGCTTCATGCTCGGATGCTAAGGGCGGGCCCGTAACTGCCAGGAGTCGTGACGATCCCCTCAAGCCCCCTTGCGGTCTGTTGCTGCGGTCCAGCCAGGCCCGCACGGCACCAGCTCGCTCGGCATCCGTGCCGAACCGCAGGTAGTCCACCGACGCCGCCATCACTCGGCGACGTCCGAATGCGTAGACCGCCGGCTCGACGAACCAACGACAGAAGCTGGGATTTGGGTCGTACACGGCTGCGGCCATCAGCGAGGCGAACAACTCCTCAGGAAGACTCGCGCGTTCGAGCAGAGACTTACGCACCGCATAGGCGAGCACGAACCCGCCCATGCGGCAGCTCGCTCCGCTGAGCGTTTTCGGCGCTGCCTTTCCAGGGTGAGGACGGCTGAGGCGATTGACGTCATGCGGTTGGGCCTCATACGGGACCGACGGGAGATGCGCCAGGGCTTCACCCGTGCCATCCCGCGTTCGACGGGTGCTCGGACCTGGTCCCAGGGCTCGGTTGACCGCGCAGCTGCGAGCCGACCTCCACCTCGACCTGCTCCAACTCGCCTGCAGCGCCATCCGCTTGCGATGCCCGCGAACCTCAATCTGAAATGATCAAGTAGAGACAAGAACGTCCAACGCCTACGATCACGCCCATGTCCCTCACCTCACCCATACCCGTCCTGCGTGGTTCCGGCGGAGCCGTCCTCCAATTTGAAGGCGACGACCTGGTACTGAGCCGGACGGATGTGGAGACGCGGATTCCGCTCCAGGCCGTTCGGCGGATCCGCGCCGAGGGGAACGCAGTCGCCGTGGAGCTCACCGCCCCGGCCGGGACGATCCCGGCCGTTCACCGCGTCGACGGCGTGAGCGAGGCGGCGGCCACGGTCTTCGCCGACGCGGTCAACGCGACCCTGCCCGAGCGTACCGACGAGGCCGGGGAGACTGCCGACGGTTCGGCCCTCGTCACCGTCCGCGCCTTGAGCGAGTCCCAGCAGGCCATCGAGTCCCAGCAGGTCAGGGGGACTCGCGCGCTCAGGCGCTGGGTCGGGGCCGTCGCCCTCCTGACCGTCGTGCTCACCGTGGCCGTCTGGATCGCGGCGCCGGCGATCATCGCGCTCCCGATACTGGTCACCCTCCCCTTGGGCGCGACCGCTACCACGCTCGGCATCATGGGGCTGAAGATCGCCCGCGACGAGTGGTACCTGCCCCGGAAGGGCATCACTGTCGAGGCGGTACGGCATGAGAACATGACCGACTCGTTCGGCAAGACGGGGAACTACGTGTACACGGACATGCACGGCCAGAGCCGTGCCGTGTACGCCCAGAAGCGCGCCGAGGTCATCCAGGTCGCCTACCACCCGCAGAACCCCGGCAACGTGGTCGTCTGCCAGTCGTTGCCGCGCAGGTCCGTCAGGACTGTCGTCTGCGCGGGCATTCTCTTCTTCGGCCTCGCCGTCGACCTCCTCGTCGTCGGCCTGGCCATCGGCGCCTTCCTGGGCTTGTACGACAACTACGGAGGCACGGCGAGCTGACCCGCGCGACCCGCGCCCCCACCCGGTCTGGTGATCCGCTCCTGCTCAAAGTCCTGCGAGAGAGTGATCCGGACGACGTGCTGCTCGATGCCACCCTCGCGGAGTGCGACCGGACCGGAGACGGGCGGGCCGACTGCTACCACAAGCACCGCCGGCACGGTGTGAGCGTGCAGGTCGTGACCGACCCGACGGGCCACATGCCGTGGATCTCGCCCGCGCTGCCCGGCGGTGCCCACGACCTCACCGCGGCCCGCGCGCACCGGATCATCCGAACCTGCGAACGCCAGGGCGTCCCCGTCCTTGCTGACCGCGCCTATCAGGGAGCCGGACGGTGGGTGACCACCGGGCGGAAACGGCCTCCTGGCGGCGAACTCCCCCCGACCCAGCGCGCGGTCAACCGAGCACTGGCCCAGGCCCGGGCACCCGTCGAGCGCTCCCGCAAGCGCTCGTCGAGCATGTTGCCTGGCTGCTGTACGAGCACCGCCGGACCCGCAACACCCCGCTGGCGAAAACTCGGCTGCTTCGACCAGGCACTGCTCACCCTGGTCCACCCGCGTAAGAACGAGACGTTCGCCCAGCTCGTTGCCGGGTTCGCTATATCGCAGGCCACCGCCTGGCGCTACGTGAACGAAGCCCTGGACGTCCTCGCGGCCTGGGCGCCAGGTCTGCACGAGGCTCTGACCCGGGCTGGGCGAGGGCGACCTCGTCATCGTCGACGGCACGCTGATCCCACCGACGGTGTCCACGTCGACGAGCAGTACTACTCGCAGAAACACAAGAAGCACGGCATGAACGTGCAGGTCATCGCCCGTCCCGATGGCACACCGCTGTGGTTCTCCCGCGCGACACCCGGTCGCACGTACGCACGTACGCACGCACGACCTGACCGCGGCCCGCGCCTACCAAGGTGCTGGAGCCACCTTCCGCACCCCGCACTACCGCCACCGAGAACAGCCTCAGCATTAGCAGCACTTCAACCACGACCAAGCCCGGCTGAGAACCCCCGGCGAACGCGCCTTCGCCCAGTTGAAAGCGTGGCGGCTGCACCGGCGAGCCAGATGCTCCACCCGCCCCGTCGCATCGGCACCGTCGTCCAAGCTGTCCACACGCTGTTGACCTGCAACTATTCAGGATGAAAAAGGGCCGAAGGAATCATGCCGGCCTCCTCACCTATGGCTTCACATCGAGACGCACGAGCGCGCCAATCTCCACGAGTTGGTCCGGCAGTGCCAAGTCGGAAACGCCCATGACCGTGCTGGCGGGCCGGTGCTCCCCGAAGTACTCGGCGTGGAGGCGTGCTGTCGTGTCGAAGTTCTCCCGCAGGTTCCTCACCAGAACCGTGGTCTCCACTATCTGGCTACGCGCGGCCCCGAACTGCCTCAGCACCAGGTCCAGATTCTCCAGCGGGCGCGGACCTGCAGTTCGAAGTCGCCGGCACCCACGAAGTTGCCGTGACGGTCATGAGAAAGCTGCCCCGACAGGCCCCTTGCACGTAGAAGTTACGGGTCTGCACAAATGATGCTTGTCTGGTAGCACATTCCAAGTGTTCTCCGCGCGCACAAAATTGGCTGCAGTGGGCTCCGCCGGGCGCCGATGCGATGAGTGGAACCCGGCGAAGGCATTCGAGGCCGCATAGCCAGTTTGAGCAGGCCCTGGTGGAGATCTCGGCGTCGGTCGTTGCGGAAGCAGAGCCGCTGGAACTGGTGCAGCAGCGAGGCGAAGACGCGCTCGACCACCCAGCGCACCTTGTCCGGCCTGGAGCCGTGCGCGACGCCGAGTTGGGCGATCATCGGCTTGATGCACTTCTTCCACAGCAAACGGCGGCACTTGTCGAAGTCGTAGCCTGATCGGCGTACGGCGCCGGGGCTGGCGGCAAGAGACGGCCCCGTAGACCCCGAATCGCTGTGAGTGCGTCCAGCAGTTGGCCGGGGCTGGGTGACATCGTGGCGGTTGCCGCCGGCGAGCGCGACGGTGAGCGGGGTGCCGTGGTGGTCGACGATCAGATGGTGTTTGGAGCCCGGACGGGCACGGTCGACGGGCGAGGGGCCGACGTGCCCCCCTCTTTGAGGGCCCGGACGTGAGAAACCGTCCACGGCGCAGTCGTCCAGGCCGAGAAGGTCAGCGTGGCGGAGTTCGGTCAGTAGTGCGGCGTGCAGACGTGGCCAGACACCGGCCCCTGTACTCAAATGGCCAGGCCCTGCACGCGGGTGTCGTTCACCCCTGAGGCCCCATGCATGTGCCTCGCGAACGACATCACTCACTGATCTGAGTGTGTGCCGATCCTGAGTCGTAGCGGTCGAGAAACGCAGCCACTGGGAGGTCGAGCGCATGCAGTTGGGAGAAGACCTCCGTACCCGCGCCGATCTCCTCGCCATCATCAGAAATCCGGTATGCCTGCACCATGTCGAGGACTTCAAGGTCGCCATCCCTGGCGTACTCGGCCGACTCGCGCTCGGCCAGTTCGATAGCCTCGTCCAGGGACCGCGCCCGGAACAGCACGACACGTTCCTCGAACGGACGGTTTTCCCAGGTCAGCCATCGGTAAAAGGTTCTGGCGCTGTACCACGCCTTCGGCTCATCGCTCATTGCCGGTCCGCCATTCCTTCGCGCCAGAACTGCGATCATCGCAAGGCAAGATCCATTTACGCAACAGGCTTTGATTTGGAGAGTGCTGTGGGTAGCACATCGTGCCGGCCTCACGGCGACCCCATGCCTGGGCACTGACTCACACCGACCTCAGCTCGCACGTGCCGCCGCCTTTGGGAGGCCGGTGGTCATCCTTTCCGTTCGGCTGTCCAGCAACGCGACCACGCTGTGGGCAGCGGGCATCGCCACCCGCTCGCGCCACCGCTCCTCCCCACCGTTGTGGCATTGTGCGAGCCCGACCTCCAAGGTGTGAGGTGCCTCGCTCAGTGCGATGAGAGGAACCTCCCGCCACAACGCCCCGTCGCCCGTCGTGAAAACCCACACCCGGACCAAGCCCACGAATCTGCCGCGGCACTCGTGCTGCGCTCCAAGGGCGGTTCACGGGCGGTCGAAGGCTGGGCATGGGCGGAACACGGACGGCCCACGACGCCCCTCCGCCCTCTCACACCTCACTGACCAGCGGTTACGAGACAGCCGGACAGCCCTCAGACGGCAGGGGCCTGATCCTGAACGAGGTCGAGTGCCGCCTCGCTGAAGGCCCGGACGCGGGCGGTGGCGCCGTCCGCGAGCCACACCAGGGCCCATTCCATCGGCACGGTCTCAGTCAGAAGCACATAGGCGACGTCCGGGCGGGCGAAGTAGCGTCGGGTGTGGGCGCCGACGACTGCGACGCCCGCGCCCGCGCCGACGAGTGTCAGCAGCTCGGTGAGCGTCGTGGCCGATGGTCCGAGAGTGATGGGCTGTCCGGAGGGGGTTCGGCGTGGTGCGCGATCGTCGCGCGGGGAGTCCGGCAGCGTCTCGGGCAGTTGCAGTACGGGGACGCGGGCCAGGTCCTCCATGGAGACGCTCGGGCGGCGGGCGAAGGGGTGGGCTGCCGGTACGGCGAGCATGCGTGCCTCGCGTACCAGGACCGGCCCCGTGGCGATGCCGTCCACTCGCATGGGGTGGCAGGTCAGCGCGATGTCCCCCTCTCCACCGCGCAGCCATGGCAGTACTTCCGGGAGTGGTACTTCGCGGATGTGGACGTCGCAGTCGGGGTGTCGGGCGCGGAATACCTGCGTCGCGCCGACCAGCAACTGGCCGGCCGCCGGCCCGTTGAAGGCGACGCGCAGCACTCCGGTCAGACCGCGTCCGGCATCGACGGCTCGCCCAAAGGCGGAGGCGATCCGGTCCCAAGCGGGTCGAGTCTCCTCGTACAGCTGCCGTCCGACCGCTGACAGTTCCACTCTGCGACTGGTGCGGTGGAACAGCGGCACGCCGATCCGGCGCTCCAGCTTGGCGATCGTCTGGCTTACCCGGGCCGTGGACAGGCGGAGCCGTTCGGCGGTGCGGCCGAAGTGCAACTCCTCGGCGAGCGTCAGGAACGCGTCCAGCTCGTACCGCTCCATCATCCCCATGCACCTCCATCGTCAACCAGAGCTTAACGATCGTTGCTCAGGTACGCATTGATGCCCCATCGGGCCTCCAGCAGGATCAAAGGCGTCGGAACACCACTTGACCTGCACCGGAGACCACCATGTACGTCACCCACGACCGCGCCCTGACCGCCCCCGCCCACGACACCACCGCCGTCGTCGCGGAACTCCGCGACCGAACGGAGATCACCGACGCTCTCTACCGCTTCGCCCTCGGCCAGGACCTCAAGGACAAGGACCTGTTCGCCTCGGCCTTCACTGCCGACGCCGAGCTGGACTTCCGCCCGGCCGCCGCGAAGTGGGGAGCCAAGCCGCCGCTGATGACCGGCCGCGAAACCATCGTCACGACCATCCTCGCCCTGTTCACCGGCCGGGTCGACACCACCCACCAGATCACCAACCCGCGCATCACCATCGACGGCGACACCGCCTACCTCACCGCCCTGGTGGAGGCCCAACACCTGCTCACCGCCGACCACACCACGCACGCACTCCTGAAGAACCCCTACGACGTCGAACTCGTCCGCGACGGCGACCGCTGGCTCATACGCCGACTCGTCATCGACAACACCTGGTTCCTCGGCGACCCGACCGCCATCTTCGGCTGATCCCCGCACGCGCAGCACCGCGCCGCCGCCGTCGCGCTCCCCAAGCCCCGCACTCCCCACCTCACCCACCCCACCCAATAGCGCGTCCAGGAAGGTCTCACATGAGAATCGCAGTGATCGGCGGCACCGGCCTGATCGGCTCCAAGATCGTGGAAACCCTCACCAAGGACGGACACGAAGCCCAACCACACGCGCGATCCACCGGCGTGGACCTCCTCACAGGCGCCGGACTCCTCCCGGCCCTGGCCGGCGCCGACGTCGTCATCGACGTGACCCAGTCGCCCACCACCGACGAGGCCTCCGCCGACTTCTTCCGCACCGCGACCACCAACCTCCTCACCGCGGCAGAGACAGCCGGCGTCCAGCACGCCGTCTTGCTGTCCATTGTCGGCGTGGCCCGGGCTCCAGGCCTCGCCTACTACCGGGCCAAAGTCCTGCAAGAGGAACTGTTCAAGGCCGGACCGGTCCCTTATTCCATAGTCCGCGCCACCCAATTCTTCGAGTACATCCACGAGATCATGTGCTGGACGACCCAAGGCGACACCATCCGCCTGCCCACCACCCTCCTCCAGCCCATCGCCGCCACCGATGCCGCCCGCGCCCTCGCCGACGCGGCCACCGGCACCCCCTCGCAAGGCATCCGCGACGTAGCCGGCCCAGACGCCCTCCCCTTGAACGAAATCGGCCGATTGACCCTCACAGCTCACGACTGCAACGGCACCACCCTCCTCACCGACGACACCGCCGGCCCCTTCGCCGCCGCACCAGACCACGCCCTCACCGCCCCCGACGGCGCACACATCGCCCCTACGCGCTACCGCGACTGGCTCGCCGCCAGATCGCGGTCCGCCGACGCCCCCTTGGGCGCGTGGGCCTGAGGCTGGATGCCGATTTCAAGGGCTGGCGCGGGTCGGTCGTTTGCCGACAGATCGGATCGATCCCACACGGGGACAGTCAAACGAACATGCGCAGCTCCTGGTGGATCGGACCTTGCCTCGGGCGACAGCCGAACCCCCAGGAGCCTCCACTCATCCCCGCTGCCACCCCGCGTAAGTCAGATGACAGTACGGGGTGGCGGGAGTGGGATCACTCAGTTATGCCATCCGTAACCGGACGCGAGGTCCGACCCTCGCCCGGAGTCGGTCTGAATGCGCGTCTGCCCCATGGCGTGGAGCCACATACCCGTTGCCTTGTTCTGATAGGCCCAACCCGGAAGATTCAGGTACGCCGACCACTGCTGGTAGGCGCCACCATTGCAGGGCAGGGTGTAGACGTCACCATTGGCGTTGCTGTCCAGGCATCGGCCAGTCGCCGAGTTGATCAGGTGCCCGGTGCTGCCCGCCGTGCTGCCGGCGTCCCAGTACCACCTCTGATAGGCCCCGCCGTTACAGGTGATGACGTAGACGTCACCGTTGGCATTGCTGTCGAGGCATGCCCCAGTTCCCTCGTTGACGAGGTTGTAGACACCACTGGCTGACGCTTCGCCAACCATTCCGAAGGCGAGGCCCACAGCTGCGGCAATCGCGCCAATCGCCAGTCGAAGATTCTTCATTGAAATCCCTCCGTGTAGGGCTTCGCCTGCCAATGGCAGGCGAGCGGTGCAACAGAGACCGCCCTGCTTGGCTGTTCTGCTCGATGTGCAGCCCTCCCGGTCCATGTGGCCCATGGGGAAATCCAGGTGTCCATGCGGTCGATCTCTTGGTAGGTAGAGAGTGAGCGAGGGCGATCCAGGTGGCGTAAACGATCGATATACGTGCCATCGGCCGCGGCAACTCACCGGTCTGCAGCGTGGTGTACATGGCGTCGTTCGGGCGGTGTTCGGGCGGTGTTTGGGCGAGTCCCCTGTGGGGGTGGTGAGCTGAGGGTTGCTGAACTTGATTGGGTCACGTCGGTGTCGTTCGTCTGAAGGCGCAGCAGGCCGGACCGAAGGTCATCAGTGGCTGTCGCGCCAGCGCTGACCTGTCCCGCGACCCGTGGGCATCGGGTCGTCGGACCCGAAATTGATCGAAGCTCAAAGCCGCTGGTCAGCTACGGTGCCGGCATGACTGACAGGCTGCCCGCGGACGCAACCCCCGTGCTTGAGCTTGTGCTGAACCCGGACGACCCAGCGCACCTCGCGCTCCGACGGCAGGTGCCCCAACTCAGGGTTGAATCCCGTTGTGGGTGCGGATGCGGAACTGCCCACTTCGAACTCGACAGCGACGCGGTTGAGCCCGCGGCAACGGGGCTCGGGTGTCTGACCAGCCAGGTACGGAGCGTCTGAGCCGCAAGGTACGCAGCATCTGACCAGCAGGGTACGAAGCGGCAGAGTGCTGTCCCAGCGGCTGCGTCCACCGGCTGCAGCTAGGTGGTGCGGCAGGCTTCCGTGCTCGTTGGCCGCCCTTCGATTGCGGCGAAACCGAGAGGTCATCAGGGCCCCTGCCAGCGCGCCGCCAAGCGACCCCGTCGACCAGCGTGTCCGGTGTGATGAACGAGGTCAGAAGCCGGGGCAGCCGGCGGTGGCGGCGCGAACTAGTGCTGTAGGCGCGAAGGTTGGCCGGGTTGCCAACTTCCATACCCCCGTAGTCGCAGGTAGTGGCGCGATTCCGGGGAGATCCCGCCGCCAGACGCGTTCGGGGAGCAGTCACAGTGACCGGTCCCCGCACGGAGGCTCTGGTGTCGATGAGCCTGACGCATGGTTGTGGCCATTGCCGAGGTGTGGGGCAGGCCTTGAGACTGCACCCTCATGGACCTCATGAACCTGACACCCGTCCAGGCGACCCTGATTGCCACGGTGGTGACGACAGTGGTTACGACGTCGACCGTTGCCGGTACTCATCTGCTCACCCGCGCCCGCGAGCGCCGCCACCTGATCTGGAACCGTCGCATGGACGCCTACGGGGCGGCGGTCCAGTCCTGTGTCGCCCTCGGGCGGATGCGCCAGGAGATAGTCGCGCATGTGAACCGTGGGTCAGACGACCACACCGTTCCTGACATGACGGCTTTGGGGCTGATCGGGGCGCAAGTGGAGATGTTCGGATCGCGGCAGATCGCGGATATTTGGGACGAGTTCTTCGCAGCTGCCCGCGAATGGATATCTGCTCTGGACTATGTCGAAGGGCGGATACGGGTGATCAGGGGAGGCGCTACTCAATTCCTCGGGGGGCCGCTCTCAGAGGAGGAGCAGGAGGCCAATCTGCGACGGTTCGACGCGGCCGAAGCGCGCGCGACCGCCGCCGATGCACGGCTCCTTCAGGCGATCAAGCGCGAGGCCAGGTTCCAGCGGGCCAGATAGCAGAGGGAGGTTGAGGAGCTCGCCGCCTCTGAACTGAAGTGCAAGGCGGCTGCTGGCGGAGTACGGCAACTCTGCCTGCTCGCCGGAGGCCTGCTGGGCGCCTGGGCCGGGGCGTCACGGGCAGTGCGGATGCGCAGCGCCACCCTGTGGAACGGCTTTGACCGGTAGGCGGCATCCGCCCAGCCGTACAGTGCTACCCCACGGCAAGATCGAATGAGAAGGGGCAGCGGTCACCACCGCGACCGCGTCCTGGACCCCACGTTGACGGGGGCGTACCCGGCCCGAGGGGCTCTACTGCGAGGGCCGTAGCGGTCCGAAGTGCGCCTCGATGGGGTCGGCCCAGGACGCGTAGGTCGGGGTGAAGCACAGCTCGACCTTGTTCCGGGCCGCCCACCTGCGGATTCTCCAGTCGAGGTGGGAGGAGAGGTTATCCAGGACCACGTAGATCGGGGCGCCGTCCGGGCGGGCCGCCCGGATCGTTCTCAGGGCGGCCCAGGTGTGGTCGACGCCCTTGCGGGGCCGGTTGGTCCCCCACATCTGGTCGTCGCCGACGGAGTAGCAGCCGTGGAAGTAGGTGATGCCGTGGGTGCGCCGGTATGTGGCCGACAGGCGGTCGGGCCGGGTCTGCTCGGCCCAGCAGGAGCCGGCGGTGGGGCGGATTCCCAAGGGTCCGAACTCGTCGAACGCGAAGGTGCGGTCCGGCCGCTCGTTGATCGCGTACTCGATCCGGGCCAGCTTGACGTCGAAGTCCGGGTCCGGGGAACTCCTTCCAGGTCTTCGTGCGCTGGAAGGAGATCCCGCGGCGGGCGAGGAAGCACGGCAGTGCCTCCCGGCCGATGAGGACGGCGAGGGCACGGTTGCGCCGGCAGATGATCGGCAAGCTGGCGGATCGACCAGCGGGTGAAGGGCTTGCCCAGCGCGGCCGGGCTGGTGGTGGCCGACATCGCCCTCCGAAACCGCACCGAACTCGTGCTGCCCCGCCGGACGGTGTGCTGGAGCTACTGGTCCTCTTGCTCCGTCAGCCCAGCGAACCCGGGCCCTGCGGCTATGCCAGGCACTTGGTGGGCCCTGTACGCGGAGGCAAGGACTTTTCCGTACCTCGTCGTCTCATCACCTCGTTCAGGCAGCCAAAGGCGTGCTGTCGGAACCTGGGCCTAACCGCCCGACACTGGTTGGCGGTTAGGCGCTGCACGGTCCTGGCTGCTTCGCGTGTGTGAAAGGCGGGGTCAGGGCCGGAGGAGGCCGGCGGCCTCGCGGGCGGCGTCGATGGCTCCGGCGCGGGCTGCCTGCCGGTTGTCGTCGCTGCGGGCGTAGCTGAGGGAGATCAGCATGTTGCTGCGGCGGAAGACGACCTGTGCGGTGATGTTCTTGCCGGGGGTGGGAGGTCGGAAGCGGAGGAAGGCCTCATCGCCGAGGCCGATCAGGTTTTCCTGGGTGTCCTTCTCCCATCCCAGTTCGTCGCCGCGCTGCTCGCGGAGGTCCTCCCGGGCCAGTTCGACGTTGAGGCGGCTGGCGAAGAGATGGACGTTGGCCCGGTACTTTCCCTTCTCGCGCGGGGCGGACCAGGTGCAGGACGCTCTGTCCTCTCGCCCGCCGTACGCCTCCGGCACGAGCCTGTGGATCGTCTCGGGGGTGACCAGCTGGCAGAAGCTCGGATCGGCGCTGAACTCGCCGTCCTGGGCGTGGTCCCACCACCGCCAGGCCCCGAAGGCGGTGAAGGATACGACGGTCACCGCGATGAGTGCGATGAAGGCCCGACGCGAGGGTATGGTTGCAGTGGTCACCGCCGCAGCATAGGCGTCCCGGCCCTGGAGGGTCCCCGGGATCTCCCGGCATCGGATTCCCGGCTGTTCTCGGTCCACTCCTGTTTCCCGCAGAGCGTCCGCCGCCGCGCCGCCGCCGCAGGCGGGCGAGTTCGAGGGGACGCGAGGCGGTGCAGGCCGAACGCGAACTCCCACACGGGGAAGGGCGGACGCGATCCGGGTCCGGGCAAGACCCACCCGCTCCGCCCCGTGAAATGTATGCGGATCAATGGATTCCTCTGTCGCGTGTGCCGCAGTACTGACAAGCTGCGTGCGGCCCCGGTGAGGGGCGCTCTGACCAGCCGTATTCGGGCTGACCTGTATGTCGTGTCGTCTTGGGCTCACCTATGTGATTGCCACGTCGGGAACCGCCATCGCAAAGGAGATCAGAGTGATCAGAAACGTACGATCCAAGCTCGCCATGACCGGCGCCGCGGCCCTGGTGATGGCAGGCACCTTCGCCACACCGGCGGCTCAGGCGGATTCCGACGCTGCAGAAATCGCCGCCATCGTGTCGGGCACGAACGACTGCCCGAGGGGGTACGCCTGTCTGTGGGTGGACTCGAACTGGGAGGGGTCCCGGTGGCAGGGCCAGAACAACAACCCGACCCTTCCTTCGTTCATCGACGACAAGGCCTCGTCCACGTTCAACAACGGCAATAGCTGCCCTGTTCATTTCGCCACCGCTCAGTGGTACGGCGGTCACGTCATGACCGAGGGCCTGGGCAGCATCCGGCAGAACCTGGCGCTCAACCCGATTCCGAGCGGGAACGGGTCCTGGGACAACTTCAATGACCGGTTCTCGTCGATGTACTGGTGCAGCTACTGACATGCGTCGCGCCACCGTCAAAGCCACCCTGTTGGTGTTGATGGCCGCTGTGCTCTCCGGCTGCGGAAGCTCGCAGCCGGAGGGCGCACGGGTTCCTGAGCACCTCGACCGGCGCACCGTGGACATGGTCACCAACACCGGCAGCTACCCGGCTCGGATGTACCAGGTGGCGCTGGTCGACCTCGCGCTGACCGAGAAGTGCATGAGGGACGCCGGGATCCCGTGGAAGGGCAGCGTCGACCGGCCCAACCCTGACGGCGACGACGGCGGCGGCGGCGTCAGCGCCGACTGGGTGCGCCGGCACGGCTACGCCCTCTCCGAGGCCAAACCGTCCGACGGACAGAATCGCCAAGCCGGCGACAGCGACCATCCCCAGCTGCGCGAAACCCTGCTCGGGCCGCGCACCGCACTCGCCAAACTGATCGCCCCAGGCTCGATCGTCTACTGGTACCCGAAGCAAGGGTGCGCGGCGCGAGCCCATACCGCCGTGTACGGAGACCTCGACACCTGGGCACGGATCACGTACATCCCTCAGGAGATCAGCCTCGGTCTGTTCAAGAGAGCGACCTCCGACCAGCGTTACCAAGCCGCGCTCGGGCGCTGGCGGACGTGCATGCGCCAGTACGGGTACGGCTACGACTCGCCGGCCGATATCCCGCCGGCCCTGAGGAAGGCGTACGCGAGCTCAACCGAGCCCCTGGACCAGCGCCGGAAGAAGGAAATCACCATCGCGGTACGGGACATGGGCTGCGACCAGCAGGTCGCACTCTCCAAGACCGGGCTGGAACTGCGGCGGGAGTTCGCGCGCACCATCGAACCCCAGCAACGTGCGGAGATGACCCGGCTGTCCGGCCTGTTCACCAAAGCTGAGGAACGCAGCAAGACCCTCTCCCGCTGACCGTCGACGAGCGCGCCCACGGCGAACCGCAGGCCGGCGAACAGAAGGCCGTTGAAGCGTAAGCCAGCGGTCAACAGGCCGCCCCACAGGGCTGCCATCAGACCCTCGGCACGGCCTGCGAGGACGGTCCGCCGGTGCGCCGGCCTTCGCGGAGTGAGAGGTCATGCGCAGGGGCGTGGGGATTGTGCGGTCGTGCGGGTGAGTACCAGTACTCATGTCCCAGCGCCCACCGTGGTCCACCGTGGAGATCAGCAACCGACCGCCCGATCGACCCAAGGAAACTCCGATGCCGACTGCGTCCCTCACCCGCTCCCGCCGCCTCCCGCGTCTGCGCCGAATGGCTGCGCTCGCTACGGGCAACTGGCTCGCCCGGGGCTACCTGGCAGTGTTCGCGGTCTGCTTCGCGGCCATGTTCCTCTTCCCGGAGAGCGTCGTCGGCGGGAGCGCGTTGATGCTGACAGCGCCCCTGTCCTTCCTGGGAGTGTTCTTCCCTCTCGACCCCGGCAGCGAGATCGAGGGGGCGGCCGAAGCGGCGGCGGTCGTGGCCTTCGCCGTATGGCTCGTACTGTGCGCCCTCGTGAACGCCGCCGTGCTCGGCGCTCTCGCCACGAGGGCCGCGGCCGCGACTTCGCCCGGCGCGCTTGAACCCCTCGCACACGTCGAGGACCCGGCCGAGCAGACGAGAACGGAGAGCACCGGCCCCACGAACACGCGCCCGCGTGGGCTTCGCGCCCTGCTGGCGCCCGCCCTGGACAACTGGCTCGCACGGGGCTACCTCGCCGTGGTCGCGGTGGCACTGGGGATCTACTGGGGCGCCGCTCTCCTGCTGCCGGATCCCGGCCTCACCGGCATCTGGCCGCTCATGGCCACGGCACCCTTCAGCCTGCTCGCGATGGCCGTGACGGCGCCCGTTGAGTACTACGCCTCGAGCACCTGGCCGAGCCTGCTGATCTTCTCCACCGGCGTGGTCCTGTCCGGGCTCTTCAACGCCGTGCTGCTCGGCCGCCTCGCACACAAGCTGAGGGCGACGCCGCAGCCCCGCCCGGCCGCCTGAGGCAAGCACCGGTCCGGAGCTGGCTCAACTTCCGCGTATACGTAGACCAGTTCCGACCGCTCCGACTGTGCAGCGGATCCGAAAGAGAGGTCTCACTCCTCGCCGGAAAACCGCTCCCACGCCGACTGGCGAGTGATACCGAAGGTCTCTCCGATCCGAGTCCAAGTCACCCCGCGCCGCCGTAGTTCCTGAACCCACAGCCTCAAGTCGGCCTCGGCTCGGTCGATGTCCGCGGCCACTTGGGGGAGATGCTTCAGAATCTCCTCGTCCGACATGGCGGCCCACACCTCGGCGCGCTGCGGGGAGGGCTCCCCGAGCGCCTCGGCGACAATCCGTTCAGCCAGGGCCACGCACTCGTCGCAGATGTAGACCCCCGGTCCCGACACCAACTTGCCGACCTCGTAGCTCGGTTTCCCGCAGAACGAGCAATGCGTGGGCTCGGTGGCGTGGGTAGCGGCTGTCATGACTTCCTCCAGCGTGTCAGGATTCTCCTGACACGCTAGGCAGTCAGGGAGACCCTGACAAGGTTCGCGGTGTCGTCAGGCTGTTGGGTACGCCTCCGGCCAAGCGCGACGTTCCTGAAGCCGGCTGCGTGTGGCGACGTACCCGCCGCAGAACAGCAGTGGCAGTCCGCAGACAACGAGGAACGAGTCGGCGGCGATTGCCCCGAGTGCCAGGACCAGTCCGGCGAGCGTCGTGAAGACCGGGATGAGCGGGACGACCGGGAGTAGTGGGACGAGCAGTGGGGCGCGAAGGCTGGGCGCCTGGGTGACGGTGACTCTGAGAGCGACGCCAGGTACCGCTCCGACCCCATGGCCGATCGCGTCGTGGAGGGATCTCTGCTCGTGCTCGGAGACGTCGAAGGTGGGGTGCCGGCCGTCCTGGTCCGCGTACCGCAGCCGCTGCCAGGCACTCGCGGGCAACGCGGTCGGGCGTTCCACGGGGTTCGTGGAGACGATCGTGAGGCCGTGCGGCAGGAGGCCGGTACGGCCCCACCGCGACCGGAAGGCAAGCGAGCCTAGGCTCCCGGCCCCGTTCGAGCCGCCGAGATGCAGTCGACCTGCGACCGGCTGGCGCGGTACGGCTCTGGCCCGTCCTCCGCCATGTACCGGCACGGCACCGCGACGGCGTCCCCCTTACGGAGCGAGCCGATCCGCAGTCGTCCGCGGACGTCCGCGCCCAGGCGGAGCGCGATCGGCCACACGACGAGCCCGACGGGCACGATCAGAAACCCCCACCAGGCCATGCCGTCCCCGTCCCCCCCGGCCGTTTGTGGCGCGACGCCGTGACTATTCAGGGTCGGGCCGCGGGCAGTCGGTCGCAACGAGTCTCCATCGCTCCGGCGCTATCGTCATGGACTCGTCGCCGCACAGGGATCGGAGCGTCATCCTCCGGCGGCCTGCCCTTCGCCACAGGGACAGTCAGGCGGTGCTCGGCGCCGGAGCCTTCGAGGTCTCGTCTCTACGCATCAGGGTTCGAGATCGGTCACTCCGTTGCCGGTCAGGATGTCGAGGGGTACGGAGACCTGGTCGTGGGCGATCAGCCAGGTGCCCTCGATCTTCCGCAGGCCGTAGGTGACCCTGACCCACATGCCGCTCGTCGCCGTGCCGTTCTTCAGCGTGCCGCTGAGGCGAGCGAAGGCGTGCCCGAAGGCCACGTCCTCGCCGACGGCGAGGGTGAGGTCCCGGACCTCGTAGGTGACGGTCTCGAAGAACGTGAACACGTTCGCCCAGTTCCTGGCCTTCGCTGCGATCCCGACGTGCTGGAGCGGCGGCTCGACGTCGTACGAGACGACGTCTGTGGTGTAGAGCTGCTCCAAGCTCTTGAGGTCCTTGTCGCGCAGCCCTTCGGCAATCTTGTCAATCTGCTGGCGGATGAGGGCTTCGTCCGCCTCACGTGGCGTCGGCATCGTCTTCGCCTTCGGCGTAGGCACCGTCATCGGAGCTTCCCCTTCGTGGTGAGCCTCTCGGTTCTCGACCGCGGTTCTCGTACCAACGAAGCTATGCCACATCAGCTATCACGTCTAAGATCAATATTGCGATGCAGCTATACCTCCGGAGGCATGATGGAGCTGAACTCGCTTCGGCAGTTCCTGGTGGTCGCGAGGCTTGAGCACCTAAGCCGGGCCGCCGAGGAACTTCGCGTCGCCCAGCCGTCTCTGAGCCGTACCATCGCCAGGCTGGAGGGCGACCTAGGTACCCCGTTGTTCGACCGGAGCGGCCGGCTCAGGCTGAACGACGCGGGCAGACTCTTTCGTGACCACGTCGAACGCGCCCTCGGCGAGCTCGAGGCGGGACGGCGGGCCGTCGCCGACGCCGTAGGCCAGGGGCTGGGTACGGTGCGGCTGGCGTCGGAGACCTTCCTCACCCTCACCGGGCCGTTGGCGGCCTTCAAGCGGGCCCATCCCGACGTGGAGATCGGGCTCCATTGGTCGCCGCCCGAGGACATGGCCCGCTGGCTGCGCGCCCAGGAAGTCGACCTGTGCATCGCCTCCCAGCCGATCCATGCCGAAGGGCTGGAGTCGACGCGCCTGTTCGAGGAGCAGGTGGGAGTGGCCTTTCCCCTGGATCACCCGCTGGCAGGCCGCGCGTCCGTCTCCATCGACGACATCGCGGACCAGCCGTTCGTCACCGCCCGCCACGGGCACTGGCTACGGCGACTGCTCGATCGGCTCTTCGCGGGCCACGGCCTCACCCCGAAGATCGTGTGCGAGAGCGACGAACACAGCGCGATAGCGGATCTGATCAGCGCCGGCCTCGGTATCGGTCTCGTCCCTGCCCTCGCCCGCCGCAGCGCCACACGCGCCCCCCTCGCCTGGATCCCCCTCGACGACCCCGGCGCCCACCGCACAGTGACCCTCTACTGGGCCGCCGACAGCCGCCAGTCCACCGCGGCCCGCCTCATGCGCACCACGATCACCGGCTGGAGCTGGACCACCGGGAGTGGCGCCCACACTCGCGCATAGCGGTGGGACGGGCGTACGCGGGTGCGGGTCCGTCAGCGACCGGTGCTTCCCCCGGGCCCGACAGTCAGCGGTAGTAGGGCTCGACCGCGGCCCGTACCTCGTCGAGCAGTGCGGGGCCGTCCTGCGGCACGGGCGGGCGGCTCCTGGCCGGCCTGATGTCCAGTAGCTGTTCGTTGGACAGGGCGAACACCACCCGCCGCAGTCCCGCCCATTGAATGACGGCCTCGCACATCCCGCATGGTTGGCAGCTGGTGTACATCGTCGTGTCTGCCGCCGTCTGCGCGTCGAGCTCTCGCGCCGCCCACCTCGCCAGCTTGAGTTCCGGGTGGGCGGTGATGTCGTTGTCGGTGAGGGTGGTGTTGTGTTCCTCCGCCAGGATCGCCCCATCCGGTCCTGCCAGCAGAGACCCAAAGGGCGGGTTGCCGCTCGCGCGTGCCTTGGCGGCGAGTGAGATGGCCCGCCGGAGGAGGGTGTGGTCGTCGGGCGTGGTCATGACTGCTCCAGAGTGGTACGAGGTGCGGTGCCGGGCTTGTAGAAGTGAGCGGCGACGGTGGCGAGGGCCTGCCAGGCGGCTTGCGGGTGACACGTCGCGCGGGGGTCGCCCGCGTAAGTGTCGAGGACGACGGACTCGGCGCCCAGCAGCCGCAGTTGATCGAGGTCGGCCATCACCTGGTCGATGGTGCCCTCACCGGCGAGCCGTCCTCCTGCCTCGTCGACCGGTTGCTCGGTGAGTCGCAGGGCGATACGGGGTGCCAGCGCGGGCACGGGAGCGCGTTGCTCGTCCGCGTACGCCTCCAGCCTTCCTGCGGCCTCGCGCAGCCACGGCACGGTGGGGCGCAGCGGATGCCACGCGTCCCCAAGCCGTACGGCCCGGCGCAGCCCCGCGTCGCTGTTGCCACCGACCCACACCGGGATCCGCAGCTCTCCGTAAGAGGCGGTGTCCGTCCAGGCGGCCCGGATGTCCCGCAGATGGTCGTCGGTCAGCCGTCCGCGTCGCGAGAACGGAATCCCGAGCGCGGCGAACTCGTGCCGCGCCCACCCCACCCCCACACCGAGGACCAGCCGACCGCCGCTGAGCTCCTGGAGGTTGGCCGCCATCCGGGCGGTGACCAGCGGATGCCGGTACGGAGCGATGAGGACCGTCGTGCCGAGTCGGACACGGGTGGTGAGGCCGGCCAGCCAGGACAAGGTGGTGAACGGCTCGTAGAAAGGTGCCGGATAGCGCTCGGCGACATCCGGCGTGATCGCTACATGATCCGAGACCATCAACAGGTCGAAGCCCAGTCCTTCCACAGTCTGGGCCCAGCTTCGCAGCACTCCGGGATCAGTGCCCGGGCCGAAATTGGGGACGTTCACTCCGATCTTCATGCGGTCAACCCTAGGCAGGACGCACCTGACACCAGAAGGGATTCCCGCCTGTTCGACAGCCATTCAGCCGTTGATCCGCCGGTAAAATGGCCGAATGACCGAGAGTCTCGACATGACGGACTGGGCGATCCTGACGGAGCTTCAGCAGGACGGTCGCATCTCCTTCACCGAGCTGGCCCGCCGGGTCAACCTGAGCCCGTCGGCGACCAAGGAACGGGTACGCCGACTCGAGGAGGCCGAGGTGATCACGGGCTACCGCGCCGAGGTGAATCCGGAACGGACCGGTCACCCCGTGATGGCGGTGGTCCGCCTCAAGTACCCAGGCCCCGGAACCCGGCACGAACCCCTGCGCCGGCTGCTGGGACAGCGTCCGGAGATCCTCGAGTGCCTACGTACCACCGGTGACGACTGCTACGTCATGAAGGTGACCACCACCTCGATGGCCCACCTGGAGGAGATCGTCGACGAACTGGCCGAATTCGGCAGCACCACCACCAGCCTCGTCCTCAGCCGACCCCTCCCGCTGCGCGGCCTGGGCGTGCCCCGATCGAACCCGGCCGGCTAGGACCCGCCTCTGGCGTGGCGACACCCCAAGCGATCGCTCCGTGAACTTTGGTTTACATGAGCGCTTTTGGGAACTAGAGTTGCCGCATGGTCGCCTCTGAGATCACCCCAGAAGAGCAGGTAGAGCTCGACAAGGCCCTTTACGACGCCTTGAACCCCCTGGCCTCGGCCATCCGCTCCCGAGAAACCGGGTTGCCCGCCGACCGCATGTGGGACGCGAGTCCCGTCGAAGTGGCCCTGTCCGTCCTCGCCGCGTGGAAGGTGATGGACGGCGAGGTCAAACGGCTCACGGAGCAGGCTGCAGTGACCGCCGGCTCCTACGGCGCGAGTTACGAGCAGTTGGGAGCCGTCTGGGGCATCACCCGGCAGGGCGCCCGCAAGAAATGGCCCGAGGCCGTCAGCCGCCCAGCACCCGCAACAGTGGGCAAAAGCACGCTTGCCCTTTTCGGAGGCACCGCTGAGCTGGCGCAGTCGCCTTCCGGTGGTTGGGGCTGGACCGGTCGAGGCGCTGATGGAGCATCCGGCACTGCCGCCGATGAGGCGCCGTACGCGACCGCCGAAGAAGCGGCCGCACACGCGGGCGCATTCCTCAAAGAGCACGCCCTCGGCATCGGCGATCAGCCGTAGAGCGAACCGTGTAGGTCACCTGCGGGCCCAGATGAGAAGGGCGGCGAGGTGGAGTGCGGCCTGGTAGGCGGTGGCGAGTTTGTCCGTGCGTGCGCATGCCCCAGGCCGGAGGGCGCAGATGCCGCGTCGGCGGAGGTGACTCCGGATCGCGCGGGATGAGTAGGCGCGGTCCGCTGGGACGGCATCGTCGGGTCCGCTGTCCTTCCGGTCCGCTGTCCTCCGGGTTCGCTGTCCTCCGGGTCCGTTGTCCGGGTCCGCCTCGCAGGACACGGATGCCGGCCATCACGGTTTCGAAGGCCTGGGATCGACTGCCTGGCCCGCGGTGACGTGCAGGACCAACGGCCGCGCACGTCCGTCGCCGGCGAGGTGGACCTTCGTACTCAGGCCGCCTCGGGAACACCCGAGGCCATGGTCGCGCACGCGCAGCGGGGGAGGGGCTGGCAACCGCGGGTGTGTGGGGTGGGGGAGTGATGGTGGTGGTTCTCGGTGGACGTCCCCTCGTGGACGCGTCGCTGAGTGTGCGCGTAGACCTCCTGATCGGTGTCGGTGTATAGGTGAGTGGGCGTGCACGACCTCCTGCGGATGTGAACGCACGGCTGCTGATGGACGGGGAGAGGCCGGAGCCGGAAGTGCCCGGCCGTTGGTGCAGGTTCGGCGGAGGGCGGCTGGCTGTGGTGCTGGACCCCTCGTCGTTGGCAGGGGCAACACGGTGGGGATAGAGGGACCGCGATCAGCACGTGTCAGGACACCTGCTCTCGCCCGTCCCTCGGTTGCGGGACCTGCCCGCGATGCGGGCAGGTCCCCGCCGTTTGGCCGCTGCTGCTGGATCAGATCCCGCCGACCCGCTCCGACCAGCTCCCTGGGATACGCGGGCGACACGATGACGGCCTTCACCACCCCGGCAGCAGCTCATTCATGGCGGGCGAGCATGACCGCGGAGGCAAGCAGGACTACGGCCAGCGCGGGGATGAGCACCACGCCTGGGACGACGCCGAGGAGTAGCCCGCCAAGGGCGGCACCGATGACCGAGCCCATGGCCCTGGTGGCGGCAAGTCGATCGGCGGGGATCAGCCGCTCGCCTCCGGCCACGCCCATGAGAGCGGCGACGACGCCGATACCGAACCCGGCCGCGGCGCCGGCGGGAGTCTGGGCCGCTGGCGCGAGGTAGAGGATGTCCAGGGTGGTGGTGTGGGTGAGGACCAGGGCGGTCGCCAGGGAGACCATCCGCACTGGCAGCACCCTGTAGAGGGTGGAGCTGCGCATATGCCCAAGGCCCAGAATGCGCCCGCCCAGCCGCCCAGGAGGCTGCCGGCCAGCAAATTGACCGCGACGGGCAAGCCTGCGGCGACCTCGGTGGCAGAGACCACCGCGAGGCGGGTAGGCGGCGCGGCCAGAACCACGATCAGGCTCATCGCCTTGTTGTTCGTGGGGACCACCGACGGCCTCCGAGGCCGCCGGCTTCCCTCTGCTTCGACGGGCGGGCGCCGGTTCCGTGTATGGCGTTACGCGTACGAAGGTTCTCCTGCGGATGGCAGACGTACGCTCAACAGGTCCCGGGCCTGATCGCGGTGGCCACACTGCCAACGGACGGACCAGCAGGAACGTCCGCGTTGTGGCGACGGCGCGCGACGGCGGAGACCCTCCTTGCTGTGACGGGGGCCCGGGTTTCATCGTGAACGGGCTGTCGGCAATCCGTTCGCGGGGCGTGTCCCCGGCCTCGTACGGTTTGCGCATGACGAGGACAACGCCGGCGAGACCAGTGTCCGTGGAGGTCGTGCTCCCGGGGCTGGCTGCTCACCGTGGCCGGACGACCCGGCTGCATCCCAGACCGGGAAGGCCCGGGATGCGCGACAGCCACATCGGTGGCCCGATGCTGTGGCCGGACGGTGAGCCTTGGCCCGTTTGCCGCGAGCCGCACCAGCGCAAGACCGAGGGGTACGCGCCGGCCGAGATCCGCAGGGCGCGAGCCGCCGGCACGTGGCCATCGAGCACGCCGTGGCCGGGGGCCGGAATGCCGGGGGAGGACGGGCCGGCGCCGTTCATGGCTCTCGCCCAGTTCTTCCGCCGGGACGTCCCGGGCCTGGCTGCAGGCCCCGACGACGCGGATCTGGTGCAGCTGTTCCGTTGCCCCTTCACCCACGGCCCCTACCTGGAGCGCCGCTACCTCCTTGTGTGGCGACTGGCAGCCGAGACCGAACGCGCGGAACGCTTCCTCGCCGCCCCGCCTGAAGTACCCCTGCTGGCCTGGGAGCACGAACTCCCCGAACCTTGCATCCTGCACCCGGAAGAGGTCGACACCTATCCCTGGGCGGAGGACGACACGTTGCCCGCCCCTCTGATCGCCCTCATCGACGCCTGGGACGACGCCCAGGTGGCGGAGCACGGCCCTGACGCCCCCAGCTACCAGGCCGACTTGTCGGTACCACCCGGCTGGCGGGTCGGCGGCTTCCCTACTTGGGCGTCGACAGGCCCGATGGCGGTCGACTGCGCGGCCTGCGCGACGCCGATGCGGCTGCTGCTGACAGCCGACGGCTACGAGGCGGACGGTGGTTCGTACAGTTGGGTGCCGCTTGAGGACCGCGATCCGGCATTGAGAGGGATGGCCTCGATCCAGAGAGGCCGGTTCGATGGCCAACCCACGAGGCTCCGCTTCGGCCGAGACCGGGACCTGCACGTCTTCACCTGCCCGGCTGACCCCGGACACGCGCCCCGATGGATCCTCTCCTGAGACGTCGATTCCTATGGACCGTGCGGCCCTGCGCGGCGGTTGATGGCTTCCGTGGACAGGCGGACAGGCGGACAGGACAGATGGACATTGGGAAGAGCGTCGTGGTGAGTTGAGCCGTGCAGGGGGCCGGGCTGAAGGTTGCCTGGGACGGGAAGTGTGCGGTGTTCGACGAGCGTGGATGCTGTGGTCGTTCAGCGAGAGGCGAGGGAAGGGAGAGATACGGACGATGCTGTTTTCGGTTCCGGACCAGGCCTGGTGGTGGATCGCCGCTGCGGCGACCGTGGCGGCCGTGATCACGTTCATGGTGCTGCCGCCTGATCCCGACGAGGTGCCAGAAGCGGTCCGAGCCGCGGTTGAGCGGAACAGGAGGGTCGGCAAGTGGGGTGCCTGCCTGGGAGTCCCCGCCCTCTATGCCATGGCCGGTCTGACAGCGCTGCTCCGGCCGGAACCGGCGCCGGTCATCCTGTTCCTGTACAGCGTTGCGGTCGGATCCATGCCGGTTGCCCTGCTCCCGATCCGGCGTCGGATGTATCGGCACTACTTCGCCCAGCTGCAGACCCCCGGGAGCAGAATCACTTTGGACCGCCTTTCGGCCACCTGGCTCTACACCATCCTTGGCATTGTGGTCCTCGCATCGGCTGTGGCAGTGATGTCGGCGACGTATGAGCCCAGGGGTCTTTGAAGCAGCGCCGTATCTGGTGAGTCGTCGGTAGCTGATGAGACTGGCGGCTATCGCCGTGCAGGCGAGGAAGTGCTCGGGCTTGCGCTCGTAGCGTTGGTGGAGTCGGCGACGGCCGGCCAGCCAGGACGTGGTCCGTTCGACCCCATCGGTGGCGTCCGAGCCGCTCGGAGCTCTTGATGCCATGGTGGCCGATTCGTCGCGTGATGCTGCAGGAGCGGAGCCATTGCCGCAGGTGGGGGTGATCGTAGCTCTGGTCTCCGTGCGGATCGTCGGGTCGACGGCGACGGGGTCCACGGTGGCTGCGGAGGGGCGGTATTCACGCGACGAGCGGCGGCACGGTGAGGCCTCTTGGGATTGGCCGCGGAGACGGCGACCGCGACCGGCCGACCGGACCGGTCGGTGACGAGGTGGGTTGTCGATCCTTTCTTGCCGCGATCAGTCGGATTCGGTCCGATCATCAGCCTTCTTTGAGGATCTGGTTACTCACGGAGTCGATAGCGAAGCCCGACCAGTCCAGCTCTCCGCGCGCGCCAGATCGATGAAAGGCGACCCGGTGCAGACCGGCCCGGACTCGGTCCTCGCTCCAGCGGGCGAACCTTCGGCAGACCGCCGGCCACGCAGCCCCGAACAACAGCGGCACCTGCCGCCACGGGCACCCCGACGCCGCCATGAACACGGGCGCGACCAGGCAATCGCGATCCCCGGCCCGTCGACGGCTACCTCCTTGCGGGCGTATCGCCGCTGCCTCCGGCACCTTTGCTGGATGGAACCTAGGCCGTGGCGTTGCCGAGGATCTTGGTCGGGGTGACGCGGACGACCACTCGCACATCCTCCGGCGGGGCTTCCAAGTACTCCTTGCCGCCGCCCGGGCCGAGGTACTCCTCGGCGATGCGGACGGCCACCGCGCGGTCGGTGTCCTCGGTGACGGTGGCAGTGCCGCGGATCTCGACGTACAGCTGGGGGTTGGCGAGGTCGAAGACGGTCAGGCCTACGCGTGCGTCGCGGAGTATGTTCCGTTCCTTTCGTCGGCCTTGTTCGGTGGAGATCAGGAGTTCGCCGCCGTCACGGCTTACCCAGACCACTGAACTCTGCGGGCTGCCATCAGGGTTGAGGGTGGACAGGACGGCAGGGTGCGGTGCGTCAAGCAGGTTGCGCACGGCGTCGTTCATCTCAATGGGCATGCAGGGGAGGCTAGTCGGGCTGGCTGGTGTGACGCACCGCAATACATTCCCGTCGTGGGCCAAGCTCCACCCCACCGTGGCCACCGCCGCTGCCGCCCACCACCCTTGATCGTCACACCGGACTGCCAGCAGGCCGACCGCACGTACTCCAAGTCGTTCTGGTGAAGACCCGCGCCCCGAAGCTCGAGCCGCGCAGGCCCCTCATGCAGCCGGATCGAAGGGGCCAGCGATCGGTTGAAGCAGCACGGGGCGATGGTCACCCCCTACGACAAGCGCTGTTACGTGTACGTCGTCGGCACCGCCACTGCGGAAGCCCTCGTGATCTGGCTCCGACACGATCGACGGGCAAGCTAGTCGGCGACGACGCCCGTGTTCTGGCAGGCGGTGAGCAGCCAGCGGCCGTCGGATTGCTTCGAGATCACGTACAGCGGGGCGCCCTCGCTCTCGTCACCCGGGGCCAGGTAACGCTGACGGACCTTGACCGCCGCGACGTCGGGACGGATGAAGAGCACGTGAATCACCTCGTAGGTGACCTTGCCGTCCCAGCTCGCCGCGGGGAGGACCTTGCGGGTGAACTCCGAGATTGCGTCGAGGCCGATGAGGACCTTGCCGTGGGCCGTCGTCCAGATGGCGTCCGGGTGGAAGAGGCTGAGGAACTCTTCGGGGTCCTTGTTCTGCTGGGAGTGCTCGACGGTCGAGACGAGGTGGTTGATCGCTTCGATGTCTGCCGCGTGGGAAGTGGATTCCGTGGTCATGTGGATCACCATCACACCTCAAGTGTGCTTGAGGTCAAGCGTGTGATCGCGTGATGAGGTGAGGTGGCCGGACGCGCGGTGCGGTTCCGGCACAGGCTGTCTGGGTTATCTGCGCCCAGGGCCAGGAGTCGGGCGCGGGACACTTGCATGGTCAGCCGGACAAGTCCTAGCCGCTGCGGTGGGAGGCCGGGGTGACACCTCCGCTGGTTTTCGCCATGCGGTCGTGACCTGCAGCGACGCGGGTAGGACGGGCGCTGGTTTGCGGGGCCGGCCGGGCGCGCGTCACCCTGGAAGTCGAGGACAGGTACTGACGTGCACACCAGCGACGAGATCTATCACCGGGTGCTCTGGGACCCGCGCTTCGACCCCGAGCGGTTCGTGATGGGGATCGCCGAGCGCGGGGCGGCGCCGAAGTGGGTCCTGCTCGGCGACTTCGTGCCGGGCGGGGAGATTCCCTGGCACCGGGTGGTGTTCTTCGAGGCGGACGGCCAGGTCGTGTGGGAGCGGGCCTCCGGTGTCGACCGGCTCGGCGAGACCCTGGTCGGGCAGGTCGGTCCGCTGCCGTCCCTGGAACCCGGCGACGTCCTGGCCGTCCCGCCGACGAGCCGCACCGCCGTCGCCTGGTTGCCGCCGACGGAGTTGTGGCCGCCGATCCAGCACATCCGCCGCGAACACGACCGACAGATCCGTCGCTGGCCGCCGCACGTCAACGTCCTCTTCGGTTTCGTCCCCGAGGCCGAGTTCGACCGGGCCCTGCCGCTGGTCGCCGCGGCGCTCGCCGAGACGCCGCCGTTCACCGCCCGCCTGGCGGGCGTCCACTGGTTCGGCCACCGCGAGGACGCCACCGTCTGGCTCGACCCGGCCGCCGCCGGCCACGAGCCCTGGGCGCGACTGTGCGAGTCCCTGGAGCTCCGATTCCCGCTGTGCGGATCGCATTCCCACGGCTTCACCCCACATCTGTCCCTCGGCCGTACGCCGGACCCGCACTTCCTTGCCCGCAAAGCGGAATCCCTCCTCGGCCCCATGACGGCCCGCGTCGAGGAGCTGGTCCTGCTCTCTCGACAGGGTGACGAGCCGATGCGGGTCCGGGCCCGCGTCCTGCTCGGCAGCGGCGCCATTCGCTATGGGGAGAACCCGGCCCCTCCCGACCACCCTTCGCCGTCACCTCCCGCTTGCCATGCACGAGCTCGTAGGCCGTGTAGCGAAAGTGGATCTTGAGTTGTGAATGATCACGTTCATGGCGCGGGGAGATCTCACGGGCGAACAGTGGGCGGTGCTGGAACCGTTGTTGCAGAAGGGGAGGAAGCCGGGGCGGCCGCCCGTCTGGCCCCGGCGGCAGCTGATCGATGTCATACGGCTCCGGGTCCGGACCGGAGTCCCGTGGCGGGACGTGCCCGTCGAGTACGGGCCATGGGGCCGGGTCTACGACCTGTCCCGCCGGTGGCAGCGGAATGGCACCTGGCACCAGGTCCTCACTCGGCTTCAGGCCTTGGGCGACGCGGCGGGTGCCATCGTCTGGGAGTTGAGCGTCGACCCCACGGTGTGCCGCGCCCACCAGCACGCGGCCGGGGCCCGGAAACAGGTCGACCTGCAGAAGAAACCGCCGGGCGGCGTGTTCACCGAGCCGGTCGATCACGGGCTGGGACGCTCGCGTGGCGGGTTCACCACCAAGCTGCACCTGGCGGTCGAGCAGGGCCAGAAACCGATGTCGATCGTAGTGACGGCAGGACAGCGCGGGGACTCGCCACAGTTCGAGCCCGTGCTGGCAAAGGTGCGCGTGCCCCGCATAGGGCCGGGCCGGCCACGCGTCCGCCCCGATCACGTGCGGGCCGACAAGGCGTACGCCCCCGCAAGAACCGCACCTACCTGCGCCGCCGCCGCAGGATCCGCTGCACCATCCCCGACAAGGTCGACCAGGCACGCAACCGCCAAAAACTCGGCTCCCGCGGCGGCCGACCGCCGCACTTCGACCCGGTCGACTACCGCCAGCGCCACGCGGTCGAGTGCGGGATCAACCGCCTCAAACGCCACCGAGCTGTCTCCACGAGATACGACAAACTCGCCGTCCGCTACGAGGCCACCGTCACGGTCGCCCGTCACGATCGCCGTCATCAACGAGTGGCTCCGATCTTGCTCGAAACCCGGTCAGAGAAAAACCCGGCACCACTGCAGGCAGCAAGGCACTTAACCTGTGGTGCATGCATCAGCCTCGAAGGCGCGACCGGCGCCTGGCTCGCCGTGCGCCCGCGAAGCCGACCCAGCGTCGGGCGTTCCGACTCACGGCCGTGGGCGCTGATGTAGTCCTGGTTGGCTACTTCTCTGCGAAGCAGAAGGACTTCGAAACGCTCATGGCGTCGGCAACCAGAGAACTGGCAGCGCGCGGTGCTCGGGTCGTCGTGCAGATTGTGCAACGGCGAGGCGTCTCGGCCGGCGGGGTCCAGAAGATGAGTCTGCCCTACTCCTCGCGGACTCTGCTGAGCTACGGGAAAGTCCGTGAAGTAGCTCAGGCCTGTGACCAGGCCAACGCTGACGCAGCGATCTTTGTTGCCTCCTTGACCGAGCGCCAGCAGCGCACGCTGACAAACATGCTCGACCGCCCCGCTGTGAGTCTCTCCAGCATTCTTGCTGCAAACTGACAGTTCACTCGACCGGGCTTTTGATACGCCCTAGTGGCGATAGCACATGCGTAGCGCGCCGGAGGGAATGACCGGCGGCCATTCAGTCGTGAGCAGTGGGAGGCGCACATCGTGTTGACCGGTGAAGGCTTCAGCAGCAGTACCCTTGCCATCGAGCCGGGTAAGTTCCAGGTCGAGACAGTCCAGAGCGTCTCGGGACTCCAGCTGGAGCAGGACGTGGTGGAGGTCCGGTCAACGCCGACCTCGACGCTGCCCGCCAGAACATCACGATCGCGTTGAAGGACGCGAAGTAGCAGACCGTCCGGCGCATTCACCTCAGCAACGCCTGGGCGTCCCGTTGGGAGGGGCCGTCGCTGGGAGCCTCCGAGTCCGGGCTCGCGACGGAACAGGTGACGATCACCTACGAAGACATCACCGTCGAGTAGTAGTCAGTCGGGTTCTGTCCGGCGAATCATGTCCGCGGCCATAGCAGGATCGCGGCGACGGTGACGGTGCCGTGGAAGACGTAGGCCCGCTTCTCGTAGCGAGTCGCAACGGCTGCTCGGAAATTCTTGATCCGGTTGATGGCCCGCTCGACTTCGTTGCGACGCTTGTACTGCTCCTTGTCGAAGCCAGCGGGGCGGCCGCCCTTGTTGCCACGGCGCCACCAGAAGTGCGAGAGGGCGGCAGCCGCCTTCCCCCTCCGCAAGGTGGACCTTGCAGGTCTGGCCGCCCCGGGAACCGCCCGAGCCCCTCGTCGGTGCGGTGGTGTCGGGGCGTCGTCCTTTTCGGGATCCGAGGCGTGGCTTTCGGGGCGCCGGCTGCGTGCTGATGGGCCCGGCATGAGGTCGAGTCCACGCCGGCCGTGGTCCAGCCGATCCGTCCGCCTAGATCGGCGTCGGCGCCCGCTCGGCTAGCGCCGTACCGCTCCCATCGGGGCAATCTTCCGGCGAACCCCCAGCGCTCATTGCTGACCTCGACTCCTGCCGTGGTCCTCTTCTCCCCGCACGGCTGGAGGCGCACGGTGCCGGACCGCGGCGTCGGCAGTCCCCCGTCACGCCGATCCCACCGAGAACTTCGCCGGGTACACCGGGCGCACCGGGTGCACAGGGTTCTCCCGGGAGTCGGGCCCCTGGAGCCCCGCCACCACGCACACCCTGCTGCGAGATCTTGCGGGCCCGACGTCCTGCGGCTTGCGTCGGTCCGGCCCGGCCAGTTCGGTGAAGCATTGCCCGGACACGTCGACCCCCCTCCCGCCGAGCCCTCCCGCCGAGCCCTCCCGCCGAGCCCTCCCGCGATCCCCTATGGGACAACTGCGCGCGCCGGGGGATGACGCGCGCCCCAGCCAGTCCTATACTCGTCTACGAGTACTCGTACACGACTATGGAGCTTTGGTGAAGCGACGCAAGGTTTCCAATCTGCTCGGGCTGGCGGTACTGGCGTCATTGCTCGAGCGGCCGATGCACCCCTACGAAGTGGCGTCGGTGCTGCGGAGCCGGGAGAAGGAGGCCGATATGGACATCAAGATCGGCTCGCTCTACACGGTGGTGGGGAACCTGGCGCGGCATGGCTTCATCGAGGTCGCGGAGTCCGGCCGGGAGGGTGCTCTGCCCGAGCGGACGGTCTACCGGATCACCGGTGCGGGCCGTGTGGAGCTGGTGGACTGGGTGCGGGAGCTGATCTCCACGCCGCAGGTGGAGCCGCGCCGGTTCAAGGCGGGGCTGTCGGTTTTTGCGGTGGTGGGCCCGGACCAGGCCGCGGACCTGCTGCGGGAGCGTCTTGCGGCGCTGGAGCGGGGGATCGGGGTGCTGCGCGCGGCGATGGCCGAGCACGGCGCGTTCGTGCCGCGACTGTTCTTGGTCGAGGACGAGTACGAGATCGCCATGCGCGAGGCGGAGCGGGAATGGGTCCGCGCGCTGCTGGAGGAATTGACGTCCGGATCGTTCCCGGGCCTGGCCGAGTGGCGGGCGTGGGAGGCGACAGGTGAGGCTCCGCCCGCGACGACGGGGCCGGCGGACCGGGGGGTGCCCCCGGCGAGTTGATGAAGTGGGCCCGGCGTGATGTTCCCGCATCGACGCCGGGCCCGTCGTATCCCGAACCGGTCACCTGGACAGGAGAATCCGGCCACGAGATGGCAACGGCAACGATAGCCGGACTCTCCACCCGGGCGGTACATCGCGCCCCGGTGCGCACGTGCGTACCGGAGGCATCACCCGTTGGGAGAGATGACGGACATGAGCAAGACGATCAAGGTACGGACCGCGCTGGTCATCGGCGGCGGGATCGCCGGGCCGGTGACGGCGATGGCGCTGCGCAAGGCAGGCGTCGACGCGACCGTGTACGAGGCCTACCCGAGCCCCACCGAGGGCGTCGGCGGCACCCTGGCACTGGCCCCCAACGGCCAGGCGGCACTCGAACTCCTCGGCCTGGGCGAGGAGGTGGCGGCGATCGGACTGCCGATCGTGGGTACGGCACTGTCCTTCGGCAGTAGGAACATCACCATCCCGCAGCTCGACGGCGTCGCCCCGCCGCTCCAGGTCCACCGCAACGACCTGCACCGGGTGCTGCACGAGGCCGCCGCCGCACAGGGCATCCGCATCGAGCACCACAAGCGCCTGACCGGCGCCGAACAGGACGAGACCGGGGTCACCGCGCACTTCGAGGACGGCAGCACCGCCCGCGCGGACCTGCTCATCGGCGCCGACGGCGTCCACTCCACCGTGAGGACGCTGATCGACCCCGGCGCACCCGGCCCGCAGTACACCGGCGTCCTCGGCTTCGAGGTGGCCGTGGACCACCCCGTGCCCGGGCCGGCCGGCGTCACGCACTTCGCGTTCGGCCGGCGGGCCTACTACCTCTACTGGCGCGAGGCCGACGGCCGTACCCGCATCGGATTCAACCTCCCGCACGCCACCTCGATGCCCCTGAGTGAGGCCCGAACCGTCCCCACAGCTCAGTGGCTGCAGGTCTTGCGTGACACGTACGGCCAGGACACTCCTGGGGGCGCCATGGTCCGCGCGATCGACCCCGAGCAGCTCCAGGTCAACGGCTCCGTGTGGATCATGCCGAGCGTGCCGCACTGGTACAACGGCCGGATGGTGCTGGTCGGCGACGCCGTGCACGCCCCTTCCAACAGCTCCGGCCAGGGCGCCTCGCTTGCGGCCGAGAGCGCCGTCGAACTGGCCCGGGCGCTTCGCGACCTACCGGTCGAGCAGGCCTTGCACGCCTACGAGCGCTCCCGTCGCCCCCGAGTGGAACAGATCGCCGAACAGGCCAGGAAGGTCAACCGCGTCAAGGCGCCCGGTCCCGTCGCCACCGCGGTCATGCCCGTGCTGATGCGGGTGCTCGTGAAGGTCGCCATGAACCCCGAGCGCACCTTCGGCCCCACCTGGCGCCACCGCATCGACTGGGACCAGCCGCTCAGTCCGACCGCCGTCCGCTGACGGCTTCCGACGTCCGCGTACCCCGGCCGCCGACGACTCGACGTCCCACCCCGCCTTCCGCGGGTCGGAGTGGCTCTGTACCGGTAGCGCCGTGCCTTGGTGGTAAGGCCCTGTCTCCTGGGACTCGTCCAGACGATCACGCTGCGCCCCGCCAAGGCGATCGAATCTGATCAAAAGAGATCAACAAGTGAGCTGATCTGGCAGGTACGGAGCATGTGAGGCTTCATCAAAAAGTCTGTGAATAGCATGAGTTGAAGGTCGAAGCAAAGGTATTCGGTCAGGTTTCTCCGAGAGGCGGAGCTCATGCCCTTCACGATCGACAGGCCCCACGTACGCGGCAGAGCGCCGCGCCGGTTACGGCGCGGCGCGGCCGCGTTGCTGACCGCCGTGCTGCTCGGCGCTGTCGGGACGGTGTCCACCGCCGTGCCGGCGTACGCGGCCGGGTCGGCGCAGCTGGTGTACGTCTCCAATGCCGGTGCGGGGACGGTGAGCGCCGTGGACCCGGCGACCGGGTCGACGGTGGCCACCATTACGGTCGGCAGCGCGCCGACGGGCATGGCGCTCACGCCGGACGGGTCCCAGGCGTGGGTGGCCAACGGTGCCAGTGACTCGGTCTCGGTGATCGACACCGCGACCAACTCCGTCGCCGCCACCGTCGGGGTGGGGCGCACGCCCCAGTCGGTGGTCATCTCTCCGGACGGGGGACGGGCGTACGTGGTCCGTACCGCCGACCCCGGCGGCGTCGACGTGATCGACACGTCCTCCTTGGTGGTCACCGCCACCATTGCGGCCGGCAGCTTCCCGGACATCGCAGGGCTGTCGCCGGACGGAAGCCGGCTGTACGTCGGGAACTTCTCCAGCAGTACGGTGTCGGTGATCGACACTGCCACCAACACCGTCACTGCCACCGTCCCCGTGGGGAACGCGGCTGGGCTGGCGGTCAGCCCCGACGGCGCGCACGTCTACGTCGCCGACTACAACGACAACCGCCTGTCGGTGATCGACACCGCCACCGCCACCGTCACGGCGACCGTTCCCGTCGGCAGCCTGCCGCAGAACGTGGCCGTCGCACCGGACGGACGGTTCGTGTACGTCGCCAACCGCGGGGGCAACTCCGTGTCCGTCGTGGACGCGGCGACCAACACCGTCGTCGCCACCGTTCCGACCGGTGCGGGGACGAGCGGCGTGCTGGCCGACCCCGACGGCACCCATGTGTACGCCACCAACACGTTCGTCAACACCATGTCGGTAATCGACACGGCTACGCTCACGGTCACCGCCACCGTCCCCACCGGTTCCCGTCCCTGGGGCCTGGCGATGGGCAAGGCCGCCCCACCCGCCGTCAACGCCATCGCACCGGACCACGGCCCGGCCGCGGGCGGCACCACCGTCACCCTGACCGGCAGCCACCTGACCGGCACCACCGCCGTCACCTTCGACGGCACACCCGCGAGCGGCGTCACCGTGGTCGACGACACCACCGTCACCGCGACCGCCCCCGCCCACGCGCCCGGCACCGTCGGCGTCGCGCTGACCGCAAAGGGCCGGACCATCGCCGCCGGGACCTACACCTACCAGCGGCCCGCACCCACGATCACGACCGTCACGCCCGCTAAGGGCCCGGCCTCCGGCGGCACCGCCGTCACCATCACCGGGACCGGCTTCACCGGCGCCACCGCCGTCGCCTTCGGCACCGCCCCGGCCGCCTCGTTCACCGTACGCAGCGACACCGAGATCACCGCGACCTCCCCGGCCGCCACCGCCGCCGGGCCGACCGACGTCACCGTCACCACCCCCGCCGGCACCAGCACCACCAGCCCGGCCGACCGCTACACCTACACCCGGGACACCACGAAGCTCACCGCCGAACCCCTGCTGCTCTCGTTGTCCCCCGGCCAGCTGAACATCAGCCTGAAGCCGTCGGCCACCCTCACCGACACCACCACCGGCAAGCCCATCAGCGGCGCCACCGTGAAGTTCACCGTCGGCACCAGCACCGTGTGCAGCGCCACCACCAACGCAGCAGGCGTCGCGACCTGCACCGGCGTCGTCCCCGTCCTCACCGCCCTCCTCCACCTCGGGTACACCGCCACCTACAACGGCACCCCCGCCCTGGAAGCGGCCACCGCCACCGCCGGGCTGATCCGCCTCGGCTGACCCGTCGCGGGGGGGGGGGGGGGGGGGGGGGGGGGGGGGGGCAGGGGGGGGGGGGGGGGGAGGAAGGGGGGGGGGGAAAAAGGGGAGAAAAACTGCGACAGCGAACGAACACCTCCCG